>CAXTKV010000069.1:0-10904 GCA_964244895.1 uncultured Deinococcales bacterium
AATTGCAGCTCGAACGCCCGATCTACACGGCGACCCGTTCCTATGGGCACTTTGGACGCCCGGAATTCCCGTGGGAGAACACGGAAAAAGCCGCCAAGCTGGCGTAGCGGCTCGAGGAACACCGTCCTGGACGCGTTCTGGAATATGCGTGCTGGACGGTGTTCTCGTGTCGATCCGGCTCGAGAATCGCGATCTGGGCGCACTCGAGCCGAGGTTGGAACCCCTGCGAACGTCAGCCTCGTTTCACGCGTTCACCATCGCGTGTATGCAGAGCGATTCCTCGAGTCTCGAGGAATCGCGCGTGTTACAGTGCGCTCATTCCTCGGTCTCAAGCCGCGTCCGGTGCGACGGGCGCGACTTCAGACCGAGCGAAATCCAGATCTCAAGGGAGCAACATGACGAACCCGAAGGGCGACCTGATCGAATACTGTCGCGTCAACGGCCTGAGCGCACCGGGCTTCGAGACGATCGCGAGCGGCCCGGAACACCAGCCGGTCTTCACCACCCAGATCGTGATCTCGGATCGGGTCTGGGCGAGCGCGCAGGCGCGCACCAAACGCGATGCCGAAAAAGCGGCGGCGGCCCTGGCGCTCGGGGCGCTCGAGCAGGGCGAACCCGTCGCGGGAACGGAACCCGTCGGGCAAACCGATCCGGATGCCCTGCCGACCGTCGTCAGGCTCGAACCCGAGGGCGAGGATTTCGAGGACCCGTGGCCGATCTTTCCGGAAGTGCTGGCCAAAGCGCTCGAGGTGGCGAACGCTCGGGTGGACGCGGGCAAACGCGGCGAGGCCGCCGTGCGAGAAGTCGGCGAGTTGGCGCTGGAACTCTACAAGGATTTGCTCGAGGATCTGGGCGAGTACAGCTAAAACACCGTCAGGTAAGGCTGTCGTAGAATCCGTTCGTGGCAAAGCCGGAGCGCGTGCGCGAGATTTACGACCATCAGGCCGCGAATTACGACGCGGTCGGCGGGGCGGGCAGGCTCGAGACGATGCGCGCGAAACTCTTCAGCCAAGCGCGCGGCGACGTGCTGGAATTGGGCGTTGGAACGGGCGCGACCTTCGCGCATTACCCGAAGCTCTCGAGCCTGACGGGTCTGGACCTGAGCGAGAAAATGCTGGAAAAAGCCCGAGCCAGGGCGGACGCGCTGCCGTTTTTGGTCGAGTTGTGGCAGACGGATTTTCAACGCATTCCCTTCGGTGACGGCAGTTTCGATACCGTCTCGAGTTCGCTCGGGCTGTGCGGCATTCCCGACCCGGCGCTCTTGTTTTCAGAAATCCGGCGCGTCTTGCGTCCCGGTGGGCGCTTGCTGGCGCTCGAGCACGTCCGACCGCCGAACGCCGTGCTGGGTCTGGGCGCGGACGCGATCGATCCCATCTGGGACAGGATCGTGGGTTGCCACGCGAACCGTCGGACGCTCCGTTTGTTGGAGCAGTCGGGTTTCAAATTGCGGATTCTGGAGCGGCACCTGCTGGGCGTGCTGGTCAGCCTGATCGCGGAACCCTGAAGTGTTCTGTGTTCAGGTGGCTCGAGCCTCGTCTTGGCCCAGATTCTGAACCCCGGCGCAGCTCGGGCAGATGCAGGACTGACCGCGTCGCTCATCCGGGATGCGCTCGAGAACATCTTGGGAAATGACGGCGCGAAAGCACCAGCAGTCCTCGATGGGTTTTCCTCGCTGGATCGCGCAGGCGTTCCCCTGGCCGCACAGAGAGCAGATGTTCGCATCCGGGGCGTTCACGAAGGCAGTCTACTCGAGAAACACCGTCCTGGACGCAATTTAAGAAATACGTGCTGGACGGTGTTCCCCGAAATCAACCTCACCGAAGCGAGCCGTTGAGCATGAACGACTCGAAATCGCGGGCTCGAGAAACGGATTGGCTCGAGTCGGTTCGAGAACGAGCCGCGCGAGCCTCGGGAACGCAGCCTCAGCGATTCAGGCCGGAATATCGCGGGTTCGCCAACGCCACACCGCCACCGCGAAACCGATGGCGCCGATCAGCAGCCAGGCCAATACCGTGCCCCACGGCGCGCCCGCGTTGACGGCCCCTTCGGGCTGGTACGCGCCCCAGATGCTCAAACTGCCCAACCATTTCGCGCCCGTCACCACGTCCGCGATGATCGAAATCGCGTATTGCAAGCCGAACAGCCCGAAGACCGCGCCCGTCACCGAGCCCCGATCCCGCGCGAAGGCCGCGATGGCGTAAGCCACGCCCAGCCACAGCGCGCCGAAGGCGAAGCCCAACACCGCGAAGCGCCACCACGGGGCGGACGCGAACAGGTAGAGCGTTCCGAGCGTCACCAGCAGGATCACGACCAGTCCGACGAAGCCCGAAACGATCCGGCTCGAGAACCAGCGCGCCCTGGATACGGGCAGTGAAAGCTCGAAATGGATCGTGCCGCGCTCGATCATGCCGCTGATCGCGCCCGCGCTGCCCGCCGCGAACGCGATCACCACCAGCGGCCAGGTCAGGCTCAGGGATCGCGCCGAGACGTAGCCGACCGGGCTGGTGAAGCCCGAAACGCTGATCTTGAAGGCGTCCAGAACGGCGGGCGGCAAGCCCTTGATGAATTCCTGGAGCGCCGCCGCATTCTGGTTGTGCAGCGCGCCCAACCCGACCCCGCCGAGCGCCACCGCGCAGAAGGCCGCAATCGCGTACCAGACGAGACCGACCCGTCCGGTGCGCAGTGCCTGCGCCAGAACGGTGCGGTTCATCGCGCCACCGGCTGCGCGTGGTTCTGCTCGAGCAGTTCTTCCAGGCCGATACCACCGTATTCAGCGCGCTCCACGCTGAAGGCTGCGAGTTTCGGCAGCGCGTCCTCGAGCAGGCGTTCTCCGGTCAGAATCGCGTGGGTCGGCGCGACCAGGTGCGGTTTCCAGGCTTCCAAACCGCGCGCTTCGATGGGCTCGCGCGTCCAGACGGACAGCCTGTGCGTGCCGCCCGTCAGCGCGGGTACGGTTCCGGTTTGCAGCACGCGCCCGCGGTCGATCACGGCGATGCGGTCGCACAGCGTCTGGACTTCCGCCAGGCTGTGAGAGCTGAATAAGACCGTCGCGCCCGCTCCGGCGCGCTCGCGCAGCACGGACAGCAGTTTTTCCTGAGCGATCGGGTCGAGGCCGGAGGTGGGTTCGTCCAGCACCAGCAGTTCCGCGCTCGAGGTCAGCAATCTCAGGAGCGCGATCTTCTGGCGGTTGCCCTTGGAAAGCGTGCGCATGGGCTGGTTGATCGGGACTTCCCAGTCTCGCGCCAGCCCCGCCAGGCGCGAGCGATCCAGCCCGGCCACCGACGCCTGGTAATCCAGCCATTCCCGACCCGAAAGGCCGTCCGGCAAGCGCACGTCGCCGGGCAGCCAGGCCACGCGCGCGTGCAGCGCGGGCACGTCCGTCCACGGGTCGAGGCCCAAAACGTTCAGCCTTCCTGACGTGGCCCGGATGAAGCCCATCACGCAAGAGAGCGCGGTCGTCTTGCCCGCGCCATTGACCCCGACCAGCCCGAACAATTCCCCCCGTGACACCTCGAGACTCAGGCCGTCCAGGGCGCGCGTTCGGGCGTAGGTTTTGGTGACGGATTCGAGCTTGATGGCTGTCTGGGTCACGGTTTCACCGTCCTCTGAGATGCGGGTTTCTGGGGCGCGGTCGGGTCGGCGGGGTCTTCGAACTGGTAATTCTCAAAAAACCTGCGGATCGTCTCGGTCAGGGCTTCGTAGACGTGCGCGATCCGCTCGAGCTTGGTGCGAGAGGCGGGCGTCAGGTTCTCGAGTTGGGCGGCGCGTTCGATCAGCTTGGAAAACTCGAGCGATTTTTCCAGGGTGGTTCGCAGGTATTGGACGTATTCGTCAGGAGCAACGCGGTAGTAATCGCGCCGATCGCCGGGCAGGCTGAGCTTCTCGATCAGCGTGAAGGCTTGCAGTTGCCGGGCGGAGGTGGATGCGCTCGCCTTGGAGATGCCGAGTTGTTCGGCCATCTCGTCCAGCCCGAGCATCGGGGCGTCGGTGATCATCAAGAGGCCGTAAATCCGCCCCAGGATGCGCGGCAGGCCGTACTGCTCGAAGTACAGTCCGAAATCTTCGATGACTTTTTCTCGGGGTTCCAGCACGCGCAGATTGTAGTTCGTCCAGTTCGTTCAGTCAATACTGAACGAACTGGATGCTTGCGAGGGTATCTCGAGGACACCGTCCAGCACGCGAACTCAAGAATGCGTGCTGGACGGTGTTGAGGTGTATCCGCCCGAAAACAGACCGTCCACCAGGAGCGCAATTGGCCTGAACGAACGGCGGTGTTCGGGACAAGGCCCGAGGCGCTCCAAGGCTTCCCGGTGGGTTTTTGCACCGTAACCCTTGTGCGCGCCGAAACCGTAACCGGGAAACGCCACCTCGAGTTCGCGCATGCGCTCGTCGCGGGCGGTCTTGGCGATGATGCTGGCGGCGGCCACGCTGTAACTCGAGCCATCGGCGCGCGGCGGGGCCAGGAAGGGCAATCGCGTCTCGAGCTTCAGATAATCGGTCACGAGCGCGTCGGGCGAAGGCTCGAGCCTGGAAAGGGCGCGAAGCGCGGCGCGTTTGGTGGCGTTCAGCACGCCGAACTCGTCCACTTCAACCGATTCCGCGAACTCGAGCGCCCAGGCCACGGCCTCGCGCTGAATCTCGAGCGAAAGGCGTTCGCGAGACTTCGGCGTGAGCGTCTTGGAGTCGCGGTACGCGCGCGATTGAGCATCGAAGGGCAAAATCACCGCACCGACCGCGACCGGGCCAGCCCACGCGCCCCGACCGGCCTCGTCCACGCCCGCCACCTTGAGCGCACCCCTGCCTCGAAGCTCGCACTCGAGCGACCACATCGCATCGACGATGTGTGCGTCGGTGGTTTTCGGGAACGCTCGCGGCTGAAATTTCATCTGAACCCTCGAATTCGTGTTGTTGGATGAAACGTCTTTCAGCCCAGTATCCCTCAGTTTCAGCTCAGCCCAGACACCGCTTCGCGCATCCAGGATGTCGATACGGCCCCGTAAGAGTTCGGTAGCACTTCATTCATTAGGCTCGAGGTTCAAATGCGTTCTTTCCAATCATCCCTGACGCTGACGGCGCCCATCGCGATCCTGCTGATCGCCTGCTCGGGCAATCAGACCCCGGTGGTCTCCGGCATCGCGCTGACGCCGAACGGCACCGTTCAGCCGTGCGCGACCGTCGACATCAACGTCACTGCCAGCGCTTCCCAGGGTGCGAAACTCAAATATCTTTACGCCGTCGTGGACGCCAACGATGCCAGTTTAACGCCGCGTCCAGATGCGTTCGTGGCCTCGAGCGGCCCGAGCGCCAGCTTCGCGATCTCGCCCAGCCCCAGCCTGAACGCGACCGTGCGCGTGCGGGTCGAAGTCAGCGATGGTGCGCACACCATCACCGCCCTGAGCGCGCCGATCACCGTGCTGGGCGGGCCGGGGCAACCGTGCGGCAGCATCGAAGGTCGAGTGCGCCCATCGATCCGGTTCTTCGGCCTGTCCGCCGGAATGCCTGCGGGCGCTGAATTCGTGCCGGACGAAGCGATCCTCAAGCTCAAACCCGAGAATCTGCGCCCGAGCGACCTGACTTCGAGCCGCGACCGCATCTCGTTCGCCCGCCCCATCGCGGGCGGCGCGGGCGTGATCGAGCGCCCTGGCGCACGACCGCTCGGTCTGGAAGCCCAAAGCGTCCGCGCCGACAGCCCAATAGGGCTCGAGACGCTGCGCTGGATCGCGCAATTGCGGGCCCGCCCGGATGTCGAATACGCCGAACCCAACCTGATCCTGCGCGCCCAGACCGTACCCACAGATCCGCTCTACGCGGGTAGCGGAAACCCGGCCCGCAGCCAGCGCTGGCATTACGAGATGCTGAACCTGCCCGCCGCGTGGGATCAATCGCTCGGCGCGGGCGCGACGGTCGCGGTGATCGACACGGGCTTGCTCTGGAGCCAGACCGACCCTGCCCGCCGCCACCCGGACTTCGATTGCCAGGTCGCACCGGGCGTCCCCAAAGTCCTGCCCGGTTTCGATTTTCTTCAAGGTGACGCCGATCCTTACGACAGCGATCCGGGCGCGGAATACCACGGCACGCACGTCGCCGGAACTGTCGGCGCGTGCGCCAACAACGCTCTGGGCGGCGTCGGGGTCGCGTGGAACGCGCGCATCCTGCCGATCCGGGCGCTCAGCCAGCGCGGCGGCAGCCTCGAGGACATCGCCCGCGCGATCTACTGGGCCGTCGGTGCGAGCATCCCGGCCAGCTTCAACTCTGGCGCGAACGTGCCCGTCAACCCCAACCCGGCCAACGTCATCAACATGTCGCTCGGTGGTCAAGGCCAACCCAGCCAGATCCTTCAGGACGCGATTGATGCGGCCACCGCTCGCGGCGCGGTGGTGGTGGTGGCGGCGGGCAACGATGGCATCGACGCCTCCGGGTTCCTGCCCGCCAACCAGCGGGGCGTGATCGCGGTCGGTGCGCTCGGGCCGACCAGGTCTCGCACGTCGTATTCAAATTACGGTCCGATCGTCAGCCTGATGGCTCCGGGTGGCGATCAGGGACTGCAGCACCGCACGGAGGACGGTGTGCTCTCGAGCATCGGCGTCTGTCCGAAAGATGCGAACGGCACGAACGTCATCGGTTGCGGCACCAGCGTCAACCCGAACTTCGAGTACGGTTTCGAGCAGGGCACCTCGATGGCCTCGCCGCACGTGGCGGGCACGGTCGCGCTGATGATGGGCGCTCAACCCAGCCTGCTCAACCCGACCGATCCGGCGCACAACTGGGTTCGGGTCGCGGGCATGCTGCACGACGCCTCGAGCCTGACGGGATTGAGCCTTTGCCAGCGCGGCTGCGGGGCGGGCCTGCTGGACGCCAGCAAGGCCGTCGCCAACGCCATCAGCGACACCAGCACCGGGCCGTTGCTGGTGCAAAGGGACGCGGGAACCGCATCCGGCGGGCTCGATCTGGGTTCCGGCCTGAGCAGCGCGAGCTTCAGCGTGCAGAACCTGGGCACCGAAACCGCCAGCGTCAGCCTCGACTCGAGCAGCCCCGGACTGAGCGTATCCCCGCGTCAGGCGAGCGTCGCGCCCGGCGAGGTGCTGCGCGTGACCGTCAATCTGCAGCGCTTTGGTCTGACCGAAGGAGCATACGGCTCGAGCATCGCGCTGTCCTACGGCAATCGCAGCTTCGTACAACCCGTCTATTACACCCAGGGCGGCCCCGGAAGCCTGGCGGACACGACCAACGTGCGCGTCAGGTTGTACCGCCGCGATTACGCCTGCCAGTCCAACGAGCAGCGCCTGAACTTTCCGGGATTGGGCGTGGATCAGGACGGGCACTTCCGCTTTGGCACCCTGGAGAACGGCACCTACGACCTGGTCGCGTACCGCCTGAGCAATGACGGCGCGGACGGCGCAGTCGTGACCGAACTGGGCCGCCTGGACGACATCGAGGTCGGCGATCAGGGCTTGCGGTTGCAATCTCAGGATGTCGCGCTCGAAGCGGTCAATTTGACCATCGGCGCCGAACGACCCGCCTCGAAGAGCTGCATTCCAAAGAACTGATCTCGCAAACACCGTCCAGCACGCTATTCTTAAAACGCGTGCCCGACGGTGTCCCGGTGAGCGCTCAGTCGTCGGCGGGCATCTGCGCGTCAGGACTCGAGTACGCCCAGACATCCCAGCCCGCCAGCCTGGACGGCGTGCATTCCACACCCACGCCGCGCTCGGCCAGTTTCTGACTGAGCCGCCTGGCCTGCGCGTTCGAGAGCCCAGAGTCGATCAGGAAACGCGGGCGTTCGGGGTTGGTCATGAACAAAGGGTACGGATTGAAGATTAAAACAAATGAAAAACGGATCGGTTTCGTGCAAGGCGCGAAAGTCCTTCAACCCAGGCTCGAGAAAAACCGATCGGGGCTTCGAGTGAGCCGATGAAACGGGACGGCTCGGCACGGAAGCCACCCGGATTTCTAATACGGATTTCTAAAAGGATCGTTCAGACCTGAATCCGAACTCCGAATCTGGCACCTGAAAGTCCTTCCGGGTCGAACCCTCGTTAAATCCTCGAGAAACCCCGCCCTGGGCGGCACAATCCGCGAGAGGCTCGAGCGGCGAGATGGAAAGGCCGCACCGCCAGAAAACCCAACCCGATCTCATAAGACGATCAAACAGCGTGCTAGAATCTCGCGCGATGCAACGAGGCGCAAGCTGTCTGGAGGGCTTTGGCGGGTCGTGAAAACCCCCGACGGGCGCTCGAGTGCGCCGCCCGTCGAAGGTGAGAGCTTGCTGGTGCGCCCGACAGGATTCGAACCTGTGACCTTTAGCTCCGGAGGCCAACGCTCTATCCAACTGAGCTACGAGCGCGCGCCAACGACGCTAGCACCGCACGCAAATCAAGTCAAGTTCAGCACAAAGAAGTGGGAACCCGTCCCGTAGGAGGACCTCAAGTGAGAGATACGCCAGGTAAACCCCGTTCAATCCCGGTTCGTGAAGAACCGGTTTCTCGTCGCACCATCATCTCGAGGGTCGTGCTCGGTGTGGTGGCCGTCGCCCTCCTGGCGGGCATGGTCGTGCAGTTCACGCCGAACATCGGCAACAGCTCCAGCCCGCAAGCCTCCGAGGGCGCGACCCTGATGCTGGTCAACGGTCAGCCCGTCAGTGAGCGCGAGATCGACCGTCTGAAAAAAGGCAGCCAGATTTTCAACATGGGTCTGGACGGCGTGGCCGCCCAGGATCTGGATAATTTGCTGGTCGATCAGGCCGTGCTGATCACCTCGGCGCGGCAGGACGCGGCGCGCGTGAATGTCTCCAACGGCGACGTCCGCAAGTTCATCGCCGACCTGCGCCAGCAGCAGGGACTGGCGACCGACGCGGATTACCTGGCGCGCATTCAGGGCTTCGGGTACACCGACGCCGGTTTCCGCGAGGCCGTGCGCCAGCAGTTGCAGTTGAACAAACGCATCAAGGAAATCACGGATGGCGTCACGGTCACCGATGCCGAGTTGAAATTCCATCTCGAACAGAACCCGCAGAACTACAAGAACGAAGCCAGGATTCTGGCGCGACAGATCGTGGTCAGCGACAAGAAAGCCGCCGATGACGCCAAAGCCCGTCTGGACAAGGGCGAGGATTTCGGCGCGGTCGCCAAGGCCGTATCCAAGGAACTGGCGGATCAGAACGGCGCGTTGGGAGCGAAAAAAGGCGAGAGCCTGCCGCAACCAATCACCAAGATCGCGCTGCCATCCAAAATTGCCGATGAAGCCTTCAAGCTCGCCTCCGGCGCGACCAGCGGGATTCTCGAGGACAGCGGTAAGTTCTACATCATCAAAGTCGAAAAGGCCCTGCCCAGCGGCCCGCAGACCTTCGACGAGGCCAAAGCCAAACTGACCGAGGATGTCAAGGCCGCCAAGTCCAACCAGGCCATCGAGAACTGGGTCAAAGACATTCAGGCCAAAGCCAAAGTCGAATTCCCGAAGGGCTCCACGCTGTCGTTGTACAACCCGGTCGTCGCCAAGGTCGGGGACAACGAGATCAAACTTTCCGAACTGAACCGCAACGTCTACTTCAACCCGCAGATCGGGCAGTTCCTGCAGCAGGGCGGCGGACAGGGCGGCACGCTGATCCAGCAGTTCTTCAAGCCGCAAGCGCTGGAAAACCTGATCAACCAGGCGGTCGCGGTTAACGCCGCCAAAGTCACGGGCAAGCCTTTCGTCGGTGCAGCAGCGGACATCGTGACGCAGATGCAGCAGTACCAGACTCGCGATGTCAAGGTCACGGACGCGGAGATAGAAAAGTACTACAAGGACAACGTCGCGCAGTACACGACACCCGCCAGCGCGACCCTGAGCGATGCGACCTTCAGCACGCTGGCCGATGCCAAAGCCTTCCGCTCGAGCTTCGCGGCGACCGACGGCAAAAGCTTCGTCAGCGCGGTCGCCAAAGCCAAAGGCACCGCCAACGAAACCGGCAGCGTCACGCCAGAAACGATAGACCCAGCCTACAAGACCGCCGTGTTCGAGGCCAAAGCGCTCACCAAAGTCGGCGATACACAGATCTCCGAGGTGATCGAAAAGGGCAAGGACAAGGACTTGAAATTCCACGTCCTGTCGGTCACCAACCTGGTGGACAAAACCGTCAAGAGCTTCGAGGAATCCAAGGCCGACGCGACCGACAAGGCGCTGGCCATCAAGCGCTCCAGCGAAGGCCAGAAATGGCTGGCGGAAACCCGCAAGGGCGCGAAAGTCGTCAACAACGTTCAGGCCGTCAACGCGGAACTGGCGGCGCGCGCCGCCAAAGCCGACGCGGGCCGGTTCACCGTGAACTCGCCCAGCGATGGCGCGCAACTCGACGCGCAGGATTTCATCATCTCCGGTTCCGGCAAGGCCGGTCAGGAACTCGAGATCGTGCAGAACACCAAATCGCTGGGTAAGGTCACGGTCGGCGCGGATGGGCAGTGGAGCTACTTCGTGTCCAAACCCGCCGCTGGCGATTACGCCTTCGAGGTTCGCCCGACCGCCGACGCGACCCTCGGCAAGAAGTTCAGCGTCAACGTCGCTGCGGGTCGCGCGGACGCTATCAACGCCAAGTGCCCGTGCGTGCTGCGCATCGAAACCAAAGCACCGAGCGCCACGATCCGCCTTCTGCAGGCGGGCAAGGAAATCTCCTCCGCGCCCGGCCCGGTTCATTTGTTCCGCGATCTTCAGGCGGGCAAGTACGTCGTCAAGGTCGAAGCGGCGGGTTACAAGACCTTCGAGAGCGCCGCCGACAAGTTCAGCGCGCCCGCCAACAAGAACATCATCGTTTCGCTGGACAAGTAAGTTGAAACGCGGGCTCGAGGATCGGCACAAAGCTGATCCTCGAGTTTTCCATTGAAGAACACCGTCTGGGACGTGGTTTCATGTTTGTGTCCAGCACGGTATTCTTG
>CAXTKV010000069.1:11004-22625 GCA_964244895.1 uncultured Deinococcales bacterium
ATTCTTGTGCGACACGAACGACCGTCGTAACGATGCCTCGAGATCGAGCTTGATCCACGGCGAATGCTCGAGATCGCATTCTGGATCGAATATCAAAAAGTCGCACGGGGCATTCGTATCGTCTAAGCAACGGCGAAGGATTCCTCGGTCGTTGGGGATGGCAAAAAGACCTTCGACTGGCCTGAATCCCGTCCTGATCGGCACTTTTTCGGCCTGCGGAAACCCGTATACTTCCGGCAATGCACATCCATCAACCCATCGGCTTTCGGCAGCGCTTCGGGACAGCGCTGCTCGGGTTGTTCGGCTGGAAGGCCGTGCTGGAACCGCCGCCGGGAAAGAAGTTCGTGGCGGTCGGGTACTCGCACACCTCGAACTGGGATTTCTTGCCGTTGATCGGGTGGGCCTGGGCGACGGGTGTCAAGGCCAGTTTCGTGGGCAAGCGCGAGTTGTTCGACGGCCCGATGGGGCCAATCATGCGTCGGTTGGGCGGGATTCCTCTGGATCGGGACAACTCCAAGAATTTCGTGCAGCGCGTCGCGGAAATCATCACCTCGCGCGACGAGATCTTCATGGTGATCGCCGCCGAGGGCACGCGGTCTCACGCGGCGTACTGGAAGAGCGGCTTTTACTACATGGCGCTCGAAGCCAACGTCCCGATCGCTTTGGGGTTGATCGACTGGAAGCGCAAACTGATCGGCATGGGCGCGTACCTGAGGCCGACGGGCGATCTGAACGCGGATTTCGAGGTCATCAAGGCGTTCTACAAGGATGTCGTTGGCCGCGATCCGCGCAAGCAGGGGCCGGTGGTGCTCAAACCGCCGGAAGCGCAGGAAACCTAAGAACACCGTCCTGAACGATGTTCCTAAGTGTGCGTTCTGCACGGCGTCCCGGTCGTCTCGAGCGCAGACTGCGAGCTGGAGGCTGGTTTTCAGGGTCTGGATCGCTGATAATTTCGCGGTGAACGCCAAAACATGGATCGTCTCGAGTCTGGCCGCCCTTTCGTTGGCGGCCTGCGCGCCCGCCACAGGTAACTTGTCTGATCAGGCAGCGCCCCCACCGCGCCTGCCGGGCATGACCGAAAGCCGTTACGTCACGCTGCGGGGCGAACGCGTCTACCTGGAAGCTGGCGGCAGGGGCTCGAGCGTCGTGTTCGTTCACGGCATCGGGGCGGGCAACTCGAGCCACCTGTGGCGGGAAAACACGGCGGCGCTGGCCAAAGACCACCGCGTGTTCGCCTTCGACTGGCCGGGCTTCGCGCGCTCCAATGCGCGCCCGATCCAGTACACCAACGACCTGTACGTCGGCGTCCTGAAGGACTTCATCCGCGACGTGGTGCGCGAACCCGCAGCGCTGGTGGCGGGCAGCCTGGGATCGGATTACGCGATCCGCGTGGCCGCCGAAAACCCGGAGTTGGTGACGCGTTTGCTGATTTCCAACCCGTCCGGGTACGACATCAACGAACCCGAGAACAAGGACGGTCGGACATTGCTGACGACCACCAGCAAACGCAACCAGGAACTCTACGACCGGTTTTCAAAAACCTTCCTGGGCGACGTGATCTTCAGCACCCTGAAGGCGGATTCGGGATTGAATTTTTTCTTGTACAACTACGTTTACCTGGACTGGCGGCGCGTCACGCCGGAAGTCACCGCGATCTACCAGCAGAACCTGGACGGGCCGAACAAGCAGTACGCGCCGTTCTCTTTTTTCGCGGGTTTCCTGGAGCAGCGCGTCTCGGAATTCTGGCCCAGGATCAAGCAGCCGACGCTGTTGGTCTGGGGGTCGGACGATATTTTCACGCCGATCCGTTTCGCGCAGGATTTCTTGAAGGTGCGCCCCGAGGTCAAGCTCGAGGTGCTTCGCGCCCGCGCGATCCCGTATGACGAGGATTCGGACAGGTTCAATCAGCTCGCCGCGGCGTTCCTGAAGCCCTAAGGACGATTTACCGGGACATGGTACGAGAACACCGTCCAGCACGCATATTCGAATATGCGTGCTGGACGGTGTTCTTTGAATTCGAGGGTTGCGACCCGAGCGGCGCGCTCGAGCCTCGCCTCCGATTCTGACGACCCAGACGCGCAAAACCAGCCGACTGGACGCCCAAACGGACTCTTGCGCTACACTCGAGGTCGCGCAGGATCGGCACAAGACGGGGGATTGCGGTGGAGGGGACACTCAGCATTCGGACACCTGAGGACAACTCGAACGCGGCGATCCTCGAGATTCGTCTGCTCGGTCAACCCGCCGTGAGGTTGGGTGGCGAACCCGCGCGGGTGGCCATCAAGACGGTCGGCCTGCTGGCGTACCTGGCGCTCGAGGGACGAACCTCGCGCCGAACCATCGCGCTGAAGCTCTGGCCGGATTCCAGAGACCCGTTGAACAACCTGTCCGTCGCGCGCCACGCGCTGACCAAATTGCTCGGCGTGGACACGCTGGAATACGACGCGGACACCGTCTGGATCAACGTTTTGCACCAGTGCGACGCATTAACCTGGCAAGAAACGCTGGAGACCAACGCGCGCGCCGCCTGGGACGCCTGGACGGGCGGCTTCATGGACGGCTACCAGCTTCCCGACTGGGATCGCGGTCTGGGCGAGGAATTCGAGGAATGGATTCTGGAACGCCGCGAATCGTTCCAATCGAACCGCCGCGAACTGGCCGCGCGCCTCGGTGCGGACGCCCTGCGTCAAGGCGATCTGACGGGCGCGCTGCCGTACCTCGAGATCGCCCACGAGGGTAGCGCCGAACCGCGCGAGGACGCCGGAAGGTGGTTGATCCTGTGCCTGGGTGCGCTTGGGCTGACCGACCGCGCCGCCGCCACCTACGCGCAACTCGCGCGCACGCTGCGCGAGGAACTCGAGGTCGAACCGACCCGCACCACCCGCGACGCGCTCGAAACCGTCCGATCGGGCACGCCCACCGAATGCCGCGCCGCCATCGAGGCCGAATTTGAACCCGCCCAGGCCGCGCCCAGGCCCGCGAGAGAAACCGAAGTGCCACTGGCCGGACGCGACGGGGAACTCGAGCAGTTGCGCGCAGAATTCGACCTGGCGCGCGCGGGTCGCGCCCGATTGACCGTGATTCACGGCGAACCGGGCGCGGGCAAGACGCGACTGGCCAACGCGTTGATCAACCAGGTCGGACGCGACGCGCTGACCGCCACCGGCGTGGCCGCCCCGACTGGGCTGCCGCTCGTGGCCTTCGATCGGCTGGCTCGTTCGCTGGTGCGGGAACGCGCGGATGTCGTGCGCGGCCTGGGCGTGGCACAACGCGACGCGCTGGCGCGTTTTTTGCCCGACGTGCGCGCCCACGGATTGACGGAACCGAGCGGATCGCCCGCCAGCCCCGAATACGAACGCCGCGCCCTGTTTGAAGCCATCCGCGCCCTGTTGACGCACCCGGACAAACCCGCGCTGGTGCTGCTGGACGACATCCAATGGGCGGATCAGGCTACCTTGGAACTGGCTTTGCACCTGCTAACCAACCCGCCGCCGCGCGGCATCCTGATCATCGCCACGCAGCGCGACACGGAAAGCCCGAGCGCCGACCCGCGCCCACTGTTTGAACGCCAATCCAGAGAGAGCCTCGGGCCGCGCATCGCGCTCAAACCACTGCCAGAAGAGGCCTGCGCCAGCGTCGCCCAGTTCCTGGGGCGCGGTGATGCCGACCCCGCCCGGTTACGCCGTTCCACGGGCGGCAACCCATTTTATTTGATCGAACTGCTGCGCGCCGAACCTGGAACCGCCGCGCGCCGCGTTCAGGATCTTCTGCGCACCCGCCTCGAGACGCTGCCCGAAATCGCGTACCAGACGCTGGAAACCATCGCGGTGCTGGGCGCCAACGCCAACGCCAACGTTGCGCGCCGCACCGCTGGACGCTCATTGGAAGAAATCAGCGATGCGCTGGAAGTGTTGCGCCGCGCCGGGCTGGTGCGCCTCGACGATACGGTCGCTTTTAACCACGACCTGACCCGAGAAGTCGTGCTGAGCGACCTCTCGCGCACGCGATTGGAACTCTTGAACCTGCGCGCCGCACGCATCCGGCGCGACGCGCCGACCGTGGCCGCAGAGCATTACTGGGCTGCGAGAACCGTCTGGGACGACGAAGACGCCGAACCCGCCATCCGAGCCTTCGTCGAGACGGGTTCCAGCACCGCCATGCGCGGCGCCCTGGAAGACGGCCTGCAATGGTTCGAGCGCGGACTCGAGGTGGCACCGACGGACGCGCTGCGCGTTCGCGCCTTGACCAACAAAGCCCGCGTGCTGGAACGATACCTGCGCTACGAGGAAGCCCTGAAGACGCTGGAACACGCGGAACGGCTGGCAGAAAACGTGGACGTGGTCGCGCGCGCGGGCGTCTGGAACGCGCGAGGTACGCTTCTGGTTCACGCGATGGGCGAGATGGAACCCGTCAGAGAGCTAGCACAGCGCACAATTGATGCACTCAACGGATTAAATACGTTCGAAGCTCGAGTTGAACGCGCCAATGGGCTGAACAACCTGGGCATGGTTTCGTGGTTGACACGAAAACTTGATCTGGCCGAGAACTATCATGAACAGGCGCTGGAGATCAGGCGCGAACTTGGAAATCTGAATCAAGTTTCTTCCTCTCTTCTCAACATTGGGCTGGCCATGAGCGATAATAGTAATCCGAAAGCTGAACATTATTTGACTGAAGCAATTGATATTTATGTAAAAACCAACCAGATTGCCAACTTGTCCAGGGCACACAATGCTTTGGGATGCCTGAGAATTCAACAGTCTCAATACGCTTTAGCTCAAAAACACTTTGAAGAAGCGATCGAGCTGAGTCGCTCGCAGGGCGAGGAGTTTGTCTTGCCGGATTTCATAAATAACTTAGGTTTTGCTCTTTTTAACCAGCATTTTTATGAAGAAGCAAGAAGTTATTACACGGAAGCAACACAAAAAAGAGCTTCAGCGCTAAATAATCAAAGTAAGGCCATGTACTTTTGCAACAGAGCCGAGACGGAATTATGTCTTGGATTGGTTGAAGACGCGAAAAAAAGTATTGAATCTGTATTCGAGTTGCTAAAAGACAAAGCATCCGTCTGGTGGACTGATGCTTATTACTTTCGAGCCGAGTGTTCATCGCTCGAGAACAATTTAGAAGATGCTCGAAAAGGCTATCTGACTTCTTTAGAGGCCGCCCGCCATTTTCACCAATTGACGAAACAGTCTCTCGCACTTTCAAGGTTGGCGACACTCGACTTCGACTCAGATTTTGCTCAACAAGCTGTGGATATATTCGATTCATCTGTGAGTCGGGCTGCTTTACAAGCCGTGACGCGAGAATTTACGAACGCCTTAAAAATCATAAAAGCGGCCAACAGTCCCTACGAAGAAGGTCGTTTGCTGCTGGATATCGCTCGGCATACGAAGGATTCTCAAATGCTCGAGGAAGGGTTCCACCTGCTCAGGCTTCCTTTCAGGGCTGGTTAACCCCCATTCGACGACAATCATTCCCGGAGGTAAACCGTGCGCACAGTCATTGGCTTTTTGCTCGTCGCAACGCTTTCAGGATGCTGGATGTCCAAACCGCAACCCCCATCGCGCGTCAGTCCGGACTTAACGACCATCTTTCAGAACCCGGAAGTCTATCTGCCAAATCTGGACTACGTTCCGAACCAGTACCTGGTGTTCGTGAATCGCCCAGCCAAGCTCGTGGATTCAAAAACCCTCACCGGGCGCATTTCCTCGGCGGGATTCAAATCCGCCGCGTCCTATCCGCTGGCTGGCGCTGTCAACGTCGTCGATGGCACACCGCTCGCGAACCCGAACGTCTGCGGCAAGTTGTTGGTGCTGGTCGAATCGAACGGAACCATCAATGGGCAAGAAGCCAGCAAACTCGATGATGCCGTGGGTTTAAGCGATGAGTATTCGATCAACGGAAATACGGGTGGAGATGGACATCAGGTCGCTCAATCCGTGAAATCCCAGGGGATCGGTCAAGCCTGGCTGCGCTACGTGAACGGCTCGCAAGTGCCCACCAACAACCTCAAGGTTGCCGTGCTGGATACGGGTGTCACGGTTCCGTTCAGTCAGACGAACATCCCGTACATGACCCTCTCCAACCCCTTCAACAGCAGCGATTACTCCGGCTCGAGCAACGCCGATGACGATTTCAAGGGCGATGCGGTCATCACTTCTCTACCGGGTCACGGCACGGCGGTCGCCAGTCTGGTGGCCGTTCAAGGCATCGGCACTGCGCCAGGGGCGACCATCGTGCCCGTCAAGTTTGCCAAAGCCGATGGAACTGGCACGGGCCTGAGCATGATTCAGGGCGTGTGCCACGCCATCTCTTTGGGCGTTCAATCGCGCGTGCTGAACCTGTCGTTCGGTAGCTTGCTTTCATCTGCGTTGGCGAAAGGCGCGATCCAGGACGCGATCAACGCGGGCGCGGTGGTGGTCGCTTCGGCGGGCAACACGCGCAACACGAAGCGTTTCAGCGGCAAGCGCTGCGGGTTGCCGAATTACCCGGCGGCCTTCTCGAGCGGGTCGGACACGAACGATGGTCTGATCGCGGTCGGTGGCGTGAAACTGATCGCCGATACGACGGCGCCCCCCGGCGCGCCGTGCGACGCGACCGTACAGGCGAACCTCGAGGCCAACTCGACGCTGGTTTCGCCAGGGTATTTCACGACGCTCGGCAAGTACGTGGATATCGCCGCGCCGGGCGTGGGCGTGGCCGGACTCGGCACGGACGGGAGTGTCTTCACGGATTTCGAGGGTACGTCTTTCGCCGCGCCGTTCGTGGCTGGCGCTGCTGCGCAGATCCTGGCGAAAAACCCGAAGCTTTCGCCCAGTGATGTAGAGCGCATCCTCAAGGCGAACGTCAACCCGGAGTACAAATGCCCGCCTGAAGCCTGCGGTGCGGGCTTCCTGGATGTGGCTCGAGCCATAGCGAACACGCCATAAATCTCGAGGACACCGTCCTGGACGCAAATCAGAAATTGCGTCCAGGACGGTGTTTATTCCTCGAAGCCATCATCCTTAAGCCAGTCTCTCGAGCCCCATCTCTCGGGCCTGACGCACTTTCACCGCCTCTTAAACCCCGGTGGCGCATCGTGGGGTCACTCAAGGAGGAGACGATGAAAGCGATTGAGCAACTGCGTTCGGGCTTGACGGTCGGGCACGCGAGGCTGGGAAACCACGGTGCTGGCGTGGGCAGCGTCGCGCAGATGGTGCACGACGGGGATACGGTCGCGGTCGCGGCATTGGGCAACCTGGGCGTGCGCTTATTGGGCGTGGATGCGCCGGAAATATCGTTCCGGTTGCCGGGGTCAACCAGCTTCACGTCCATCGGCACGCCCGACTGGGATGCCTTCTTGACCGATCCCTTCGACGCGCGCTGGGGTGCGTTCAGCGCGCCGCTCGAGCCGGGATTGGTGGCGCACCTGAAAGCGCACCTCGGGGCTGGCGCGGGCGCGAACCACAACCGGCACGCGGTTAACGCGCAGCGCGGCTTCGAGGCCGAAATCCAGGCCGATCTGGTCATGTTGGGCGAGACCAACGCCGATTTCGAGTTCTTCATCGGGTTCGCCTTCGAGGTGATGGACCGGTACGGGCGCTTGCTGGGCTACATCAACCGCGATCAACCCGCCAGCGCTCCGTCCGCGCCGCGCCCGTTGTCGTACAACGAACGATTGCTGAAACTGGGTCTGGTGACGCCGTATTTCATCTGGCCGAACGTCGACCCGTTCCGATCCAGGGGTTCAAAAGAGGCCGCCGTGATCCCGCCCCACAAAGCCAGGGACGAGGCGGATCGCAACACGAAATTGCGCAACGCGCTGGCCTGGGTGCATCAGGCCAGAGAAGACGGCCTGGGATTGTTCAACCCCGCCGGGGACGGCCCGTTGCGCCTGCTGCCCTTCGAGTTGCGTTTCCTGGCGGGTCGGCGCGCCCCGGATCGCTGGGTGATCGATCTGGACAGCGCCAGCGACGCGCTGATTCACCCGCAACGGTATTACACGATCCCCAAGCCGGAAAACCGTTTGTTCATCCCATCCGAGTACAGGGCGCTGTTCGAGGCGGCGGGCTGGAGGGCGCAAATGTGAGCCTCGAGGGGCGAGCCGCAAGATTTGAGGCTCGAGCGAAAGCGTCCTCGAGAGGAGTCGCTGAAGGTCTTTTGGTCAGGGCTCGAGATCACGGTCAATGCACAAGAACACCGTCCAGCACACGAAGTTGAAAGTGCGTCCTGAACGGTGTTTCTTGCGGCTTGCGGCTCGAGGCTTACTTCACGGCAGCGGAAACTTCGACGCGAACGCCTTGACTTCGGCCTTGATGATTTCGGAATCCTCGCCGTGCAGGGCGCGGTCGATCAACTCGGCGATCTTCGGCATGTCTTTTTCCGTCATGCCGCGCGTGGTCACGGCGGGCGTGCCGATACGGATGCCGCCGCCGTGCATGATCTTTTCGGTGTCGTAGGGCAGCGTGGATTTGCTGATCGTGATGTGGGCCGCGTCCAGGAGTTTGGTGGCTTTCGTGCCGTTCAAGCCTTGTGGTCGCAAATCCAGCACGAACAGGTGGTTGTCCGTGCCACCGGAGACCACGCGGTAGCCCCTGGACTGGAATTCAGTCACGAGCGCGTGGGCGTTCTCGATGATCTGGGCGCTGTAGGTCTTGAATTCGGGTTGTAGGGCTTCCTGAAAGGCGACGGCCTTGCCCGCGATGACGTGTTCCAGAGGCCCACCCTGCGTGCCGGGAAAAATAGCGCGATCCACCAACGCCGCCACCTCGAGATCGTTCGAGAGGATCAAGCCCGAACGCGGCCCGCGCAGCGTCTTGTGGGTGGTGCTGGTGACGACGTGCGCGTGCGGTACGGGGCTCGGGTGCAGACCCGCCGCGACCAGTCCGGCGATGTGCGCGATGTCCGCCATCAGGTACGCGCCGACCTCATCGGCGATCTCTCGGAAGGCGGCAAAATCGAGAATCCGGCTGTAGGCGCTCGCGCCCGCGATGATCATTTTGGGGTTGTGCTCGAGCGCCAGGGCGCGAACGTCGTTCATGTCCAGGCGTTCCGTGTCCTGACGGATCTTGTAGCCGTGAACGGTGTAGTTCAATCCCGAAAAATTGACCGGGCTGCCGTGCGTCAGGTGCCCGCCGTGGCTCAAGTCCATGCCCAGCACCACATCGCCGGGTTTCAAGAGCGCGCTGTAGACGGCGATGTTGGCGGATGACCCGCTGTGCGGTTGCACGTTCGCCCAGGCGGCATGAAAGAGTTCCTTGACGCGTTCGATCGCCAGCGTCTCGACCCGATCCACGACCTCGCAACCGCCGTACCAGCGCTTACCGGGGTAGCCCTCGGCGTACTTGTTGGTCAGCACGCTGCCGACGGCCCGGCGCACGGCGGCGCTGGTGAAGTTTTCGGACGCGATCAGTTCCAGCCCCTCGCGCTGGCGGGTCTCTTCGAGTTCGATCAGGTCGAAGATCGGGTCGCGGCTGGTCGCGGTCGGGTTGGGGTGCAGGGTTTGCGTCATGGCGCAAGTTTAGCACCGCCACCGGGGACGCGGATTTCTCGAGGTGGTCTCCGGCGTATCGAGAACACCGTCTCGGACGCGATTCGTAAACGCTGTCCAGGACGGTCTTTCCCATTCAGGTTCGATCCCCGACCGGCAGCGGGTCGCTGGCCGGAAAGGAATCCTCGAGCGCTTCGTCGAGGTGCTCCTCGTCCATCACGGGATCGGTGGTGATCGGGTCGCGGTTCAGGGGGGGTTCGGGTTGGTCGGTCACGGCGCACCTCCGAACTCGAGCGTAGCGCAATCGCTCACGGCTGGGCTTTGGGATGGATCACCAGAACTGGCGTCTGCGTGCCACGCACCACGCGCTCGGTCACGGAGCCGATCAGCACGCGTTCCAGCCCGCCGCGACCGTGCGTACCCATCACGACCAGATCGTGGGTTTTGGCGACTTCCAGGATCGCGTCGGCGGGTCGGGCGTCCTCGGCGATGATCCCGTCGGACTGAACGCCTTCTGCGCTGGCGCGCTTTTTGGCGGCCTCCAGCGCGCGGTTCGCCAGGGCGCGCAGTTCAGTAGAAACCCGTTCAATGCTGGCGACATCCTCGAAGCCGACCTCTGACCAGGTGGTGGTGAACGGGTTTTCGATGGCGAACAGGAACGTCACCTGCGCTCCCGCCAGTTTGGCCAGCGCCAGCCCGTGCTGGATGGCGTCGTCGCTGGCTGGGCTGCCGTCGGTCGGGATCAGAATACGTTGGTACATGAAGAACCTCTATTTTCTGGCGAGAACTGTCCTGGCGAGAACCGCCCCCGATCATCTTCTTCCGTGGCGCACCGATTGGGTGTGCCACGGATAACGCACGCGCCACACTTCTGTCACTCGAGCAGAAACAAATCGCCGATGGCATCGCTGATCTGTGCGCTGGACGGTATTCTTGAGCGTAAAACGAGCGTCTGTCGTCTGCGCGACCAGAGAACCGTAGCCGAGACATCACGGACTTTCGGGGCGTGGTAGTAGCTTTCGTGGGTATGACACAGACGACTGAACCACACACGAAAACCCTGTCCGTCAAGGACGCCATCGAGTCTCGCCGCAGCATCCGCGAGTACGATCCCAACCCGATCCCGGAAGCGGACATCACCGAAATCTTGCGCCTGACCGGACTCGCGCCATCCTCAAGCAACCTGCAACCCTGGCGTTTCGTGGTCGTGACCAACCCGCAGGTCAAGGCCCGCGTCCAGGAAGCGGCCTTCAACCAGCGTCAGGTCGGCAACGCGCCCGCCGTGATCGTCGTGCTTGCTGACGGCGAGGACATGCTGGCGCAACTCGAGAACACCGCGCACCCGAACATGCAAAACGATCTGCCCGCGCTGGATCGCTACGTCAACGGTACGCGCGCCCGCATGAGCGGTATGCCCGTCGAGGCGCGAGCCAAATGGGCGTCGGGTCAGGCCTTCATCGCGGTCGGTTACCTGTCGCTGGCCGCTCAGAGCCTGGGCTACGCCACCTCGATCATGGGTGGTTTCGACCCCAACAAGGTCAAGGCCATCTTGGAGCTTCCCGAGCACGTCGAGGTGGCCGCGTTGGTGACCCTCGGAAAGGCCACCGAAGAGGGCTTCTCGCACCACCGTCACCCGGTCGAAGCGATCACGCGCTGGGTCAAGTAAACCGGCAAAAAGACCGTCCAGCGCGCGAATCTTGGGCAACAAGAGAACACCGTGCTGGACGGTCTTCTCTTGCTATTTCACGGATTGCGCCCGTGGGAATCGTGTGCTGAGCGCACTCACCAAAAGCCCATCAGCACGTAGACTCTCGCGCATGGAATCATCAAAACTCGAGTTTTTGACCGAACTGCTGACCGCGCCCGGCCCGAGCGGATTCGAGACGCGCGCGGCGCGCGTCTGGCTGGCGCAAGCGGACAGCTTCGCCCAGACTTCCAGCGACCACTACGGCAACGCTTACGCCACCATCAACCCGGACGCGGCCTTGCGCGTGCTGCTGGTCGGTCACATCGACGAGATCGGACTGATGGTCACGCACGTGGACAACGACGGCTTCGCGTACTTCTCGCAGCTCGGCGGTTGGGACGCGCGCGTGCTGGTCGGGCAGCGCGTGCGCCTGATGGCGCGGGACGGCGATTTGATCGG
>CAXTKV010000070.1:0-22591 GCA_964244895.1 uncultured Deinococcales bacterium
ACGCACCGCGACGCTGGTTTTCGAGCACGTCGCTCAGAACCGCGATCTGGTGCGCGTGCTGCTGCGCACGCGCAACGTCAGCCCCTTGATGCCGCGCATTTTTGCGTTCAGCGCCCAACTGATGCTGGAAACCCTGACGCCCAGACCCGAAAGCCCGATCCCGCCCGAGATCGCCGCGCACCACATGATCGCCTCGTTCATCGAACTGATCGAGTGGTGGCTCGATCACGACGCGCCCTATCCGCCCGAACGCATGGGCAGCATCCTGAGCGCCCTGATCGTGCGTCCCACGCGCGAAATTGCGTTCCTGGGACGCTGAGAAGACCGTCCTGGACGCGAATCAGCCGATGCGTCCAGGACGGTCTTTTGCGGTTCAGTGAACGCCGCTCTCGACGATCGTGGCGTGCGAATTGATGGCGAAACGCACATTCTTGCGGAAGGCGTTCAGGTCGGTCGCGTTGACGTAGGTCATGGCGCTCTGCAAACCCTCGCGCAAGCGCGTGACGGCTTCCGCGGCGTTCTGATGAAAGGATCTGAGCGTCTGCGACGATCCCTCGATGAAGTTGCGTTTTTCGGTGACCATCGCGCTGGCCATGCCGTAAAGGTGAACCCCGATCAGTTTGCCGCCCTCGCGGATCAGCACCTCATCCTCGAAGCTGCCGGAGGCAAAAAACTTGCCCATCATCACGCCGTCCGAATAGACCAGCGCCTTGACAAAATCGCCCGCCGCGTTGACGCCACCGTCCGCGATCAGTTGCGCGTCCGCGTAGCCCAGTTCCGCTCTGGCCGCATGGACCTGCTCCAGAAGGGTGAGTTGCCCCACGCCGACGCCCGTGTTGATGCGCGTGGTGCAGACGCTGCCGGGGCCGACGCCGACCTTGACCACGAAATGCTCGAAGCCGGAGAGTTTCATCAGCCAGTAGGCGTACACGAAACCCTCGACGCTGCCGACGTTGCCCAGGATCACGCCCTGAGAAATGCGCAACGCGCGCAGGCGCTCGAGCAACGGCAGCACCGCCGCGTTCGCACCGTGCGCGATGTCGATGCTCAAGAAGGCCAGGTTGGGTTCCTGAATCACGCGCTCCAGGAACGCATCCGACTCGTTGATCCCGAGCGCCACGCCGACCATCGCGGGCGCGCTCGCTCGCACGTCCTCGAGCCGCGCATCGTCGCTCAACCCGACCCGAGGCAGGATGTGAACCCCACCGTGCGTGCCGTCCTGCCCGCCGTCCCAGAGGTCGCGCGCGAAACGCGAACGCATGAACGACATGCTCGCACCGAAGGCTGGGAAAACCTCCAGGTTCCCGTGAACGCCGTGAAACCCCTCCAGCACGCGGACGCTGGTGCGCGAGACGGCGCTGCTCAAAAAGGTCGGCACGATGCTTTTGTCCGCGAAAGTGTAGTACGTCTGGTGGCGGTCGAAAACGTACAGCTCGAGCGCCTTCTGGGTGCGCTCAAAGGCTTCGTTGGCGATGTCCGGCGCGGTCATGGTCATGGGAGCCTCCAGTTCAGGCGAGCGCGATCAGCCGACGATGGTAATTGATCTGTCCGAGGTGCCAGTTCAGGTGTCCGTGCAGGTGAACCAGGAAATACCCGACGGTCATCGGGTGGCCCAGGACTTCCTGCGGGTACGGTCGCTCGAGCCGCGCCGGATCGAGGCCTTCCAGCACGGTTTCGATCATGCTCGAGGTCGCCTGTACCGCCGCGATCACTTCGGCTTTCGGCACGCCTTTCGAACCGAATTCCGCTTCCCGGTCGCGCACGTAATCCGTGCCGCCCAAGAGCACGCCGACGTGCTGGTTGAGGTTGCCATTGACGTGCAACGCCAGGTTGCCCGCCGGGTTTTTGATCTCGCCCTTCACGACCCACAGCCCGGCTTCATTTGGGTACGCCTCGAGCTCCGCGACGAGTTTCGAGAGATCGCGCTGGAAGAGTTGAATCAAGCTCTGAATCATTGCTCTAGCATAAGCAGCTCGCGGCTCCCTTGCTCAAACCCATCCCGAGGGCCAGGCGGGTTGTCCCTACGAGCACCTTACTGTAGGGGTGAATCTCGTATTCCCCTTCGGGTTGTAACGATCCTTGCAGCCTTGCGTTGGGCTGCACCCGTCTCGAGCCACCGGTGTCCGGCCATCCCGGAGCGCAAGTACACCGTCCAGCACGCATTGGCAAATTCGCGTGCTGGACGGTGTTCCCAGTTCAATCAGGTTTGCACGAACGCTTCAGGGTGCCGCAGGCGATCAGGGGCGTGCCATCCGGTTTGTCCGCGACCTCGCTACCAGCCCTATTGACATATATTCTTATATGGGAATATAATTCTCCCATGCCCCGATCACCGACCACCTCAGATGTCTTCAACGCCATCGCAGAAGCTCAACGGCGACGCATCCTCGACCTGCTCACCAGTGGCGAGATGTCAGTGAATCAGGTCGCCGAAGCCCTGCAACTGCGCCAACCACAGACTTCCAAGCACCTCGGCGTGCTGAAGCAAGTCGGCCTCGTCAACGTGCGCAACGAAGGCCAGCAACGGCTCTACCAGCTCGACGCCAACCGGCTCAAGCCGATCTTCGAGTGGATACGAAGCTTCGAGCGCTTCTGGGACGAGAGCTTCGATCGCTTAGAGGATTACCTCAAGGAGCTTCAAACCGGAGAGCAGGAGGATTCCAGTGACGCCACCTGAAGCCGCCGGATCGCCCCGAGAAGTTTTCATCACCCGCGTCTTCGACGCACCCCGAGCCCTCGTGTTCAAGGCCTGGACGGACCCCAAGCACCTGGCGCAGTGGTGGGGACCCAAGGGGTACACCAATCCCGTCTGCGAGCTTGACCTACAACCCGGCGGTGCAATCCGCATCCACATGCGTTCGCCCGAAGGCGTGGTGATCCCCTCCGACGGTGTTTTCAACGAGATCAGCGCACCACAACGGCTCGTGTTCACCCTGACCAACTTCCCGGACGAGACCGGCCAACCTCAGCTCGAGGTTCACAACACCGTCAACTTCATATCTGAAGGCCACAAAACCAGGGTCACGCTGCGCGCCATCATCACCAAGTCCACGCCCGCCGTGGCCGGGTCGCTGGCCGAGATGGAGGCGGGTTGGAACCAGAGCCTGGATCGTCTGATCGCCAGCCTCGAGCAAACCGAGTAAAGACCCCTGTAGCCACCGAACGCTCACCCAGGATGACCGCCAACGGCTCTGGGATCTTGCCCTCATGCCTTGAAGTTTCTCGAGAGGAGACGCAGCGTGCCGCAACGTTAATGACCATCGCCACCCGGACGGAACTCACCCGCAGAATCACCATCCGAAACTTCCGAATTCGCGAACGATCTTCGCAAAGGAGAACCCCATGAACACAGTCACCTCCAAAGATGGCACCAGCATCGCCTTCGAGCAGTCGGGCCAGGGCGCACCGGTGATCCTGGTGAGCGGCGGCTCGGTGGATCGCTCATCGAACGCACCGCTCGCGGCGCTGCTGGCGCAGGATTTCACCGTCTTCAACTACGACCGTCGCGGTCGAGGCCCGAGCGGCGACACGCTGCCCTACGCCGCCCGGCGCGAAGTCGAGGACATCGAGGCCGTCGCAGACGCTGCCGGTGGATCGGCGTACCTTTACGGTTCGTCGTCCGGCGCGGCCCTGGCGCTCGAGGCGGCACGCCAGCTGCCCAACAAGATCACCAAGCTGGCCTTGTGGGAACCGCCCTTCGTCATCGATCCGAACGCTCGCCCGCCCGCAGACACCGCCAAGACCTTCCACGATCTGGTCGCGGCGGGCCGCCGGGCTGACGCGGCGGAGTTCTTCATGGCCAGGGTGGTCGGCATGCCGCCGGAGTTCGTGGCCTTCGCCAAAAGCCAGCCCTGGTGGGCGGCGCAGGAAGCGCTGGCGCACACGCTCGAGTACGACGCCACGATCATGGGCGATTACTCGCTGCCGACCGATCGCATCGCTCAGGTCAGGGTTCCCACCATCGTGCTGAACGGTGGCGCGAGCTTCCCCTTCATGCAACAAACGGCGGAGGCCATCGCCAGACTCGTGCCGGACGCCGAGCAAATCACGCTCGAGGGCCAGCAGCACAACGTGGCCGCCGAAGCCCTGGCCCCGGCGCTGAAAACGTTCTTCGCCGCCTGATGCACCGGGAGGTCACCGTGGGAAGAATCGTGGTTTCAGAATTCCTGTCGCTCGACGGCGTGATGGAAGCCCCGCAGAACTGGCACTTCCCGTTCGTCAGCCCGGACATGGCGGCATCCATCACCGCACAGACCCTCGAGGCGAACGCGCTGCTGCTCGGGCGGGCGACGTTTGAAGAATTCGCCGGGCACTGGCCCTCGCAGCGCAACGACGAGCACGGCATCGCCGACAAACTCAACGCCATGCCCAAGTTCGTCGTGTCCAAGACGCTCGAGACGGTCAGCTGGAACAACTCGAAGTTGATTCGAG
This sequence comes from uncultured Deinococcales bacterium, assembly GCA_964244895.1. Taxonomy (GTDB): domain Bacteria; phylum Deinococcota; class Deinococci; order Deinococcales; family JAAFIG01; genus CAXTKV01. The sequence goes on from CAXTKV010000070.1 coordinate 4,432, forward strand.
GCCGGGTGCTCGAGGCGGTCGCAGCACTCAAGCGGACGATCACCGGCACGATCTCGGTCACGGGCAGCGCCGCGCTGATCGAAGCCCTGGAGCGCACCGAGTTGATCGACGAGTACCGGCTGATGGTTCACCCAGTCATCGTCGGTCGCGGGAAGCGCCTCTTCGCGGATGCGAGCCCGGCGCGTTTGAGGTTGACGGACAGCACGAGCTTCGAGTCCGGCGTCGTCGGATTGACCTATCAACCCGTCTCGAGCTGAACCAGCGATCAGGCGCGTCCGTTGACGCGGCAAAGAAAGGAGCGACCGTGGCGAAGACACCGGATGAGATTTTGCAGAGCTACTACCGCAACATCGAAACGAAAACGGGCGTCAGCATCGAAGCCTGGTATCAGCGCATCCGTGCGAGCAAGAAAACGAAACCCGCAGAGATGATTGCGTGGCTCAAATCCGAGCACGGGTTCGGCCACGGGCACGCGGCGCGCCTCGCCTACGACGTGACCCACGAGAAGGACGCCTGAGGCGATTCGGTTCGGTGGCCCATCGACTCAAGACCGTGCCTCGCGAGGCGCAGGGAGAAACCATGTGGATCGTCGACCGCACCGAACTGCCGAGGTCTGGCACGGCCAGCCGCTTCGAGGGATACGCGTTCGAGACCGGCGTTTCGTTTTTCTGGGTGGACACGCTACCCGGCGAGGGTCCAGGGCTGCACGTCCACCCGTACCCCGAGGTGTTCGTGATCCACGCTGGGCGGGCGCGCTTCACGGTGGCCGACGAGGAGCGAACCGCAGTCGGCGGGCAGATCGTGGTGGTTCCACCGAACACGCCCCATCGGTTCACCAACACCGGGCACGAACCGTTGCGCCTGGTGGCGATTCACCCGAGTGCCAGCATCGAACAGGTCTGGCTCGAGCCGTGACGGGTCGCTCCAGTCCCCGTTATGCCAGCCTTCGAGGAGCAGAGCGTCTCTCGGAGCTTCGCTTTCAAGAGCGCCTCCGTAACCCCGAAATCGCGGGCTCGAGCATCCCGTATCACAAGAACACCGTCCAGCACGCATATCCAAACTCGCGTGCTGGACGGTGTTCTTAGGTTGTTGAAAAAATTCGGGCGGAACTTTGCGCAGAATTGATTTCTCGGTACGAGTGCGACCCGGCCTTTATTCGACTCCCGGCGAAGTGATGCCCAGAGGAAAAAGTACCCGCTTCCCGAGATTGAAGGTTGATTACTGGGCTGCTTCGCAGGGGCGCAGCACGCGACACGCGCAGCGGAATTCAGTGATTCGAGAAGCTCGTCGTGACGTTCACCGGAGTTCTGTGGCGCTCAACGGTCCGCCCGCAAGTCCAGCACGCGCCGAAGCTTGCCACCCTCGCTGCGCGGCAGACTACCCGCTTCACACAGCTCGCAGGCAATAGAGATGCCCACCTGGGTTTTGACCAGTCGCACGATCTCGAGACTGAGCGCCTGATCGCGCCGCTGGCTCTCCACACGAAGCCGCAACTCGTCGAGCACACCCGTGCGTGAAAGCACCAATTGATAGTGTGAGCTGAGGTCTTCCAGGTGCGCCAGCACCGCCTCAATCTGGGAAGGATAGACGTTGACGCCGCGCAGAATGATCATGTCGTCACTGCGTCCCCGAATACTGTCCATGCGGCGCATCGTCCGTCCGGTGGTGTTCTGGTGCGGCAGCAGGCGGGTGATATCACCGGTCCAGTAGCGCAACAGCGGCATGGCAGTGCGGCTCATGCTGGTCAACACCAACACCCCCCACTCACCATCCGAGAGCACTTGCTTGGTCTCGGGGTTCACGATTTCTGGGTAGAAATGGTCTTCCCACAAGTAGCTGCCCGTTTGCTCAGTCACGTCCTCGTTGCTGACACCGGGACCGATGATTTCGGACAGACCATAAATGTTGGTGGCTCGCAGACCCAAGCGCTGCTGCACGTCCTGACGCATCGTCTCCGACCAAGGTTCGGCTCCCAACACCGCATAGCGAAGACTGATGGTCTCGGGCGTGTGCCCCCGGCGGATCAGTGCGTCGGCCAACACCAGCGCGTAGCTGGGGGTGCAGGCGATGAGCTCAGGCTCGAAATCCTCAATCAGTTGCACCTGCCGCTCCGTGCCCCCGCCCGAGACCGGCACCACGCCCAGACCCAGTCGTTCACCGCCCGCATGGGTTCCCAGACCACCCGTGAACAGCCCGTAGCCGTAGGCGTTGTGAAACAGCATGCCAGGCCGCGCTCCGGCTGCGTACAGGCTGCGCGCGACCACCTCGGAAAAGACCTCGAGATCGTGCTCATCGTAGCCGACCACGGTGGCCTTGCCGCTGGTTCCGCTCGAGGCGTGAATGCGCCGCAATTCGGAACGGGGCACCGAACACAACCCAAATGGGTATTGTTCGCGCAAGTCGCTTTTGAGGGTAAACGGAAAGCGAGCGAGATCATCCAGGCTTCGCAGGTCGGACGGACGTAGACCCGCCGCCGCAAACTTGTGCTGGTAGGCAGCGACACGTTCGTCCAGGCGAACCACGGTTTCCTGAAGGCGCTGGAGTTGCAGGGAGCGCAGGGCAGGCAGTGGCAGACTCTCGAGCTCTGGATTGAACATCTGATGATCTCCTCACAGGAAAGGGGATTGAGAACAGCTACGCGACCCACTCATGCCTCTATGACCGTGGCGATGCCCTGACCAACCCCGATGCACATGGTCGCCAGACCCAGCCCGCCACCGTTGCGGCGCAGGTCGCGCACCAGTGCCCCGAGAATTCGCCCACCTGAACAGCCCAGCGGATGCCCGAGGGCGATGCTGCCGCCACCGGGGTTCAGTCGAGCGTCGTCCGGCGAGATGCCCAAATCGTGCAGTACCGCCAGCACTTGAGCGGCGAAGGCCTCATTCAGCTCGAGGCCCTTCAGGTCGGTCATTTCGGCTCCCAGCCGCGCCATGGCCTTGAACGAGGCGGGCACCGGCCCGATACCCATGATGCGCGGCGGGACGCCCGCCGTAGCGAAGCTGCGGACTGTCGCCAGTACATCCAGTCCGTGTGTTGCAGCATATTCGCGGCTGGTCAGGAGCAACGCACTGGCTCCATCGTTGAGCGAGCTGGCGTTGCCCGCCGTCACGCTGCCGCCCTCACGAAAAACCGGACGAAGCTGGCCCAGCGCCTCCAGGGTGGTCTCGCGGCGCGGTGCCTCGTCGCGGGTGACGCGCTCGCTGGACTTACCTCGCGTCACCTCGACAGAAACGATCTCGGCATCTAAGAGTCCGCTGTCCTGAGCGACCAGCGCCTTGCGGTGCGACTCGAGCGCGTATTCGTCTTGCGCTGCGCGGCTGATGCTGTACTCCGCTGCCAGGTTCTCGGCGGTCTCTCCCATCGCTTCGGTGCCGTACAGCGCCTGCAATTTGGGGTTGATGAAGCGCCAGCCCAGCGAGGTGTCGAAGATGGCCGGGTTGCCCGTGGCGTAGCCCCGCTCGGGCTTGGCCATAGCGTAGGGAGCGCGACTCATGCTCTCCACGCCGCCAGCCAAAAAGACCTCGCCCTCGCCTGCAATGATGGCCTTGGCCGCCTGATGAACCGCCTCGAGTCCGCTGCCGCACAACCGGTTGACCGTGACGCCCGGCACCGTGACCGGTAGTCCAGCCAGCAGGGCGCTCATGCGGGCCACGTTGCGGTTGTCCTCACCTGCGCCGTTGGCGCAGCCGAAATACACATCGGTGACATCTTCGGCGGGCAGTCCGGCGCGCTCGAGCACGGCGCGCATCACCAGTGCTGCCAGGTCATCAGGGCGCACGCTGGCGAGAACCCCACCCAGGCGACCAATCGGGGTTCGGGCGGTGGCGACGATCACGGGATCACGCGAGTTCATGGGGGACTCCTTGAACGGCGGCTCGAGACAGGATGGATCGCCGAGCGGCCACATGGGCCCGAAGGTATGGATGGGGTCGGTAACGGTCATCACCGGTCTCAAAATGCAGGGCTTCGAGGAGCCGAAGCACGGCGTCAAGACCCAGCATCTCGGCCCAGACCAGCGGCCCTCGGGGGTAATTGGTGCCCAGGCGCATGGCGGTGTCGATGGTCTGGGCATCGGCCACACCTTCGGCAAGCGCGCTGAACGCCTCGTTGGCCAGGCAGGCGATAACCCGCGCCGCGACCAGACCGGGACCGTCAGGGACGAGCAGAACCTCGAGGCCCAGTTTGGCAAAAATTGCCCGAGCCTGGTCAAGAGCCCCTGCATTGGCCTGCATCGGCAGACCCACCTCAACGCTGGCAGATCCCGGCAGCAAGGAAAAAGCCAGCACCTGCTCCGGACAGGGCAACTTTGCCGCCATCAGGGTGCCGCTGCCTCGGTAGGCCAAGGCGAAAACCCGAGCCGATTTGGGCCAAGGTTCGGGTCGGGTCTGATCGAACTGGGTATCATCCAACCTCAAATCGAAGACCGTATCCGCGTCGTCTGATGTGCCGATGCACTGATCCTTCAATCGGTCATCCATTACCCGGCGCACCGCGCCCTCGCCGATCAGCAGCGCCCTCACGACAATTCACCGTAGCGGTAAAACCCGCGTCCAGTCTTGCGACCCAACCGCCCAGCGTCCACCAGCCGCTGCTGAAGGGAGCTGGGGCGAAAGCGGGGGTCATGAAACGACGCCTCATAGACGCTCTTGCTGGCGGCCAAGTTGATGTCCAGTCCGATCAAATCCATCAGTTCGAAAGGTCCCATCTTGAAGCCAGCAGCCACCAGGGCGGCATCGATGCTTCGGGCCACCTCTTCCGAGCCGCCATTGTCCTGAAGCAAACGTAGCGCTTCACCATAGTAGGGTCGGGCCACCCGGTTGACGATGAATCCGGGGGTGTCCTGCACCAGCACCGGGGTTTTGCCCAACCGCCCGACCAGCGTCAGCACCGCATGGGTCACCCGCAGATCGGTCTGGCTGCCAGGAATGACCTCGACCAGCGGCAGCACCGGGGCGGGGTTAAAAAAATGCATCCCGACCAGTCGCTCTGGGTGATCCAGTGCTTGCCCGATGGCGCTGATGCTGAGGGTGCTGGTGTTGCTGGCCAGCACCGCTTCCGGAAAGCGGGACTGCACCTCAAAAAGCAGTAACTGCTTGAGGCTCAGGCTCTCGGATACGGCCTCCAGCACCAAGTCCACGGTTTCCAAATCGTCCAAGTTGGACAGCGAACGCAGATGCTCGAGCGTTCGTTGCAATGCCTCTTCGCTCAGCCTGCCTCGCTCGAGTTGCCGTTTCAGGTTGGAATGAACACCCGCCAGACCGCGTTCCAGAACCCCGGCATCGCGCTCGAACAACTGGACATCCAGTCCGGCTCCGGCGAAGACTTGGGCGATCCCAGCCCCCATCGTTCCGGCTCCGATGATGGCCACCCGCTCAATAGAGATGATGCAGCTCACTCGAGTTGCTCCCGTCTGGCGATCAAGGTCAGAATCGAGTAGGTGGCTACCAGAACCTCGTTCTGGTTGGTCACGTCCACGTGCCAGCGCACGACGCCGGCGGGTGTTTCACCCTCGCGAGTGTCCTTGGCAGTTTTGCTTTGCACGGTCAAGCGGGCGCGAATGCTGTCACCAAAGCCCACGGGTTCAGTGAAGCGCAACCCCTCCAAACCGTAGTTGGCCAGCACAGGGCCAACACCGGGATCCACGAACAGTCCCGCCGCCGCGCTCAGAATGAAGTAGCCGTGCGCTACCCGCTGCCCGAACAGGCTTTCCCTGGCCGCGATATCATCGGTGTGGGCATAGAAGCGGTCACCCGAGAGTCCTGCGAAGGCACTCACATCGGCCTCGGTCACGGTACGGCGCGGGGTCAGCAGGCTATCACCGACCTGGAGTTGCTCGAAGCGCTTGCGGAAAGGATGTACCGCATCCTCGCGCACCAGGGCGCCACGCACGTACTCGCCGGTGATGGCCATGATGGTGGTCGGGTCGGCTTGCAGTGCGGTGCGGATCAGGTAGTGCTTGACCGCGCGCAGTCCACCCAATTCCTCACCGCCCCCCGCACGTCCCGGTCCACCGTGCTTGAGCTGTGGCAGGGGACTGCCGTGACCGGTGCTTTCGCTCGCGTCGTCGCGGTTGAGAACGAGGATGCGCCCGTGCGCCGAAGCCATTCCGAAAAACAACGCCCGCGCCTCGTCACGATTATGGGTCACAATGCTGCCTGCCAAGCTGCCCCGACCCATTCGCGCCAGTTCGGCGGCGTCTTCCAGGCGCTCGTAAGGCATCAAGGTCGCTACGGGACCGAAAGCCTCGAGATCATGGGCGGCCTGGGCACGCAGCGGATCCCGGCTCAACAGCAGGGTCGGAGACATGAACGCACCCATTTCCCAGTCGCCACCCAACAGGTTCGAAGGTTCATCACCGATCAGAACTTCATTTTCACGCTTGAGCTGCTCGAGCACCGCCCGCACGTCGTCCCGCTGCGAAACCCCCACCAGTGGACCCATCCGCACATCCTGGCGGCTGGGGTCGCCCAGGGTAATCCCGCTCAGACGCGCCCGAATGGCTGCCGCGACTTCCTCGACACATACCTGCGGCACAATCACCCGGCGGATGGCGGTGCATTTTTGCCCAGCCTTGCTGGTCATCTCATTTACTACTTCACGCACGAACAGCCCGAACTCCGGCGAGTCGGAGGTGACGCTCTGACCCAGCACAATGCAATTGAGCGAGTCGGCCTCGGTATTGAAGGGCACGCTGCGCCGCACCAGGTTCGGGTTGACCTTGAGCTTGCTGGCGGTTCTAGCCGAGCCGGTGAAAGTCACCACGTCCTGCTCCTCTAACTGGTCGAGCAGGTCGCCGGTTCCACCGCAGATCAGTTGCAACGCACCTTCTGGCAGCAGCCCAGACTGATGCATGGCCCTGACCACCGCCTCGGTGACATGCGCGGTTTGCGAAGCCGGCTTGACGATGGCTGGCACACCCGCGATCAGCGTAGGTGCGATCTTCTCGAGCATGCCCCAGACCGGGAAGTTAAAGGCATTGATATGCACCGCCACGCCCTCACGCGATACCAGCAGGTGACGGCCCACAAAAGTACCGCCCTTGCCGAGCACATTGACGTCCTCTTCGACCATAAAGTTTTGGTCCGGCAACTCGCGCCGCGCTAAGCTGGCATAGCTGAACAGGGTGCCGATACCGCCGTCAACGTCAATCAGGTTATCCCGGTGGGTGGCTCCGGTCAGGTGCGAAAGCGCGTAGAACTCCGCTTTACGTGCGCTCAGGTAGCCTGCCAGGGCGCGCAGCCGCCGAGCGCGATCGTGAAAACTCAGGCGGCGCAGCGCTCGTCCTCCAACCTGGCGGCCATACGTCAGCGCCGCCGCAAAATCTATTCCTTCACTGGAAACCAGGGCGACGGGGCGGCCATAGGCCGCGTCGCATACTTCCTGACCGCCCTGGGCGGTGTGCCAGTGGCCGGAGACGAAAGAGCCGACTTGCTGCGGGCCAATCAGGGTCGTCATGGGAGCCTCGTAGGGTAACGGGAATTTGATCCGAATTCAGATGGTCTTCATGCCCTCGAATGGTTCGTGGCAGCAGTTACAGACGTACAGACGCTTGCAGAGTGCAGAGCCGAAGGAAGAGGTGATGCGGGTATCGAAGCTGTGGCAGCGCGGACAAGTCACCGGATCCGAGTGGAGCTTGAGCAGCACGTTCGCCCTGCCACTGGGCGGGGCGATGCCGTAATGCTCAAGCTTTTGCCGAGCCGAAGCGGTAATGTCGTCGGTACTCCAGGGCGGGCTGATGACCGTCTGGACTTCGACCCGCGAGACACCCAGATGCTCCACCGCTCGCCGGATATCCTGACGGATCACATAGAGCGCCGGGCAACCGGAAAAGGTCGGCGTGAATTGCACCGTGACGCCATTCTCGTCCAGCTGTACACCGCGCACCATCCCCATCTCGACGATGTTGACCATCGGTATCTCCGGGTCGTTCACTCCGGCAAGCGCCAGCCAGACAGCCCTCTCGCTGGGCAAAGAACCGAGATGCGCCGTTACCACGTTCTTGCCTCCGGATACTGCCGTGCCACACGCTGAAATTCTGTCAGGAGCGGTTCGAGGTGCAGGGTGTGTCGCCCCCGCGACACGGTGGGAGAATCCGGCAAAATCAGACCGCAATGGCGCAGATGCCCACCGACCAGCTCGAGCCAGTGTGCGCTCAGCCCGATCACATCCGGCAGCAGTCCCGCCTCTACACCTGCTGCCTCACCGGGCAGCGGCTCGAGCAGGCCCAGGGCGTAAGGCCAGATGTCATTCAGGGCTGCTTGGGTTCGTCTCGCACTTTCCTGGGTTCCCAGCGCCAGGCGCTCGATCCAGAGGGTGGTGTGTTCCAGGTGAAAACGCTCCTCGCGCAAAGCCAATGCCGCCGCCTGAGCCAGCGGCTGATAGCGGCTGCGTTGAGCCATGCCTTGCCACAACATCTCCCAGGCGTCAAAGAGGTACTGACGAACCATTGTAAAGGCCCAGTCGCCTTTGGGCAGCTCCGTCAGGGTGTTATGACAGAACTGGTCTGGTTCCCGAAAGTAGGCCAGTCGATCGGGGTCGCTGCCGTCCAGCGAACCGCGTAGGGTCAGCCACTGGATCGCGTGCCCTAGCTCATCCTGGGCGATATTGGCCAAGGCGATGTCCTCTTCCAGGATTGGTGCATGCCCGATCCATTCAGCATCACGGTGTGAGAGCAGCAATTCGTCGTCGGCGAGGCTGCTGAGCCGAGCCAGCAGCGCTTCTCGCTGGGGCGGTGTCAATCCGCTAGGCTCGAGGATGACCGGCCCGGCAGCAGACTGGTTCACCTCGGGGCCGACCTCGGCAGCTTTAAACATGATCGTTCGCTCTGGCTGGACGCGGGTGCTTGGGCTTGCCATGCTGACCCACCACGCCGTAACTGCCCTGCTGTTTATAGGTTTTGTCTTTCGACGGCGCAAACCAGCTCTCAACGGTTCGGTCGTCTTCCCGCGTGCTTACGAAGGCTCCTTCGGGAACAATCCACCAGACCAGCGCATCACCATGGATCGCAACGGCCTGTTCCAACGCTGACTGAGGACTATCGGTCTGAACGAATCCCAGTTCATCGACAAAGGTCATGAGCCGTTTGTGCGTCTTCTTGCCGAAGATTCGGTAAAGCTGAGGCTGATCCGATTGGTCGGGCAATCGTCGTCCCAGCCGCACCTCTTCTCGAGTGATGGCGTAAATGGCATCTGCTGGCACAGCCCACAAGCCCACGGCGGAAGGTCGACGCGTAAAAACGCTGCGGGCCGTGTAAAGCGCGTGCTTCGAGTCGGTGGCGTGGACACTGCCCACCGCCTGATGCACTCGTCCTGGTCCTTCCTGCTTGAAGATCTCCCAGCGGGGCCACTGGGTATCCGGCGTGGCATTGTGAACCACAGGAATTTCGTCAGGCAAGATCTCGGTCGGTCTGCGTTGTCCGACTGCCTTTGCATGACGTTCCATCGCCTCGCGCACCCAGGCTCCGTCCTCATGGGCCTGGCGTCGGGTGGCGAGTCGCTCTTGATTCAGCCCCTGTTCGCCCCGGACTACCGCCCAGAATTCAGCCCAGTCGATGGGGCCGTGTCTCCAATCGCCATTCTGATCTTGGTGCAGGTCTGGGTCGGGGATGCTCAATCCCAGCGCCAGCAGCTCCGGCACCTGTTCGTTAATGAACTCCTGACGTACCTCGTCGTTGCTCTTGAGTTTGATCCCCCACCTCGATAGGGTTCCGCTGTTGGGACTCTCGGAATCGTGCGGTCCCAGCATCATCAGCGATGGCCACCACCAGCGGCGCAGCGCATCCTGAGCCATCAGGCGCTGCGCGGGCGTGCCCTGGGCATACGCCACGATCATCTCCTTGCCCTGCTTGTAGTGGAACGTTTCCTCGGAGCAGATGCGAACCATCGCACGGCTGTAGGGGCCATACGAGCAGCCCGCCAGCATGGTTTGATTTTTGATCGCTGCACCGTCTACCAGCCAGCCAATCATGCCCACATCGGCCCACGTCTTGGTGGGGTAGTTGAAGATGCTCGAGTACTTTGCCCGACCGCTGAGCAGTGCGTCCACCATCGCCTCTCGGGTGATGCCTAGGGTCTCGGCGGCGTGATAGAGGTACTGGCCGTGGCCCGCCTCGTCCTGCACCTTGGCCATCAGAATGGTCTTGCGTCTAAGGCTGGGGGCGCGGATGATCCACTCGCCTTCCGGCAACATGCCGACCACTTCGGAGTGGGCGTGCTGCGAGATCATGCGGATGAGCTGGCGGCGGTATTCGGCGGGCATCCAGTCGCCGGGCTCGATCTTCTGGCCAGCCGCGATGCGGGCCTCGAAGGTGGCGTGCTGCTCAGGGGACTCGAGAATGGCCTCGTTCATTTTGGTACTGCCCATGGGCGTGATCACGTAGGAACCCTCCAGAAGAGATAGGTATTGAGGCGGCAGATTGGCCAGACTAACAGTTGTTAGGCAAGAATAGGATGGCCGACATGGGCTGTCAAGAGACTTCAAGACATGGTTTTGGCAGATACAATGACTCACAGGCGAACAAGCATTAGGTAAATCAGCCGGGATGGCTCGCTTCTGAACGGTGTCAAGTGCGCCACCGATGTCCTACGCGTTCAGCACCTCAATGCGAACGCTCGAGCAATTCCACCTGGCGATGATTGAAGACCGCTGTCAGGTAAATCCGGACGTGCAACCACATCTTTCTCGCCCTGCGCCGCCGCCACGAGCCGCTCGGTGATGCTGGGCTACGAAAGGGATTCCATCGGCAAGCGTGTCATCGGGAAACTGACCATCGAACCCACCGCGCCGATATTCGAGACCGTCAAGCTGATGTCGTGAAGTTCTTGCGACCTCAGGGCGCTATTGCAGAGCCCGTTCAAACGAATCGATCCTCACGCAGCCCAGCGCCAGCAGACTGCAACGGTCTGCCTGCATCGCGCAGCACCAGCACGAAGTACCACTCAGCTGGTCATCAATGCGAGTGGGTTGAGGGGATAACTGGATGGGGCATCTGAGGCATCTCAATGCCCCTGAGCAACAGTGCGGCAAAGGTTTGAGCCACGTCGTTGTGGCTCAAACTGCCCTGAGGGTTAAACCAGTTGGGCAGCCAGTTGGCCCCAGACAGTGCCAGCACCGCTGTGAGCATGATGTCGGTCTCCGGGGCAAATACACCGGCCACCACCCCATCGCGGATGACCCCCCGGAACACCCGCTCCACAGCGTCACGCCGCTCTTTGACCAGCGCCTGACGCGACGCAGAGAGTTGCCGCCAATCGCTGAAGAGCACGGTGGCGTATTCGATATTGCGTGTCACCACTTCGGTGTAAGCGATGAGGGCGGAACGCAGCCGCTCGGTGGGCGGCTGAAGGTGGTCTTCGGCGGGCCGCAAGGCAACGTCGAACTCGTCGGCAATGCAGCTGATGATGCCCCACAGCAAATCTTCTTTATTGTTTATGTGCGAGTAAAGGCTGCTCGCCTTGATGTTGAGCGCGGCGGCGATGTCACGCATCGAGGTGGATCGATAGCCCACTTCTGAGAACAGGCGTGCGGCGACGCGGTAAATCTCTTCTTTGCGTTCTGAGGAGCCGCTCTGGAACGTGGTCATTTCCTGAGTAGGGTATCAGAGGCGGTGGAACTGTGACCCTTACCGATTGTAAATGACCTCTGTCTGCTCGAGCACCACCGCTTTTGTCGACGCTCGAGAACAAGGCGTGCTGGGTAGTTCTCTCTTCTGAGCGTGCTTACATCATCTCGAGAGTGCACGTGGTTTGAGGGGCGGTCTGGGTGACTGCCTGGTTCAACATTGAAGCGCCCCCCGTTCGGGAGATGTCCCGAGAAGGCGCTCGCAACGTTCTGGTTGCGCGTATTCGGTTTTTGCGTCCCAGATGTTTTTCTGGCGGGTCGTGCAGGGCTCGAACCTACGACCTGTGGTTTTGGAGTGCGCCCCAAGCGATACAGGATAATACCTCAAAATCCGAGAGTCCTCTGGCACACACCATTTCTTCAAGTTCATACTCGAGTTCCTCCGTCGAAAAACGGGTAGTGCCCCACAGGTCAGGACACTCTTACTAGGGCCACGCCATCGCGAGTTCTTCGACGCCGTTCCACCTAGAGTTCGACGACCTCAAAACCAAAGCGCGCTCGAAAAAGGCACTATTTTTACATCCTGAACGGCACCAGTGATTCTGGCGCCGTTCAGGATGCTGTTTTCGACAGGTGCTTCAGCACAGCGCGCAGAGCCCTTCGATCTCCAAATCTTCAGCTGAGTGGCTTAAAGAAGCGAAGACTGATGGATTTCGGTTCGAGCAACCTTGTCATATCTTCGATAACCACCAGTGTTGTTTCACCGGCTTGAAGATCGAAATGCCCCTCGCTCGCGCGTGCGCTCAGACTCGGCGAGTTGACGCTAATCCCAGCGACGTACGCGTCTGCACTAATGCGCAGTTGCAGACGGTGTAGGGAAATTTGTTCAATCTCGAGACGCGGAGCGCCGAAGAGCGGTAAGTCGTGCAACGGTGCAAAGAAGTGCCTGTTCATGGCGACTTCCGGTTGATGTGACCGCACTGCCAAGTAGTGCGATGTACCAGCTTTGAGGTCGGCGGCCAACCATTTGCGCACGGGACAGCTCAGGCCAGCGGCGACGGTCACCTCGAAGCTTTCCTCGAACAAGCTGTTTCCCTCCAGCGATGCGTATCGAACTGTGAGGTTATCTTGGTAAGTGCTTCGCGTATCGTTGCAGACCCACAACTCGAGTCCGTCATCCTTGAGCGCCTTGAAAGACAGTAGGATCGACGCGAATGCGCGTTTGAGCGTGAAGTACGCGGCTTTTGGGACGCCGTAGTAATCAATGTACGACCACGATTGCACCGGCCAACAGTCATTGAGTTGCCATACCAGCGCTCCCGAGCAGTGCGGCTTACGTCTGCGGAAGTGCTCGACGGCAAACTTCAAGCCCTCCGCCTGGGCGATCTGACTGTAGGCGATGTACTCATTCAGGTTCCGGGGCAACCCGGTCAGGTTGAACATCAGGTTATCGCCCTTGTTTTTCGGGTTATCCTTGTTGTGGTGATCCATCGCGGGGCTGTGGTGGTACAGCTCAGAATCAGGGATCACTGTCTCGAGCGTTACGCATTCCGGCGCGGCGTGCAATCCGAACTCGCTGTTGAAACGTGCCATGTCCTGCGCGTAATGGTGGATGTCCACCCCATCCGGAGTTCCATCGTGGGTTGGGCGCTCGCCAAAGTGTCGGTCGAACGGTCTGTTGCCGTGCCAGACATCCCAATTGTGCCGGTCACCCTCGAGCATGCTGTTGTGGTCGTTTCCACCGAAGGGGCTGCCCGGCCAGTAGGGCGTCTGGCCGTCCTCGCGGGCTACGGTTTCCGGTAGCGTCTGGTCGTAATAGCGCGCTCCGGGCACGCGCTTACCGGGTTCATCCCAGTAGCGGTGGTCGTGAAGCCACTGGTTTTCGTTGTTGCCGCACCAGAGCGCCAGCGACGGGTGGGCGCGCAGTCGTCGCACCTGATACTGCGCCTCGAGCGCGATTTCCTCGGCGAAGGCATCGTCTTCCGGATAGGGCGCACAGGCGAACATGAAGTCCTGCCAGACAAGCAATCCCAGTTCGTCGGTCAGGTCATAAAAGGCATCGTGTTCGTAGATGCCGCCACCCCAGACGCGCAACGCGTTGGCATTGCCATCGCGAGCCATCGTCAACAGGTCACGGTAACGCCCGACAGGAATCGCGCCGACGAAGCTGTCGCAGGGAATCCAGTTTGCGCCGCGCGCAAAGACAGAGTAGCCGTTCAGCACGAACCGAAAAAAGCGCGTTCCGGGTTCGTCCGGGTCGTGCGACTGATCAAGCGCCAGCGTGCGCACCCCGACGCGACGCGTACACCGATCCACTTCGCGTCGACCCAATTCCGGGTCGTCGTGAATTAATGCGACCTCGAGCGTGTACAGGGCGGGCTGTCCGAGGTCGTGCGTCCACCACAGCTCGGGCTGGTCAAGGTCGAGGTAGACGGTCACATCAGCTGCGGCTTCCCCAAGTTCGACCGTGCGCTCGATAGATGCAGGCAAACCATCTGGGGAAATCAAACGAACGCGGGCGTGCAACATACCAGCACCCGCGAAGCGCTCCGCCTGCACCCGCACGGCTACCAGCGCCTTGGTGCGATCCGCCGCCAGTTCCAGCGTCCGAAAACCCGCCGGCTCGAGCCGCGCAACCTCTTCACGACGCAGTTCCACAGCCCGCCAGAGCCCGACCGTCGGCAGGCGCGGCCCCCAATCCCAACCGTAACCGAACTGGGCTTTTCGCATCGCCACGCGCGGGGCGCTCGGCTGCGACCAATGGCTGATGTCGCGCCCCTCGAGTCGCGTCAGAGGCGGGTCGAAACGAACGCACAGCAGATTCTCGCCGGGCCGCAAGCTGTCGGTCACGTCGAAGACGTGTTCGCGGAACATATTGCAGGTCGTTCCCAGAACCTGACCGTTCAGGTAAACTGTGGCGAAGGTATCGAGGCCGTGGAACACCAGGCGCAACCGCTCGAGTGCAGATGGCGCAACCGGAGCCGCGAAGCTCGTGCGGTACCACCACTCGTGCTCCTCTATCCAGACAGCGTCAGTTTCGTTCTGGCCGTAGAACGGCTCCGCGAGTCGCCCAGCTTCGACCAAAGTGCGATGAACATCACCAGGAACAGGAATAGGCAACCAACCATCCTTCGTCGCAGGATTTGGTTCGTGCGCTCCGACACGTTCGCCCTCTCCAGGGGCAAAATCGTGCAGCATCCAGGTTTCAAACATGGGATTCCTTTTGCTTACTTTGGCTTCGAGGCCGGTTCAACGAGGCCACGCAAATACGGCAGATCCAGATCGTAAAACTTCGGCACAACTGCCGCTGGCACGTGTGGCTCGAGCGTGACCCAGCCCCGGTAGCTGTCCGCTCGCAATCGCCGGACAATCGCCTCGACGGGAAAGGCGGATTCAGAAAGCGGAAGGTAACCGATATGATCGCGATCCGAGTGACGCATCAGGCTGCCCTCGTGAACTCCGGGCCGCTCCTCGTATCGGCAACCTCCTTTCAGGTGAACATATCCGACGTGCTCTCGAATCACCTCGTAGGCGTGCGGGAAGGGCTCGACGTACGCGTGATAGTAGTTGCACGGATCGAACTGCGTGCGGAACCCGGCAGATCCCACGGCCTGTACCATCCGGGCCACGCTTTCAGGGAGCGCACTGTCGTCGTGCGCCTCGTTCTCGAGGGTGATCACCACGCCGTGGGCTGCGGCATATTCAGCGGCGGGACGAACGGCCTCGAGAAACAACGTAGCGGTGATGTGCGCGGTGTAGCAATTTACGAGGCGGCTCTCGAGCGTGATGGCTGCATCAATGGCGCCCTGGAGGGCTTCGGTCAAGGCCACGGTTCCGCCGCGCGCGATGCACAACGGCGCGGCGTGAAACCCCAGCGTGACGCACGCGACCCGAAAGCCGCGATCCCGCATCAGCAGGCGAACCGCTTCGACATTTTTGGTTTCGTACCGTTCGTGCTCTTCGGGGGTCTGGGAATTCCCTGTAAAATTCGATGGCCAGAGTTCGAGCGCGTTCACACCGTATTGCTCAGCCAGATCAATGATCTGTGACAGCGTGTGCGTGGCCGCCAATTGCTGGGCGTTCAGGGCGATGTTCAAGAGGGGCTTCCTTTCAGCGCATCCAGCAGCCTGGCATCGGCCAGCGCCTCGGTCGGATCGGGCTGGTACGGCGAATCGGTCAGGATCGCACTCGAGAAATGCTCGATTTCGCGGCGGTAGTTATCGAAATGTGGAAGATCCGAGGATGCTTCCGTCGCGGTGGTTTCACGCCCGACCGTGATCTCGAGCCGTCCAGTCGGAGTCTGCGCGAAGCAGTCGGTCAGGTCAATCCGACCCTCCGTGCCGTAGACGATGATCCTGCATTCCCGGTGTGAGAAAGTTGCGGCGAACACGCCCGGGATGCCCCTCTCAGTGACGATCCAGGCCATGTTGGTGTCCGGGACCGTGGCGCTGCTCGGGGCGACGGTGCGAACCGCCTGGGCGTTGACGGTGTTAATGTTTTGACCCAACAGTTCGCGCAGCCCGAAGGCCAGGTACACGCCGATGTCCAGAAGCGGGCCGCCGCCCATTGGATCCGTCCACCGCCATCCGCCCGGTGCGCCTGGCGGGTACGGGCCGAGCGCGGTATACGAAAAATTGGCGTAGACGAAGGTGATTTCCCCTATTGCATCGCTCTGAACGGTGTAGCACGCCTGCTGGAAAAGATCGCTGAAGCGCGACATGTACGCCGTCATCAACCGCACGCCGTGCCGCTCGGCGGCCTCGAGCATCCGGGTGACTTCACTCACGTTCTGCCCGAGCGGTTTCTCGCATAGGATCGCCTTGCCCGCTTGTGCGGCAGCCAGAACAGCTTCCAGATGCATTCCGGTAGGCAGGGCGATGTAAACGGCCTCTACCCGAGGGTCGGCCAACAGCTCGCGGTAATCGGCGTAGCCATCAGCCCCAGTCAGGTCGCGCCGCGCCGCGATGGGATCGGCCACCGCGACCAGTTCGACGCCCTCTGCAGCGCGCATCGCCGGGAGCATCTTGTCCACCGCGATCTGGCCGCAGCCGATCATTCCCCAACGAACACGTTTCGTCATGGAGCCCCTAGGCGGAACGTGACCCGAGGGCGAGGGTCGGCCTCAGACCTCACCACGATCGCATCCGTCCGCTGGACAATTCGCCACCTCTGCCGCTTGACCCTCTCAGACGCGCAGTACGCGTTGGTGCGCCAACTCATCTGTCCACCACCTGTTCTCGAGACGATGCTCGGTCGTGCGACTACCAGCCTGTGGTCAACCTGTTCCGGTTCGGTCGTGCTGAGCACACCACCGAGACCCTGGAACCAGGGTGCTGAAGTGGCGTTCTGGCTGAAATACGACGGTCGGATTTTTGATGTTTGAAATCCTTTCGATCTCGCGTTTGTCCAGCCTTCGTCAGATCACGGGCGCAGAATCCGGATCTCGAGCCGTGCGACCCATTTATTTCCCGATACCCGCCAGACTGTTGACGAACTGGCGTTGCAGCGCGACGTAGAGTAACAGCACGGGCAGTGTGGCCATCGTCACCGACGCGAGCAGCAGCGGCCAGTTCGAGGCGTACTGGCCCTGAAAACTGACCAGCCCGAAGGCCAGCGTCTTGAGTCCATCGTCACTGATCAGGATCAGGGCGAGCAAGAACTCGTTCCAGATGAACACGCCCTGGAAGATCGCGACGCTCGAGAGTCCGGGCAGGGAAAGCGGCGCGACCACCCTGACCAGCAGTTGCAGTTCGTTGCACCCATCCAGCCTGGCAGCCTCTTCGAGTTCCCTGGGAAAATCGAGAAAAAACGAGTACAGCAGCAACACCGAAAACGGGATGCCGAAAGCCACGTACGGCCCGATCAACCCGGCGTACGAATTGAGCGCGTTTGCGGCGCGCAGCATTTCGTAGAGCGGCACTAAGACCGTATGAATTGGGATGGCGTAGCCGGTGATCAGGAGCACGTAAAAGCCGTTTCTTCCCGGAAACTGACTGCGCGCCAGGGCGTAAGCGGCCAGTCCGCTGACGACCAGAATGGCCGCGACGCTGACGCCGGTCACGAGCACAGAATTTAGCAAATACCTCGCTAGGCCCGTCTGCCAGGCCTCCACAAAATTTGACCACCGCAATGAGGCGGGCAAAGAGAAAGGGCTCGAGAACATCTCTGGTGTGGTCTTGAGAGACGACGCCAGCAGCCACACGAACGGTAGCGCCATCACGATCAGGTACGCGCCCAACGCCAGGTACAGAACGGGTTTGAAGTTGATCGTTTGCATCAGGCTGTACCTTCGGTTCTATTTCGGGCAGGGGACTGCAGTCGAAGCTGCACCAAGCTCAGCGTTACGGTGAACGCGAGCAACACGACCGCGATGGCGCTGGCATAACCCATGCGATTGAGATTGAAGGCGTTCTTGTAGAGGTACGTCCCCAGCACCTCGCTGGCGTGCGCCGGCCCACCGAGGGTCAAGACGTACACCAAATCGAAGGCCTTGAACGAACCGATCATCGTGATCAATACGGCTGCGACGATGACGTTGCGGATTGCGGGAATGGTGATGAAGAAGAACGATTGAATCTCGCTCGCCCCATCCAGCGTTGCG
>CAXTKV010000071.1:0-17566 GCA_964244895.1 uncultured Deinococcales bacterium
GGGGGGTCGTGGCCCGCGCGGGCCGCGCGGATGCCCGCGATGGTTCCGCCCGCGCGTTCGACGGTGTCCAGCACGAGTTCCCGCCCGTCCGGCGCGATCGAGCCCGCGATTTCGATGGTGACGCTTCCGGCCAGCAACCCGGCGCGCGTCTCGAGCATTTTCTGGCTGCCGTGAAGGTCGTCCACGGTTTCGAGGAGCAGGTTCAGTCCACCGCTCGTGCCTCTGAGCTTCATCGGGTTCCTCTCGCCCAAAACGCGAAAACACCGTCCAGCACGCGAGTTCTCGAGGCCGCGCTGGACGGTGTCACCACTGGCGCGCGCCTTTCCACTCGTCCCATTTGACGTTGCCCTTGTCGTCCAAGGGCACGTTCCAGTGGGCCGCCATGACGCGCCGCACGGCGGGCAGGGCCACGCCGGAACCCTCGACGCCGTTCTCGAAGAAGGCGACCACCAGCAAATCCGGGTTGCTGACTGGGCCGTACCCCATGTACCAGGCGTGATCGTGGTGCGCGCCCTGCGGGGTCTGGGCGGTGCCGGTCTTGCCCGCCGTGGGGATCGGAAAGAACTTCGGCCCGAGCGTCCAGTAGGCCGTGCCGGTTTGACCGCTGGCGGTCGTGGTCGTCCAGCGCATGCCTTCCTTGAGCAGTTCCCACTGCGTGCCGTCCAGCTTGACGGTCGGTTTCATCGGTTGCGGTTGCCCGTCGATCGCCTTGACCAGCGTCAGTTGCGGCCTGACGCCGTCGTTGACGATGGTGGCCAGCATCCGCGCGATCTGCAGCGGCGTGGTGCGCAGTTCCTGGCCGATGGCGAAGTTGAGCGATTTGTAGGCGGGCCAGTCCCGACCCTCGGCCTTGAAGCTCGAGGGGCTGGGGACGGTATCGGATTGCTCGCCGACGAATTCCACGCCGGTCGGTTCGCCGAACCCGAACTGTCTGGCGCGCTTGGCCAGCGCTTCCGCGAAGGCTTGCGGCCCGAAGGCCACGACGGATTGGAAATACCAGGTGTTGCACGAGTTGGCAATCGCGGCTCGGGCGTCCATCACGCCCATGTTGCGCACGCGGTTCCAGTTGCGCCAGGTGCGCCCGCCCCACGGCCAGCCGCTGTAGCACTGGAAGCTGCGGTTGCCGAAGCCGTTTTCCAATAGCGTGCTGGCGGTCACGAGCTTGAAGGTGCTGCCCGGCTCGAAGATCCGCACCGCGCGGTTCCAGAGCGGCAGGTATTTCGTGTCCTTCAGGGCTTCGACCATCTGCGGCGGCCTGGGGCGCTCCGTGAACCAGTTCGGGTTTACGGTCGGCCCGGTCGCGAGCGCCAGCACCTCGCCCGTTTTCGGGTTGATGGCGACGATCGCGCCCCTGGGTTTGGCCACGGTCGCCACGCCGTTTTTGATGTTCAAACGGTTGATGTCCTCCAGTCCCTTCTGGATCGCGTTCTGCGCGGCGCGCTGCAATTTCAAATCGATCGTCAAGGTGACGTTCTTGCCGCGCTCGGCGGGTTGCTGGACGCGTTCCGAGATCACGCGACCGCCAGAATTGACCTCTATGAGCTTTGAACCGTTCTTGCCGCGCAGGATGTTCTCGAGCCCCGCTTCCAGACCCTTGAAACCCTTGGCGTCGTCCACCTCGTAACCGGCCTCGCGGTCTTCCTTGGAATCTCCGGCCAGCCCCGTGTAACCCAACAAATTGCCGTCCACCCCGGCGGGGTAACTGCGTTCCGTGCGCGTCCGAAGCTCGAACGCTTCCTGTCCCGCGATCCACTCCGAGAGCGGCAGCACCCGGTCAGCCGGAATGTTCTTGGCGATGATCGTTTCCTCACCGCGCCCCAGTTGCGGCAGTGCGCCCGCGAAGCCCGCCAGCCGCTCGATCCGATCCAGGAAACGCACGCTGCCGCCCTTGTAGACCAGGTCGACCGCGTCGTGATTCTCGATCAGGACGGTTTTGCCGTCGCGGGCGTAAACCGTGCCCCGCAGCGCCCGCAGCGTGCCCTGCCCCAGGTAATTGTCCTTGGACATGGTGGCGTAACTTTCGTGCTGCACGATCTGAAGCGTGTACAGACGCACCAGGTACGCGACCAGCACCAGGCTGATCGCGACCGCGATGGCGCGCAGGGTGTTGACGGGACGTTCCGAGTTCATCGCAGGTATCCTACACAACCCGGTGAGCGCCCCGCGAGACGCAGGTCGCAGTCGATTCGATCATTCTCGAGATTGGCGTTCTCGAGAATTGCCCTGCCGCGAAAGCCAACCCCGGCGGCGTGTTCTGCGAGGGTGAACGCGCGGTCGACCGTGTTCACGAGGGTTGCCGCGTGAAATCGGGGCGAAAATCTGCGATCCTCGCCCGTTCGAGACTGATCACGACACCGTCCAGCGCGCATTTTCTCGAGATTCAAATTTCGTGCGCTGGACGGTCTTCTCAGAGCAAACGCTCGTCGCTGGACGGAACCGGCCCGAGCGCCCAATCCGCCAGCCAGTAGACCAACGGCGCGACCAGAAGCGTGAAGGCCACGTCCGGCACGATCGTGAATAACCACGTCTGCGACGACAAAAACGGCTGGCGCGTCCAGTAGCCCATGACGATGAACACCAGCCACTTGGCGAGTTCCGCCACGAACACGGCGACCGCGTGGTTCAGGCTGCTCTCGCCGGAAAGAACGCGGCGCACGCCGAACGCGGCGTACACGCCCGCCGCGATGCCGGACGCATGCAATCCGATCAAACCCGCGCCGAGGACATCGCGCAGCAAGCCCACGCCGAAACCCAGCCCCAGCCCGGCCACGGGCGATAAGCGCGCCGAGGCGGTCAGCGCCGCCAGCAAGAACAAATCCGGTGGCGCAAAATTCGATGGCAAAAGCACGCCCAGCGCGCTCTGCAGGCCGAAGATCACCAGCACGAACACGACGGCCCTCAAGGCTCGAACCTCGGGCAAGAATTGGCAGCAGACCGTTCGGGACGGTCTTTCTCGATCTCGAGCAAACCGCCAACGTGACGCACGCTCGAGATCGCTGCCGAGAGCGCGTCTCGGGCGGATTGAGGATCACAAATCCATCCGCTCATGGCGATCCCAGCACCACGACTTCCTCTAAGGTCGAAAGATCGACGCTCGGGGAAATCAGCACGCTCTGCCCGAGGCTGTCGCCCGACGGCGGCAAGACCTGATGCACGATGCCGACCCGAGCCGTCTGGAACGCCCCGCCGGGTGGGTTCAGGCTCATGACGGTATCGCCGGGTTTGATGGCCAGGGATTCGTCGAAACCCGAGGCGCGCAACAACCCGCCGCCGATGCCCTGCGCCACCGCCCGACCGCGCTTGCCCGCGATGGTCACGCTGATCGTGAAGCGCGGATCGACCAGCGTGCGCACCAGGGCCGTCTTGCCGGTCACGTCCGACACGTCGGAAACCTCTCCGACCAGACCTTCCAGGGTCGTGACGGGCATCTTCAGGGTCAACCCGTCCCTCGCGCCCTTGCCGATCAGCACGCTCGAGGCGGTCACGCTGGAATCCACGCGAATCACCGGGGCGATGGCCTGAATGCGCGGCGATTGCGAACGCCTGATCTGCGCGGCCCGCTCGAGCCGTCCGACTTCGGCCCTCAGTACGGCATTTTCGGATTCCAGTTGCCCGATCCGCAAACGCTGGCTTTCGGTCTGCGCCGCCAGGTCGCGTTCCAGCACGACCGATTCGATCGCGTGCCTGACGTTCAACGCGAGGGTGTGAACCACCGTCGTCAGGGGCGAAATGGCGCTGGTGACGGCGTTCGGCGTGGACGGCGCGAACCGCGCCGTGACCAACGACAAGAGCATCATGATTCCGAACAGCACGCCCATCCTCGAGCCGAGGTTCTGACTCACGAACCCTCCGCCCGCCAGTCCAGCAGTTCCAGACCCAGCTCTCGGGCCAGCAGGAGCATCCTGGTGATCGGCAGGCCGACCACGTTGAAGTAATCGCCCTCGATGCCTTCGATCAGCGCCATGCCGCGCTCCTGAATCCCGTAACCGCCGGCCTTGTCCAGCCCCTCGCCGGAGTTGGCGTAACCCGCGATCTCGAACGGTTCGAGCGAACGGAATTTGACGCGCGTGCGCTCCGCCCCCACGATTTCGCGTTCGCCCTGCACGAAGGCCACGCCCGTGAAGACCTCGTGCCAGTTGCCGGAGAGCCGCGCGATGAATTCGGCGTTCTCGGGGACGCTGGCTGGCTTGTTGAGGATTTCCCCGGCCAGCGAGACAGTCGTGTCCGCTGCCAGGATCAGGCTTCCCGGCTCGAGCTTCGCCACCGCGCGGGCCTTCTCGAGCGCGAGCTGGCGCACCAACCGTTCCGGGTCGGTTTCTTCGCTCGATTCGTCGATGTCGGCGGCTAGCACGCGGAATTTGACGCCGAGCTTGCCCAGCAGTTCTCGCCGCCGAGGACTGCCGGAAGCGAGAACGATTTCGGTGCCAACGACGGTTCGGGTCACACCAGCGATCCCGATTGAAATGGTTGAAGGTTTTCGCGCATCGGCGCGCAGTCTACCGCGAAGACGTGAGGCACGGATTGCGAAGCTCAAAGCGGTCGCTGGGGCTCGGCCTCATGGGCTGCGCTCGAGGAAATCGGTTGCATCGCGCACTTCTGAGCCCGAGGCCGTGCAAAGATACGCCCGTGAACCCGCCACCCGCACGCCCTTCTCGTCTGGTCGTCGGTATGACCGGCGCGAGCGGCATTCCCTACGCCGTGGATCTTCTACAAACCCTGCGCGATTTGCCCGTGGAAACCCACCTGGTGATTTCCGACGGTGCGACCCGCGTGCTGGCCTCCGAGATGGGCCTCTCCAGAAAAGACGTGGAATCCCTGGCGGACGCCGTTTACGACGACCGCGATGTCGGTGCCGCCATCGCCTCAGGATCGTTTTTGACGCTCGGCATGGTCGTGATCCCGTGCTCCAGCAGCACGCTTTCCAAGATCGCCTACGGCATCGGGGACACGCTGATCGCGCGCGCCGCCCACGTTCACCTCAAGGAACGCCGCCCGCTGGTGCTGGTGCCGAGAGAGACGCCGTTCTCGAGGCCCATGCTGGAAGCCATGCTCAAAGCCTTCGACGCCGGAGCCCGCATCCTGCCCGCCGCGCCCGGTTTCTACCACCGCCCGACCGAAATTTCCGAACTGCTCGGCTTCATCACGGCCCGCGTGCTGGATCAGTTCGGCATTCCGAACGCGCGCGCCAGGCGTTGGAAGGACGCGCCCGCGCTCGAGGACGCGGAGTGAGAGGGGGTCGCGCGTCGCGGGTCACGAGAAAAAGCTCGGGGCGTGCGTCTTGTGAAGACCGTCTGGGACGCATGTTCTTGGGATTGAAAGAACACTGTGCAGGACGGTGTTCCCTTTGAGGAACGCGTGAAATCTCGGGTCGCGGCGCTGATCCCGGCGGCGGGATCGGGCGAACGCTTGGGCATGGGGCCGAAAGCGCTGCTGAATCTGAACGGCAAAAGCCTGCTCGAGCGCGCGATCGCGGCCTTCGCGGGCATCGCAGAAGAGATCATCGTGGCGCTGCCCGAATCACATATTGGGATGAATCTGCCGGACGGCGTGCAGCGCGTTCCGGGCGGCGCGAGCCGTCAGCAGAGCGTGCAGAATTTATTGAACGCGGCCAGTTCTGAAATCGTGTTGATTCACGACGCGGCGCGTCCGTTCCTGCCGCCGGAGATCATCCGGGCGACCCTCGAGGCCGTTCTCGAAATCGGCGCGGCGACGGTCGCCCTGCCCGCCGCAGACACGCTGGTGCTCGAGGCGGAGGGTTCTGGCGAGCGGAAAACGTGGGGAACGCTATTGGATCGAACCAGGGTTCACGCCATTCAGACGCCGCAAGGGTTCAGGCGCGAACTGATTCTGGATGCGCACCGACGCGCCAAGCTCGAGAACATCGCCGCGACCGACGATGCCGGACTGGTCGCGCGGCTCGGGCTTCCGGTGGCGCTGGTGACGGGCGATCCGCGATTGTTCAAGGTCACGCGCCCCGGCGATCACGCCCTGGCGGAAGCCTTCGCACGCGTCTGGGACGGTGAGAAACCGTGAAGCTGGAACTGTTCGCACCCGCCAAGATCAACCTCGGGCTGGCCGTCACGGGCAAGCTGGAAAACGGGTATCACACGCTGGACACGCTGTTCACCACCCTAGATATCGGCGACACGATCGCGCTCGAGACGACAGATGCTGGAATCTCGCTCGAGGTCGCAGGATCTGACTTGCCCGCCAACGCTGAAAACCTCGTTTACCGCGCCGCAGAACGCTATTTCGAGGAATCGGGCACGTTGGGTGGCGTCAGAATTCACCTGCACAAACGCTTACCCATCGCGGCGGGCCTGGGTGGCGGCTCGAGCGACGCGGCCAGCACGCTGCTCGGCCTGGCGCGGCTGTACCCATTGGACGTGAACCTGCCGGCCCTGGCGAAAACGCTCGGGGCGGACGTGCCGTTTTTTCTGGAAGGCGGCGCACGCCACGCGCGGGGCATCGGTGAAATCCTCGAGCCCGTCGCGCTCCCGACCGTCCATCTGGTTCTGGCGAACCCCGGCGTCGGCATCACCGCACGCGAGGCGTACATCGGCTTGCGCGGTCGCTTCGGCCCGCCGCTCGACCTGGGCGCGATTCTCGCGGCACTTCGCAGGAAAGACGCGCCACCCTACCGCAACGACCTCGAGCCACCCGTGCTGGAACACCACCCAATCATCTTCGAGGTCAAGCTCGCCCTGACGGACGCCGGATTGCGCGCCGCGCTGATGTCCGGTTCCGGCTCCACCTGCTTCGCCCTCGCGCACGACGCGACCCACGCTCGAGACGCCGCCCAAAGGTTGCAACTCGCGCACCCCGACTGGTGGATTCGCGCCGCGCGAACCGCGTAAGAAAACACCGTCCTGCACGGTGTTCTTTTGATCTCGAGAAATCGCGTCTGGGACGGTGTTCTCGTGGGTTAAACTTTGGAGAATGACCCTTCCAGTCACGCTTCAGGATGTTCGAGACGCAGCGCAGCGCATCGCGCCAGAGGCGATCAGGACGCCGCTGATTCGCATTCCTATCGAGGGCGAGTTCTACGCCAAACCTGAGAACCTGCAACGCACGGGTTCGTTCAAATTCCGGGGCGCGTACAACGCGCTCGCGCAACTCGGGGCAGAGGCTCGAGAACGCGGCGTGGTCGCGGACTCGAGCGGCAACCACGCGCAGGGGGTCGCCGCCGCCGCGAAGATGCTGGGCATTCCCGCGACCATCGTGATCCCGGAGAACGCGCCGCCGATCAAGGTCGAGCGCACCCGAGCCTGGGGCGCTGAAATCGTGCGCTGCCCGAACGCGTCCGACGAACGAATGCGCGTGGCATTAGAGATTCGGGATTCGCGGAACCTGGCCTACATCCCGCCCTTCGACGATGCGCGGATCATCGCGGGTCAGGGCACGACCGGACTCGAGATCGCAGAGGACATGCCGGACGTTCAGAACGTGCTGGTCTGCGTCGGCGGTGGCGGATTGATTTCCGGCATCGCGGTTGCAGTGAAAGCCCTCTGCCCGAATGCCAGGGTGATCGGTGTGGAACCCGAACTCGCCGCCGACGCGCAGGAATCGTTCCGCACGCACCGGCGCGTCTCCTGGGACGCTGCTCGAGTCACCCGCACCGTCTGCGACGGCGTTCGCACGCAAGGTATCGGAGAACTCAACTTTGAAGTCATCACGAACCTGGTGGACGACATTGTGACCGTCACCGAGGACGCCGTGCTCGAGGCGATGCGCTTCTACGCGCTCGAGGTCAAGCTGGCCGTGGAACCCACAGGTGCGTTGACGTTGGCTGCCGTGCGAAGCGGCGCGGTGAAATTGACGGGGAAAAGCGTGCTGATCGTGTCCGGCGGGAATTTCGACCCAAAGTTTATGGCGAAGGTACTCGAAACTAACTGAGCCAATCTGGACACTTAGCCAATAATAATGTTAAACCGCTGCCGCCTAAGTTACGACCATCGGGGCTTAAGTAGCACCCGCCTCCATCAAATTTTGAATATACATTTCCACCTACGACTACCATACGAAGTAAACGTTGATTACCGTTATAAACAAGTTCTGATCCATCCCCACCTCCTAGGGATTTCTCCGTTTTACTAAAGTAAATACCTTTTCCATCAAATCGAGTCAATATCCCTCCCCTAAAAGGAACCATAAATAAAACTTTCTGCCCACCATTGTAAACTAAATTACTGCCTAATCCTTTCCCATTTGGCGAGTAGTAAATTCCGCCTCCATCGAACGCTTGAATAACACCGCATTGATAGGGTACTAATGCCAGGATGCGCTGACTTGTCAGGCTAGTGCCATCATACACAAGTTCCGTATTACCGCCTCCGCCTAAATTTAATCCGTTTGGGCTAAGGTAAACTGATTTGTTACTCCACACTGCTAAATACCCACTGCAGATTTGAGTGACTCTTACGATAGTCAAACTTACCGCTGGGGGAACGGGTGGTTGAGATTTCTCGGAGCATTTGCTACCTACGCCGATACTGTATAACAATTTGCGAATATCATTATTACATCCATAAAACTGATCTGTTCCAAGTTTAGTTAGTTCATTAACAGTCAAATCTGCTAATACACATCCGGCGAACGAAGCGGCGTCATCACTTTTTGCGCCACAACTGACAATCACTTTTGCTTCTTCATCCCCCGCTTTAGCAAATGATGAAAATGCAGTAATGCAAACAAGCGCTGCCAAAGAAGCCTTTAACGTGCGTGATTTCATGCCAACCTCCGTATTCCAAACTAGGGTTTGAAGACTGGTGATGACACCTGTAGGTCTTTACCTAATACAACTTACTTAGAGGAAAATAACACACTATAAACCTGATGAATCAAAATCGCGTTTATTTGCGTTCTGATCGAGGTTTTTATCCCCCACATGCATCAAGGCCGAAGATTTTACTCACCACCACTCGAGCGGTCCGTCTGGAAAGCAAACGGGCGTCACTGATTCACCTTCGCTGAACGTCTCG
The DNA here is from genome assembly GCA_964244895.1 of uncultured Deinococcales bacterium. Taxonomy (GTDB): domain Bacteria; phylum Deinococcota; class Deinococci; order Deinococcales; family JAAFIG01; genus CAXTKV01. The sequence continues at coordinate 8,982 of CAXTKV010000071.1, forward strand.
AGCCGCGCGTAACGGGCTTCGGATGCGTTAGGGCGCGTGTACACCTCGAGTTGGTTCGCGCCGACGTTGTGAATCCAGACTTCGGGCACGCCAGCGGTCGCGTAGATCGGGAGTTTAACCTCGCGGTCTTTCTCGAGGGTAGTATCTGACACCTCGATCAGCCAGAGCACGTCGATGGCGTGGTTCTTGCGGGTCTTGTACTGCGTTTTCGGTGGGCGCAGGATGGCGACATCAGGCTCGGGCTGGTAGTGCGCCAAATCCACATCGAGCGGCACTTGCGGCATGACCACGACGCGGCGGGCGTAACGCTCGAGGATGATCTCGGTGTAGTTGGACACGGCGTATTTGTGCAGGTCGCTCTGCGGACTCAATTCGATCACCTGACCGTCGAGGAGTTCAACGCGAGCGTCCGTGGACAGCACGTCCGCGAAGTACAGCTTCTCGAATTCCTCGACGGTGAATTTTCGCGCGTTCAGGCGCGGTTTCAGCGTGGGTTCGAGCGTTTGCGTCATGGCTCGAGTATAGCCTCAGCGAGCTTCGTTTTGTTGTGATTCTTTTCAGGAACACCGTCCTACACGCATTCTCGAGTTCTCGCCCTGGACGGTGTTCCTGAAATATAAGTCTTGAGATTGGCTCTGTTCTCAAACCCAATCTTGGTGCTTCTCGAGGAACTGCGTTCTCGGGTAGACTGAAAGCCGCGCTAACGCGCTTGAGGAGGATTCACATGACGTTGTCCAAGACCAGAACACAAGAGCACCTGGAACTCGAGAACCGTTACGACTCCGGCGTGTACTCCAAACACGGCATCGTGATCACTCGAGGCAAAGGCGCTCGCGTCTGGGACGAGGACGGCCTCGAGTACGTGGATTGCGTCGGTGGCTACGGCGTGGCGAACGTGGGCCACAGCAACCCGGCGGTCGTCAAGGCCGTGCAGGATCAGGCCGCGACCCTGATGTGCTTGCCGCAAACCCTGCCGAACGATCAACGCGCGGAGTTCCTGAAGGAACTCGTCAGCGTCACGCCGGAGGGTTTGAACCGCGTGTTCCTGTGCAATTCGGGCACGGAGGCGATGGAGGCCGCGATCAAGTTCGCGCGCACCGCGACGGGCCGCGAGAAGTTCGTCTCGATGAAGCGCGGATTCTCGGGCCGCTCGTTGGGTGCGTTATCGCTGACCTACGAACCCAAGTACCGTGAGCCGTTCGGGAACCTGGTTCACGACACGACCTTCGCAACGTACAACGACATCGAATCCCTGGAAACCGCCGTGGACGACCAGACCGCCGCCGTGATCGTCGAGGCGATCCAGGGCGAGGGCGGCGTCCGTCCCGGCCAGGCCGCATTTTTGCGCGCCGCCAGGGAAATCACCACGCGTCACGGCGCGATGCTGGTGCTGGACGAGATCCAGACGGGTTTCTGCCGCACCGGGAAATTCTGGGGCCACCAGATCGCGTGCGACCCAGCCTGCTCGAGTGTGACAAGCTGTGCGGTCGGTGGTTGCGTCGTCAAGCCAGACATGATGACGCTCGCCAAGGCGATGGCGGGCGGCGTGCCCATCGGGGCGCTCGTCATGACCCCGGAAGTCGCAAACGCCATGCCGAAAGGCGGGCACGGCACGACCTTCGGTGGGAATCCCCTGGCGATGGCTGCGGGCATCGCCGCGATCCGGTTCATGAAGCAAGAACGCCTGGCGGAACGCGCGGCGGAACTCGGCGCGTACTTCATGGCTGAACTCCGCAAGATTGATTCCAAGAAGATCAAGGAAGTGCGCGGCGCGGGATTGATGATCGGCATGGAACTCAAGGAAAAAAGTGCTGCGTACATCCACGCCCTCGAGCACGACCATCACATCCTGACCCTTCAGGCTGGCCCGACCGTGATCCGTTACCTGCCGCCGCTCGTGATCGAGAAATCCGACATCGACCGCGTTGTGGTCGCCACCGCCCAAGTGCTCGAGCAGGTCAGCACCAAAGATTGATGCTCGAGCCCGTGGGTTTTCAGTCCTCCCCTGCAAAGTAGCAGGCAAAAGCGAAGAACGCCGTCCAGCACGCATTTTACGATTCGCGTGCTGGACGGTGTTCTTTGACTGTTCGCTCGAGATGTACGGCTTTGCCAGCCCTTGAGACGCGACACGCGCGAGGTTAGACTCCGCTCGAAAGGCTGCTGGATCAGCCTCTGGAGTTCAGCATGAGTCAGCACGCCAGCATCGTCATTCTCGATTTCGGATCGCAGTTCACGCGCCTGATCGCGCGGCGTTTCAGGGAGTTGAACGCGTTTTCGGTGATCCTGCCGGGTCACGCCAGCCTGGAGGAAGTCGAGGCGCAGAACCCGGTCGGAATCGTGCTTTCGGGCGGCCCCTCGAGCGTCTACGACGCGGACGCGCCCGTGCCCGCGCCGGGCGTGTTGGACTTGGGCGTTCCGGTGCTGGGCATCTGTTACGGCATGCAGTACCTGGCGCTGGCGGCGGGTGGCGGGGTGGAGCGCGTCGGGCGGCGAGAGTACGGGCGTGCGGCCTTGACCAATTACTCGGGTGCGCTGTTCGAGGGCGTCGAGGGCGAGTTCGTGGCCTGGATGAGCCACTCGGATTCCGTCACGAAACTCCCGGATGGCTTCACCGTGATCGCCACGACCGACGACACGCCCGTGACGGGGATCGAGAGCGCTTCTCTGCGGCAGTACGGCATTCAGTTCCACCCGGAAGTCGTCCACACGCCCAAGGGATCGCGCTTGCTCGAGAATTTCTTGTCCATCTGCGATGCGCCCAGGGACTGGGACGCGCAGCACATCGTGGATGAACTGATCGCGGATATCCGCCAGAAGGTCGGCCAGGATCGGGTGATGCTGGCCGTGTCGGGCGGCGTGGACAGCAGCACGCTGGCCTTGCTGCTCTCGAGGGCGCTCGGGTCGCAGGTGAGCGCCGTGTTCGTGGATCACGGCTTGTTGCGCCGCAATGAGCGCCAGGAAGTCGAAGCCGCCCTGCGCCCGCTCGGGGACGAGAACCTTCGCGTGGTGGACGCCTCGGAGCCGTTCTTCAAGGCGCTCTCCGGCGTGGCCGACCCCGAGCAGAAACGCAAGATCGTCGGGCGGGAATTCATCCGGGTCTTCGAGCGCGAGGCCAGGGCGCTGGCGGCCTCGGGCTACCGCTGGCTGGCGCAGGGCACGCTCTACCCGGACGTGATCGAATCGGCGGGCGGGACGGGCGCGGCCAACATCAAGTCTCATCACAACGTTGGCGGCCTGCCGGATGACCTGCAATTCGAGCTGCTCGAGCCGTTCCGCACGCTCTTCAAGGACGAGGTGCGCGAGATCGCGGGCTTGTTGGGGTTGCCCGAACCGATCCGCACGCGCCACCCGTTCCCCGGCCCCGGATTGTCCATCCGCGTGCTGGGCGAGGTCACGCCCGAGAAAGTCGACATCCTGCAGCGCGTGGATGAAATCTTCATCTCCTTGTTGCGCGAACACGGCCTCTACGATCAGGTCGCGCAGGCGCTGGCCGTGCTGACGCCCGTGCAATCGGTCGGCGTGATGGGCGATTACCGCACGTATTCGTATCTGGTCGCGCTGCGGGCCGTGACATCGCAGGATTTCATGACGGCGGACTGGGCGCGCTTGCCGCACGAATTCTTGGAAATCGTCAGCAACCGCATCGTCAACCTGGTGCCGGAAGTCAACCGGGTCGTGTTCGACATCACGTCCAAACCGCCCGCCACGATCGAGTGGGAATAAGGCTCGAGGCACAGGAATACCGTCCAGCACGCGTTTTTATATCCGTGTGCTGGAGCGATCCTGCCCGCGAGGTGCATGTTCAGGATCAAGAAGCGCGAGTAGCCCGTCAGGTGCTCTTTCACGAGCAAGAACGGTGTTCTCGAGAATCGCGCCGCGATCTACAGCTCTTGTTGATCGTGCCAGTCGTAGGTGTAAGGCAGAAGCTCACGAATGCCGACTCGTTTGATGGCTCCTCCGTCCGGCACGAGCACCTGAATGGCGGGAAAGAAATCGAAAAGAATCTGACGGCAGCGCCCGCACGGAGCCAGCACGCCACGGTTTCTGCTGCCCACCGCGACGATCAGTTCGAGCGGCGCGCTGGAATGCATGGCTGCAACCGCCATCACCACGGGTTCGGCGCAGGGGCCACCCGTGAAATGGTAGAGGTTCAATCCCGTGTAGACGTTGCCGTGAGCGTCTCGGGCGGCAGCGGCGACGGTGTGCTCTTCGCGCTCGGGAAGAGATTCGATCAGCGATGTCGCCCGTTCGATCAGGCCTCGATCCGCGTCGGAGATCATGCGACCAGGGTACAACCCGTCTGGCTTCGGTTGCGCCGCTAAAAATCCATGTTCAGGATCAGCGTGCCGCGCGGGTCGATGTCGGACGTGTCCAGGCCGTGCATGGCGGAACGCGTCAACAACTGGCGCACCATCTCGCGCAGGGCTTCGGTCTCGAGAGGTTTGATCAGCGTCACGTCGGCTTGAGCCAGCGTGGCGTGATCGTTCAGGTGCTCGTCGTCGCGGCTGGCCAGGATCATGACGGGCACGTGCTTGAGGCGCTTGATGCGTTTCGTGCGGTAGCAGACATCCAATCCGGTCGGTGCTTCCAGGTCGGCGCTGGCCACGATCAGGTCGGGCGTGTTGGTCTTGAGGTGGTTCAACGCATCCAACCCGTTCCCGAAGGAATCCACCCAGCAGCCCTCGTCGGTCAGCACGTCGTCGAGCTGACTGAGCGTGGCGCTGTCGGTCTCGAGAACCAGCACCTGAAAGTTGCGATCCGTCATCGAATTGCCTTTCGCGTAAGCGTTTTCATGAGCGGCTCAACCGTAGCACGCGCCGCGCGAGATTCCTGGTCATTCACTGATCTCCGGTTTCGCCGCGAACGGGTTTTTATCGTCCGACTCGAGAAATGGATTGTCGAATACGCGATCAATCGCTGCTCGCGGCCCGCGTTCAGGCATTGCTCGTCTCGAGGTTCGGGGTCACCGCATCATCCCGAGATTCGCGCTTCCAGATCGGAACCTTCCTGAGCACCGGAAGGCTTTCGGGCTGAGGCTCGAGGCACTAAACTGAGGCCATGATCCTCAAACACCGTTCGTTCGAGCGCGCACAGCCCGCGATCATCGGGGCGGGTGCGCTGGTCGTGATCGTGGCGCTGGTCAACTGGGGCGGCACGGCCCGTCCGGGGCCGTTGTTCGCGCTCGGTGTGGGCGTACTGCTGGGCTTGATGGCGGTTTTCGTGGGGTTGGGCTGGTGGTTGCTGGCCAGCCCGTTGCCCGCCTCTGCGCGCACGGTACCAATCCTGGGCGCTGGCCGACTGCGTTCGTTGGCCGCGGCGGTCGCGGCCTCGAGCGGCCTGCTGTTCGTCTCCGGCGGCCTGTGGGACGAGATCTGGCACCGGCGTTTCGGCGGGTTCGGCAACGATTTCTTGTGGCCGCCGCACGTGCTCTTGTACGGCAGCATCGCGCTGATCGCGGCGCTGGCGGCGGGTGCGCTCCTGGTGATCGGCTTGCGCGGTTCCGGCGGCCTGCGCCAGCGCGTGCGGGCCGAACCGTTGCTGGGGTTGATCGCGCTGGTCAGCGCGTACCTGATTTTCAGCTTGCCTTCCGATGAACTCTGGCACCGGATTTACGGGCGCGACCTGACCGCCTGGAGTCTGCCCCACATCATCCTGGTGACGGGCATCGCGGCGGTCATGCTTTCCAGCGTGCCGCTCGCGCTCTCGGGCGTGCCGCGAGGCGCTGGGCGCTTCCTCGAGCGACTGCGCGCCGGTGAAGTCGTGGCGTTGGTGCTGGTCGCGTGGGCGCTGACGGTGCTGCTCCAGATCGGCACGGCGGAATGGGAGGGCGTGCGCGCCGTCCAGTCCGGTTCCGGCGATGCCTTCCGCGACGCCTTCTGGCAGCGCCCGGAGTGGCTGTACCCGGTCGTGATCGTGGCGGTTGCGCTCTTCTGCGGTCGGCTGGTGCGGGCCGCCACCGGACGCATCGGTGCGGCCAGCGCGGTCGGACTGCTGGTGCTGGGCTTCCGCGTCGGCATGATGGCCGCCACCGGCGCTGGCACGGTCGGGTTGGGGTTCGTGCCGCACCTGCTGATTCTGCCCGCACTGTTCGGGCTGGATGCGGCTTCCTGGGCGTTTGGTTCTCGAGATCGTTCGGGGTTGATCGCCAATATCGCGGCGGTGGTGGCTTTCTTGGTGGTCGCGCTGATCGCCCTGCCCGCGCTGGTGGTGTACCCGCGCGTGAATGCGGGCACCCTGCCCGGCATGACCCTGATGGGCCTTCTGATGGGCGTCCTGGCGGGCGCGGCTGGCTCGAGCCTGGGCGCGACGCTGGCGCGGTTGAGCGCCAACCCGGACCCGACCGAACCCCGCGCGGTGCGCCGGGACGGGTTGACCGCGCTGGCGGGCTTGTGCGCGGCGGTGCTGATCGTGATCGTGTCCGTCGCGGTCGCCTCGCCGCCGACGGGCTGAAGCTCGAGCCTCGAGATATGAGAGCAACAGTCAATCTCGAGGACGTGTTGACGCGAGGGCAACCTTTATGGTTGCCCTACAGGACAGGGTGTTGTCAGGGTAAGGTTTGTCCCCACCCTTCCCTCGGGCGTGTTTGATCACTTTCGCAGGAGGTCTATTTCAAGAAACACCGTCCAGAACGCAGATTTTGGAATGCGTGCTGGACGGTGCTCACCACGTTTCCTCGTACCCGGCGGGAGGCCACGCGCCCAGCAAACGGCGCAACAACACGATCTGCCCCAGGTGATACGCGTTGTGCAACGCGAAATCCATCAGCACGAACGCCACGTCGTGATCCCGGCTCAGGTACTGATGCCCCAGCAGAGCGGCGTCATCGGTCAGGGTTTTGAGTTCCTCGAGTCCCGACAAGAAATCTTGTCGCACACTTTCCCAGTCCTCGAGCGGGACGCTGCGGAATTCGTCCCCGCCGATCACGCTGCGCGCTCTGGTCTCTGAACGGATGTCCGCCAGCACCTGCCGCTGCCACCATGCCATGTGCCCGACGTGATCCGCGATCGTGTGCGCCGCGCCCTCCACGAACGTTACCGCCACACTCGGCTCGAGGCGCGAGAGAACCCGATCCGCGCGAATAAACGCGTGACCGGACTCGAGAAACGACCGCGCAGACGCGCCCGACGCACCGCGTTTGAGTTCCATGCGCCCAGCATACAAAAGGATGTTCGGCCCACGAAAAAACCTCCGACGCCAACGCCAGAGGCTCACCAAAAGCCATTGTAAACCCACCAACGTCAACCCGAGGTGATATTCGATGTCGCGCGTCTCACACGACGCGAGTAGATTGATCCCATCCAAGGCTGACACCCAGCACGCAAATCCACCCGGCCTTGGGAAGAAGGGGGCCGCATGAACGTCTACAAGCTGGTCGGGCGCAACGTCGAGGTCACAGATGCCCTGCGCGGGTACGTCCAGACGAAACTGACCCGACTCGAGCGGTTTTCCAGCCACGTCGTGGACGCCAAAGTGGTGCTGTCCATCAAAGCGGACGGCAAGTTTGAACGCCGCCAACGCGTCGAGATGCAACTCAACGTTCCCAACGGCATCATCCGCGCCGAAGAAGCCAGCGCTGACATGTACCAGGCCATAGACGCCGCCACCGAAGTCCTCGAGCGCCAACTGGTCAAATTCAAAGACAAGTTCGTGACCCGCGCCCACCGTGGCGAATTGCCGTTGCCCGAAACCTTGATCGAGGACGAAGAAGATTTCCAGCCCGAGATCGTGCGCAACAAACGCTTCGAGCTTCGGCCCATGAACCCCGAAGATGCCGCCGCGCAGATGGAAGCGCTCAGCCACGATTTTTTCGTGTTCACCAACGCGTCCACGAATATCGTCAACGTGATTTACAAGCGCCGCGACGGGCATTACGGGCTGATCGAACCGCATTGAGTTTACAGAACGCCGTTCTTGCTCATCAGACAGCACCTAACGGGCTATTCGCGCTCCAGCACGCAATTCTTTGAGTCTCGAGAATGCCGTGCTGGATGGTGTTCCTTGGATTACTCGAACAACGCGTTAACGGGCAAAGTCCAATCCGGCACGGCAGGTTCCGCGCTGGCCGTATCGCCACGACGGAACACAGTCGGCGTGTACGGCTGATCCGCCCGATAAGAACGCACCACGTCATCGCCCAGCAAATCCACGTCCCAAACGACCAGCGTGCCGCACGCGAAGTAATCCGCGCGCTTCTGAGCCATCACGCGTTCCGCTGTCGGGCCGTAATCGTTCTCTGAGCGCACCTCGACCGCGAACACGGGCGCACCGTCGAGAAACCGCATCTGGGATCTGGGGCCAGTGTGGTACGAGGCATCGGGGCTGAACGATTCGCGGTGAGGCAGGCGAACGAGATACCCCATGTTATCGGTGTGGGCGCGACCAACGCCTGTCTCTCGAGCGTAGGTTCGGAGGCTCGCGTAGATTGCCCCGGCAGCGTCATTCGGCATTTCCCCTGTCGGTGGCATTTTGACGATTTCTCCTTGAACGAGTTCAGCTTTGTCCGTCATGGCGTACAGGTCGGCGATGGTGGCTCTTGTCGGTGTGCTCATGCGTCACCTCGAGTCTAGGGGCGTTTGTTCGTCTTT
>CAXTKV010000071.1:17666-22428 GCA_964244895.1 uncultured Deinococcales bacterium
CCCGTCAAATCCCGCCCGACGATCATCGTGTGAATATCGTGCGTGCCTTCATACGTGTCCACCGTCTCCAGGTTCAGCATGTGCCGGATGATCGGGTATTCGGTCGTGATGCCGTTCCCGCCGTGCAATTCGCGTGCCAACCGCGCGCCCTCGAGCGCCACCCGGACGTTGTTGCGTTTGGCCATGCTGACTTGCGCGTAGTTCATCGTGCCCGCGTCTTTCATCTCGCCCAACCGTTGCGCCATCAAGAGCCCGAGCGTGTGTTGGGTCGCCATGCGGGTCAGTTTGTCCTGCACGAGTTGACGGGACGCAATCGGTTTGCCGAAGGTCGTGCGGGTTTTGGTGTATTCCAGCGTGGTCGTCAGCACGCTCTCTAATGCGCCCATCGCGCCCCAGGCGATGCCGTAACGGGCTTGGGTCAGGCAGCCCAGGGGCGATTTCAGCCCGCCGGATTTGGGCAGGATCGCGGTTGCGGGGACGCGCACGTCCTCGAGCACGATTTCACCGGTGATGCTGGCGCGAAGGCTCATCTTGTGCTTGATTTTGGGGGCGCTGAAGCCTTTGGTGTCAGCTGGAATAACAAATCCGCGAATCGTGCCCTCGTCGTCTTTGCTCTCGAGCGTCCTGGCCCAGACGACGGCGATGTCGGCGATGGGGCTGTTCGTGATCCACATTTTCGCGCCGTTCAGCACGTAGGAATCGCCGTCTCGCACGGCGCGGGTGCGCATCGCGCCGGGGTCGCTGCCGCCGTCGGATTCGGACAGCCCGAAGCAGCCGACCATCCGCCCGGAGGCGAGTTCCGGCAGGTATTTTTTCTTTTGATCCTCTGAGCCGTAGGCGTAAATCGGGTACATCACCAGGCTGCCCTGCACGCTGGCGCTGGATCTGACGCCGGAATCCGCGCGCTCGAGTTCGTAGCAGATCAACCCGTAGGCGGTGCTGCTGACGCCCGCGCCGCCGTATTCGGCTGGTGTGGTCGGCCCCAGGAAGCCCATCTCGCCCATGGTGGTGATCAGTTCGCGCGGCAGGGTGCTTTCGTCCCACCAGCCCTGCACGTTGGGCGTGATTTCCTTGTCCACGAACTCGCGGGCGAGGGCGTGAATGTCTTTTTCTTCGGGTTTGAGTTGTTCCAGCACGCGGTAGTAGTCGAACATGGCTTAATTGTAGCGCCCGTGCGCCGTTCACCCGAGGGACAACGCGTCCGGTTTTCGGGGCACCGTCCAGCACGCATATTTTGAATGCTCGAGAATGCCGTGTGGGACGGTGTTCTCTTACTCGAGCCCTTCCAGAATTTCCTTCGTGTGCTGCCCGAGCTTCGGCGGCGAGAGGCGCACGGGCAGGCGTTCCCCGTCGAACTCGAACGGTGGCGTCAGCACGCGCGTTCCGTCCGCGTCTGAAATCACGCCTCGAGCTTCCGCGAACTCGCTTTCCAGCGCTTGCGCGACCGTCCGGACCGGGCCGCACGGCACGCCCGCGTTCTGTAATCTCGAGATCGCGGCGTCCGTTGTAAAGCGCGCCAGGTGCGCCTCGAGTCGAGGTTCGAGTTCCGCGCGGTGCTGGACGCGCTGCGGGTTCGTCGCGAATCGCGGCTCGAGCAGATCGTGCGCCCCCAGCGCCATACACAGCTTGACGTACAGCGCATCGTTGCCGCCCGCGATGTTGACGTACCCGTCCGAAGTCCTGAACGTGCCGTACGGGACGATGCTGCGGTGCGCGTTGCCCAACCGTTCGGCGTCTTCGCCCGCGCCCAGGTAACGCTGCACCTGGTACGTGCCCAGCGCCAGCATCGCCTCCAGAAGATTGACCTCGATGCGTCGACCCAATCCTGTTTTCTCGCGCTCAAACAACGCCGCCAGAATGCCCTGACAGGCCAGCGCGCCCGCGAAAATATCCGCGACCGCCACGCCCGCTTTCGTCGGTTCGCCGTTGACGGCGCCCGTATAGGACATGAATCCGCTCATGCCCTGCGCGATCACGTCGTAACCCGCCCAGTCGGACAGTGGCCCGCTCGACCCGAAGCCCGTGATCGAGCAGACGATCAACCTCGAGTCCCGCGCCATCAAATCCGTGTGTCCCAGCCCCAGTTTCTCGAGCGTGCCGGGACGGTAATTCTCGACCAGCACGTCGGAACCCGCCACGATCTTTCGCGCCACCTCGAGCCCAGCCCGCGTTTTCAAGTCCAATACGATGCTGCGCTTGTTGCGGTTGGCGCTCTGAAAGTAGGTCGCCTGATCGGTGCCCGACTGGTACGGCGGCCCCCAGGCGCGCGTGTCGTCGCCGTGGGGCGGTTCAATCTTGATCACGTCCGCGCCCAGATCGCCCAGGGTTTGCGTGCAGTACGGTCCGGTCATCACGCGCGTGAAATCCGCGATTCGTAAATCCTCGAGTGGGAGACGCATCCCGAATTGAACCACGAGGGAACACCGTGTAGCACACGTTTGAGGGATTGCGTGCTGCACGGTGTTATTTCTGGCGCAACCAGATGCGCATCTGGCCGGGTTCGCGGTTGTCCCAGACGCAGTACGGCACGGCCCGAATCGGGATGGTGCGAAGCTCTGGCGGGGTCGTGCGGTAGAGCGAGCCGTTCCAGTCGGCCTCGTCCTCGAGCCACGCGTTCCCTTCCAGCACGGTCACGCCGCCCAGCAGGGCGGGATCGAAACGCGGTTCCAACGTGACCGTTTCGTCCAGCAGGATTCGCTCGAGCGGCGCGGCGTGATCCGCGCCTTCCAGGCAGTACACGATGGGGCCGCGTTGGAGCGCGACCAGCCCGGCGTTCGCCCGCACCGCCGGGTGCGCCCGGACGCGCTCGACGGGCATCTCGAGGGTCAGCACGACCTCGTCGCCGGAGCGCCACTCGCGGTTCAGGACGGCGTAGCCCTGGCTCGGCTCGAGGATGATCGGTTCGTGGTTGACGTGAACCGTGAAAGAACGGCACCAGCCCGGCACGCGCAATTTCAGCGCGAAACGCAGCGGTCGCTCGAGCGTGAGGTTCAGCGTCACCGCGCCGTCCCACGGGTACTCCGTGCGCTGCTCGAGCGTCACGGGTTGCGCATCGACAGTCAGTTGCGCCGCGCCCGGAACGTACAGGTGAACGGTCACTTCGGCGTCTCGAGCGCCGTAGACGTAGCGCCCCAGGGACGCCAGCAAGCGCATCAGGTTCGGCGGGCAGCACGGGCAATCGAACCACGGCACGCGGTGCTTGTCGCCGCCGGATTCCAGCACGTTGTCGTAAAAGAACCGCGTTCCATCCAGCGACACGCCCGCCAGCACGTTGTTGTAGAGCGCGCGCTCCATCGCGTCGGCGTAGCGGGCATCCGTGGAGAGTTCCAGCATCCGTCTGGCCCAGAACATCAGCCCGATGGCGGCGCAGGTTTCGGCGTAAGCGGTGTCGTTGGGCAGGTCGTAATCGTCGGTGAAGCCCTCGTTTTGTGCCGATGGCCCCAGCCCGCCCGTGACGTACAGGCGCTTGCCCGTCAGGTCGTCCCAGAGCGCTTCGCAGGCCGCACGCAAAGCCGCGTCCGAAAGCTCCAGCGCCAGGTCCGCCATCGCGCTGTAGAGGTACATGGCGCGCACCGCGTGCCCGACGACCTTGCGTTGATCGCGCACGGGCTGGTGCGCCTGCGCGTACTCGTGGGTGCGGAAGTGAAAATCTTCGGGCTTCTCGCCCCTCGCCCGAGCCTCGAGATCGAAGTAAAACGGTTCCCGCCCGCGCTCGTCGATCAGGTACTGCGCGAACGCCAGGTGCTTCGGGTCGCGCGTGTGCCGGTACAACTTGACCAACGCCAGTTCGATCTCCTGGTGTCCGGGGTAGGCGCGTCTCTGACCGGGATTCGGGCCGTATTCGTGAGCCAGCAAATTCACGTACCGCTCGAGGGTCTCGAGCAAACGGGTGTCCCCGGTGGCCTCCACGTGCGCGACCGCCGCTTCGATCAGGTGCCCGGCGCAGTAGCTCTCGTGCCAGTCGCGTTCGTTGGTGAACCGCGCCTCCGGCATCCGCGCGATGAAAAAGCTGCCCAGGTAGCCGTCGGGTTCTTGCAGGGCTTCCAGGCGTTCCACCAACCCGTCCACCATCGCTCTGAGCGCCGCGTCGTCGTGAGATTCCAGGCTGTAGCACGCGGCCTCGAGCCACTTGCCGACATCCGAATCCCAGAACATCGCAAAATGCACGCCGGATGGACTCCACGGGAACGGCAACGGTGCTGGCGCTGCGTGCGGCTCGAGTTGCCGGATCGCGCCGACCGCCTCGAGTTGCCTGTACGCGTGCTGGAGGCTGCGCTGGCGGTTGACGCGCAAGCGCGAATCCCAGAACGAACCTCCGACGGTGAATCTGCTTGTGGTCATGCGCCAGTCTATCGAACGCGCACCGCGCGACATCGTGCGCCGTTCGCAAAATAGGAACACCGTCCAGCACGCGAATCCCGGAATGCGTCCCTGACGGTGTTCTTGTGTAGACTCCATTCATGCGAACCGATCTAACCCTTCAAGAAGCTGTGGAAACCTTGCGCGACCTTCTCGCAGGACCCAAACTCGAGCGCGTCGGCTTGCTCGAGGCATCAGGGCGAGTGCTGGCCGAAGATTTGCGCAGCCTGGTGGATCACCCGAGCAGCGACGACAGCGCCCTGGATGGTTTCGCGGTGCGGCTCGAGGATACGGTATCCGCCACCTCTGAGCATCCCGTTCGCCTGACGGTGGTGGGTGAAGTCGCGGCTGGAGCGAGCGCGTTCACCGGAAGGCTCGAGACGGGTCAGGCCGTCAAGGTGTT
>CAXTKV010000072.1:0-22193 GCA_964244895.1 uncultured Deinococcales bacterium
CGATAACTCTGGTTTCGAGTGGGTTTTCAAAGCACCAGAAGCCTTGCTCACCACCGAGCACGGCCTGAAGATCGGTACGCACGGCGCGGGCCCGTTCTGGGAAGCGGTGGACGGCAGCCGCGTCAACGGTGAAGTCAAAGCGCGCGCCAACTCGAGTGACGCCAACGCGATCCCGTGGCTGCTGCTGGCCACCAAATCCACCGGCACGGACGGACTTTTCGCCAAGACCGCCTACATTCAGCGCCTGGACACGGTCGGCGGTAAGGCTCCGGCGTCCGGTTGCGATGCCAACGCCCTCGAGCGCGAAGTGCGGGTCGGGTACACCGCCAACTACTACTTTTATGAATCGAATAAATGACCGTTTAACTCTGGGGCTTCGGACGTGCTAGTCTGAAATCCCGGAGGGCGTCATGCCGCACTGCCGGAACCAAATCAGAAATCATTCAGTCGGGCTCGAGGCTTTCCTCGGCCCGGCTCGAGTTTTGCCCGCCCGAGAGATTGCTCTCGGGTTCTCGCGTTTTCGCCCCGAGCCTTCGGCGCTCTACGAATCCGAGCCACACGCTCGAGGAGGACAATCATGAAGTACATTTTCGTCACCGGCGGCGTGGTCAGTTCTCTCGGCAAGGGCGTGGCGACATCCAGCATCGGGGCGCTGTTGCGCGCGCGCGGTTACAGGGTCGTGGCGGTCAAGATCGACCCGTACATCAACCTGGACGCGGGCACGATGAGGCCTTACGAGCACGGCGAGGTCTTCGTCACGGCGGACGGTGCGGAAACAGACCTGGACTTGGGCAATTACGAGCGCTTCATGGATGTCGAACTGAAGCGCGGCAACAACATGACCACCGGGCAGGTTTACTTGAGCGTCATCCAGAAAGAACGGCGCGGCGAGTACCTGTCGCAGACGGTGCAGGTCATCCCGCACATCACCGACGAGATCAAGGCGCGCATCAAACAGCTCGCGCTCGAGGCTTTCGACGGGCAAGGCGCGGAGTTCTGCGTGGTCGAAGTCGGCGGAACGGTCGGCGACATCGAAAGCCTGCCCTTCCTGGAAGCCATCCGCACGATGCGCTTCGACGAGGGTTACGAGAACACGCTGTACTTGCACCTGACGCTCGCGCCGCAGGTGGTGGGCGGGGAAATCAAGACCAAACCCACGCAGCACAGCGTGGCGGCGCTCCGCAGCGTCGGCATCAGCCCGGACATGGTGATGGTGCGCTCCAGGACGGTCATCCCGGACGAGCAGCGTCGCAAGATCGCGATGTTCACGAACGTCGCGCCGGACGAGGTCTTCAGCAGCCACGATGTCGAACAGATCTTCGAGGTGCCGCTCGCGCTCGAGGCGCAGGGTTTGGGGCGCGCCATCGAGCGCCGCCTGAGGCTCGAGACGATCCCGCCGAACCTGTCCTTCTGGCACGATGCCGTCAAGAAACTGAAAAACCCAGCTTTTGAGGTTTCGGTCGCCTTCGTCGGCAAGTACGTCGCCATGCAGGACGCTTACATCAGCATCCTGGAAGCCGTCAAGCACGCGGGCATCGCGCACAACGCGCGGGTCAACCTGAAATGGGTGGACGCCGAAAAGCTGGAAACCGCGCAGGACGCCGAACGCGAACTCTCGGGCGTGTGCGGCGTTCTGGTCGGGCCGGGCTTCGGCATTCGCGGCATCGAGGGCAAGATTCTGGCCGCAAAATTCGCGCGCGAAAACCGCGTGCCGTACTTTGGCATCTGCCTGGGGCTGCAGATCGCGGTGGTGGAATTTGCGCGGCACGTCGTCGGCCTGGAAAGCGCCAACAGCACGGAATTTGATCCCTACGCGGCTCATCCGGTGATCGACCTGATGCCCGAACAGCTCGAGGTCGAGGGCTTGGGCGGCACGATGCGCCTGGGCGATTGGGCCATGACGATCAACCCCGGAACGCTGCTGGAACGCATTTATGGCACATCCGGAACGGTCTTCGAGCGCCACCGCCACCGCTACGAGGTCAACCCGAAGTACGTCGAAACCCTCAAGGATGCAGGTTTGATCGTGTCCGGCGTGACCCCCGGCAAATCTGAGCGCGGTTCGGGCCTGGTCGAGGCCATCGAATTGCCCGATCACCCGTTCTACTTCGGGCTTCAGGCGCACCCGGAATTCAAATCTCGTCCAATGCGACCCAGCCCGCCGTTCAAGGCGTTCATCGGGGCGGCGCTCGAGCAGAAAGCCAAGGTCGTGCGTTTAGAGCAGCAGCACTGAGTCGGGAACACCGTCCAGGACGCGAATTCACGATTGCGTCCTGGACGGTGTTCCTCAGCTCTTCGATTTTGGATACCCGAGCCGTCGTTCTGGGGCGATTACTTGCGCAGCAGGAAATCCCGCCCGATGTCCTTCGCCAAGCGCCGCGCGTAGCCGCGAGGGTTGAGCGCCTGGGCGTAGGTCGGTGCGCCGAACTCGTAGCGTCTGGCGGCCACACCGTCCGAAAGGCTGGTGAGACGCGTCAGGCCGCTCCCGATCAGCGGCGGCGTGTCCGGCTGACCGTTTTGGGCGCTCCTGAAGAACTGCGTCTGGCCGGTAACGACGTACGGCGCGGCCCCGGCGGGAGGCTTGATGACCGCCGAATCGAGCACTTTGAAGCCCTCGTCCTCGAGCGCGGTCACGAGTTCGCCGCGCACCTCGTTCGAGAATTCGCCGGAAAAGCTGCCCATGATCAGCCGATCGGTCGGTTGAATCGCGTCCGATTCCGCACTCGGGGCGCAGGCCGCGAGCGAGAGCAGGGCGGTCAGGGCAGTCACGATCAATTTGGTGTTCACGTTGACCTCCAATGCATCGGAGTTTAGGTCAGCTTGATGAGCGCAGGACGTGAAATATCGGGTTTTCAGACCGAAGACGTTGCGGTAGTTCGCGCCGAATGGGTTGTCCTCGTGCGAATCCCAAATTCTCGTCTGGAACGGAGCTTCATCGTCGAGGGCGAAAGCTCGAGCTCGCGTTCACGCCCAGGAGCGTTTCGAATCGCCGAGGTCGAGCCCAGTTCCTCGAGCCGAAAGCACCGCAAATAGTGTGAAAAAAGAGTGTCGCCAGGGTTCGATGGTTCAGTTTTTGACCGCAAGCGGGTTCATTTCACCACTAGAATCGATCGGGGTGGGACGACCAGAGCAGCACGGAGCGTGTCGATGCCGGACAGTCATCATTTTCGTTCGATCCGAATCCGGTACATCGTCGCCTTGACGCTCATCGTGGTGCTCAGTGTCGGCACGCACCTGTTGCGCGAATCCGTCTTGCGGGTCAGCGCAGAGGATGCCAAAACCATCAACATGGCTGGGCGTCAACGCATGCTTTCGCAGCGCATCTCCAGTCACGCTCTGGAGCTCGCCACGACGCGCGGTCGGGCTGAAACGGTGCGCGATTCGATGCGTGAAGCGTTCAATCAGATGGAGCGCGCTCACCTGATCTTGACGAACGCGTCCGGGTCGCCGCAATCGAAGCTGAACACGGCTGCTCTTGACAGCATTTACGGGTTTCCCGGACGACTGGATGCGCAAATGAACCGTTTCTTCGAGCGCGTCAAACGCGTGCTCGATTCGCGTCCGGGCAGCTTATCGCCGGACGATCCTGACCTGATCGAGCTGGTCGCAGAGGCTCGAGTGCCGCTCCTGCGGGGACTCGAGGCGGCAGTCAGCGCCTACCAGTCTGAAAGTCAGGGACGGATCGCCAATCTTCAACAGCTCGAGCTCGCGGCCATCGGTCTGCTGATCCTGACGATTTTCCTCGAGGCTGGGTTGATCTTCGTGCCTTTAGAGCGCTCCGTCAAACGCAATTTCGCGCAACTCGAGCAGCGCGAAGCCAACTTCCGGGCGGCTTTTGACCTGGCCGCGACGGGTACGGCCCTGGTCGGTGCCGACGGGCGGTATTTTCGGGTCAATCGGGTTTTGTGCAAGATGCTCGGTTCGACCGAATCGGTGCTGCTGGGGAACGGAGCTGAACGGTTCACGCACCCGGATGATCGCGATCAGGATCGAAGACTCGACCGACAGCTGCTGGCGGGCGAAATTGAAAGCTACACGCAAGAAAAACGCTACCTGCACCTCGATGGTCGCGTCGTCTGGGTGTTGGTGAACGTCGCGCTGGTGCGAACGAACGACGATCAAGCCCCCTATTTCGTTCATCACATTCAAGATTTGACCGAGCGCAAACGCGCCGAGGTCGCTGTGCAGATCAGCGAAAGTCGGTTCAGGACCGCGCTCGACGCGAGCCTGGATGCGTTTTTCGTGCTGAATAGCGTGCGTGACGGGTCAGGACAGATTGAGGATTTTGTTTTCGTCGAAGTCAACGGTGTCACGGAGAAGCTGCTCGGGCGTTCGCGCGAAGCCCTGATCGGTCAACGGTTGTGCGATCTTTACCCTGCCAACCGAAAAACGGGGTTGTTCGATAAGTACGTTCGAGTGGTTGAAGGCCGCATCCCTTTTGAACAGGAATTCGAGACGACTTCTTCCGGTCTGAGCGCGTCGTGGTTGCGCGTCCAAGCCGTCGCGCTCGAGGACGGCGTGGTCTTGACCACGCGCGACATCACCGAGCGCAAACTGGCTGAAAAGACCCTGCTCGAGAGCGAAGCGCGTTTCAGGGCGCTCTTTGAGCACAATCCGGACGGTGTCGTGCTGATCGACCCGCACGATCCGAACCATCCGTGGGCCATCGTGGATTGCAATCAAACGTTCGGGCGCATGAACGGGTACACCCGCCAGGAACTGATTGGCCAGTCGATTGACCTGCTGCACGATCACGCCATGATGGCCGAACGAGGCGGTCACTTACTGGAATGGATTCGTGAGGCGGGAATCGCGCACGGTGAGGGCTTACACCGACACCGGGATGGTCACACATTCGAGATCGAAAGCGCTTCGAGCATCGTGACCCTCGGAGGGCGCGAACTGGTGCTGGGTCTGGATCGGGACATCAACGACCGCAAACGAGCCCAGGCGGCGCTGCTCGAGAGTGAGGCGCGATTCCGAACCGCCATGGATTACTCGCCGATCGGCAAGGCGCTGGTCAGACCGGACGGTCATTTCCTGCGCGTCAACAACGCGCTCTCCAAGATTCTGGGGTACACCCCCGAGGCATTGCTCGAACTTGATTTTCAATCCATCACGCACCCGGATGACCTGGACGTGGATTTAACCTACCTCCAAGAAACACTGAGCGGCCAGCGCGATACCTTCGAGATCGAAAAACGCTACCGTCACCGCGAAGGCCGCGAAGTCGTGACCCAGCTCAACGTCGCGCTGGTGCGCGACGCAGACGGTACCCCGCTGTATTTCGTTTCACAGATCCAAGACATTTCTGACCGGAAACGCGCCGATCAGGAATTGCGCGCCTTTGCCAGCCAGCTTGAGCGCAGCAACCGCGACCTGCAAGAGTTCGCGCAGGTCGCCTCGCACGATTTGCAAGAACCCCTGAGGAAAATTCAGATGTTCGGGGATCGCCTCAAGGCCAACTACGCCGGGTCGCTCGGGACGACGGGCGTGGATTATTTGGAGCGGATGCAGGGCGCTGCCGGGCGAATGCAGGCCCTGATTCAGGATCTGCTGGCGTTCTCGAGGGTGGCCAGCAAGACCAGACCGATGGTACCCGTCAATCTGGATCAGGTCGCCAGGGAAGTCATCGATGATCTCGAGGCGCTGATCGAGCGTTCCAGGGGGCGCGTCGAGACCGGCAAACTCGGCACGATCCTGGCTGATCCGTTGCAGATGCGCCAGATGTTGCAGAACCTGATCGGAAACGGCCTGAAGTTCAACCGCCCCGATGTGATCCCGGTCGTCAAGATCGGCGCGGGCGTGATCGAAGGGGCTCAGGGTCACGTGTTCGAGCTTTTCGTCGAGGACAACGGCATCGGTTTCGACGAAAAACACCTCGAGCGCATTTTCACGCCGTTTCAACGTTTGCACACCCGAAACGAGTACGAGGGGACGGGCATGGGGTTGGCCATCTGCAGGCGGATTGCAGAGCGCCACGGCGGCACAATGAGCGCCCAAAGTGTGCTCGGTGTAGGGTCAATTTTCAGGATGGCCTTACCGATTCAATCGCTGAAAACACGTCCCGAAACCCCGAGAGAGGTACTGAATCCGTGACCCAAAACCCGATCACAATCCTGGTGGCCGACGACGATCCCGACGATCGGCTTTTAATCCTCGATGCGATGCGCGAATCCCACCCTCAGAACGAAGTTGTTTTCGTCGAGGACGGCGAGGAACTGCTCGAGTACCTTCGTCAGGAGAGCCGCTATGTCGGCGGTGCGCCGCGCCCGAAGCTGATCCTGCTGGATCTGAACATGCCCCGCAAGGATGGACGCGAAGTGCTGCGCGAGATCAAGGCTGACCCGAACTTGCGGCGCATTCCGGTGCTGGTCTTCACCACCTCGAGCAGCGAAAAGGACGTTCACAGCAGTTACGATCTGGGCGCGAATTCGTTCATCACGAAACCGGTGAGTTTCGATGGGCTGCTCAGCGTTCTGCGGTCGCTCGAGCACTACTGGTTTCAGACCGTCAACTTGCCCAATGGTGTCACCGGGAACGACGAATGACGGACGAGTTACTGCGCGTGCTGTTGATCGACGACGACGAGGACGAGTTCGTCCTGACCAGGGATCTCGTCTCGGAATTCGAGCGCGGTGCGGTCGAGCTCGAGTGGAACGATGGTTTCGATGCGGGTCTGAGAACGATCACTGAGGCGCGCCACGATGCGATTCTGGTGGATTACCGCCTGGGCGAGCGCGATGGGCTGGAACTGTTGCGCGAGGCCAGCGCAGCGGGTTGCCGCGCCCCGATCATCCTGCTGACTGGACAGGGAAATCACGATATCGACGTGATCGCCATGCGCACCGGTGGCGCGGATTATCTGGTCAAGGGTCAGTTCTCACCCGCCGTTCTCGAGCGTGCGATCCGGCACGCGGTCGAGCGCAGTCGAACCCTGGAAGCCCTTCGGGAGAGCGAGACGCTCAACCGCGCCATCGTCGACGCGCTCGAGGAGGGCGTCCTGTTTCAGGACGAGGACGGGAATTTGCTGGCCTGCAACGCGTCGGCGGAGCGAATTCTTCAGGGCAGCTTCGTAGAGCTGGCCTCCAGGAAGGGTCGGCACGAGGAATGGAAATTGATCCGCGAGGACGGTTCGGAATTCCCTGAACCCGAACTGCCCTCAAAAATTGCGCGCAGCAGCGGGAAACCGTGTTCCGCGACGGTCGGATTCGTGGATGGAAGCGGCGAAGAGCGCTGGCTCTCGATCAACGCTCAGCCGTTGCCGCGCGTCGGTCGCAACGGAACCTACCCGGTCGTGACTTCCATGGCCAATTTTACCGAACGAAAACGGGCTGAGGACGCGCTGCGCCGTCAGGCCATGTACGACCCGCTGACCGACCTGCCCAATCGCCGGTTGTTCATGGATCGTCTGGAGCAGGCGATCGCTTTCGCGCGACGCGGCGGCGGGTCGCTGGCGGTCGCATTTCTCGATCTGGATCGGTTCAAGCTGGTCAATGACACCCTGGGTCACAACGCGGGTGACGCGCTCTTGCAGCAGGTTGCAACGCGCCTATTGGACGTGATGCGCCCAGACGACACCGTGGCGCGCCTCGGCGGTGACGAGTTCACGCTGATTCTGCCGGAGGTTTACACGACCGACGACATGGCCAGGGTCGCGCAGCGCATTCTCGACGCGCTCGAGGCACCGTTTGAACTGTTCGGGCAGGAATTGAAGGTCAGCGCGAGCCTCGGCATGAGTCTGTTTCAGTCCGATGGCGACGAGGCCGATTCCTTGTTGCGACACGCCGATTCCGCCGTGCGCCGCGCCAAGCTGGCCGGGCGCGGCCACTACCAGTTCTACCGCGCCCAGATGACCGAAGCGGCGCTCGAGCAGGTCACGCTCGAACGCGAATTGCGCAAGGCGCTCGAGATTGGCAGTCTGGAACTTCATTACCAGCCGCAGTACGACCTCGACAACGACAGGCTGGTCGGGGTCGAAGCCTTGTTGCGCTGGCGGCACCCGACGCTCGGTTCGATTTCACCGGCCAAATTCATTCCGATTGCTGAAGAATCTGGGCTGATCGTACCGATTGGAACCTGGGTATTGCACGAAGCCTGCCGTCAGAACGTCGCCTGGCAGCGCGCGGGGTTCGCGCCGTGTAGGGTCGCGGTCAACGTTTCCTCGATGCAGTTCGAGCGCGTGGATCTGGTCGAAACGGTACGGCAGGTGCTGGACTTGAGCGGGCTCGAGCCGCGTTGGTTGGAACTCGAACTGACGGAAAGTCTGGTCATGCGCGATGTCACCGACACTGCCAATCAGCTCGAGCGCCTGCGCGAACTGGGCGTCAAAGTTGCGGTAGATGATTTTGGAACCGGGTACTCCAGCCTGGCGTACTTGCAGCGTTTGCCGTTGGACACGCTCAAGATCGACCGCGCCTTCGTGATGGAACTCGGTGCCGAACGCGACACGCTGCCACTGGTGAGGGCGCTGGTGACGCTGGCTCACGGCCTGGGGATGGAAGTCGTAGCAGAGGGCATCGAGACGAGATCGCAATTCAATACCTTGCACAATCTGGGGTGCAATTTTGGTCAGGGCTTTTTGATGTGTCGTCCCGTCGAAGCCTCGAGTCTGCTCGACCGTTTCGTCAGGAACGGCATCGGGAAGTGAAACGCCGTCGGGCTCGAGCGGCTGCGCGTCAAGATCGGTGGACGGACGCGGCGCAGTTTTGGGCGCGTTAAAACTGACCTGACACCGAAGGTTTTGGCGGGTAGCCTCAGGGCATGATCGGACAGAGCATCCTGAAAGAACTGTCCAGGACAGAAAAACTTATGCCTGATGGGGACGCTGTTTTGCTCGGATTGGTGTGTGGTCAGACGATCCTGACGTTTGATGACGAGCTTCGGGTGGTGGCTTCCGTGAGCAGTCAATCGTTCGTTGCCGGAACCTCGCGCGGAACGATAAACGGGTTGTTGCTCGAGCAATACCTGATCCCGGAGGTTTTCGCGCGGGTCGAATCGGTTTGTCGCGGTGCGCTCGAAGGGGTCAACGGGGCGTTGGAACTCGAGCTCGATCAGACCGTCTACACCGTTCGCACCGTCCCAATTCCGGCACGAGGGTCGATGGTGATCGCAGCGTTGTGCTTCGAGGACATCACGGCGTTGCGGCGAACTGAAGCTGAACGCGACGCGTTGCGAGTCCAACTCGAGCGCAGCAACCGCGAACTCCAGGAATTCATCACCATCGCCGCTCACGACCTGCAAGAACCGCTGCGCAAGGTTCAGGCCTTCGGGGATCGCCTCAAAGCCCACCACTCGCGCTCGCTCGGATCGGAGGGCAACGACCAACTCAGGCGCTTGAACGGGGCTATCGGGCGAATGCAGATCCTGATTCACGATCTGCTGGCGTATTCCAGGGTCGCCACGCGCGCCCAACCGTTCGAGCTGATGGATCTCAAAGCCTGCGCCCTCGAAGCCCTCGGTGACTTGCGTCCGGCGCTGGAGCGCTCCGGCGGGCAGATTGAAATCGGTGATCTCGGTGCAGTTCAGGCCGACCCGACGCAGATCAGGCAGGTCTTCAAGCAACTGTTCGACAACGCCCTGAAATTCCGGCGCGATGGCGTACCACCGGTCGTGATGGTGCGCGGTGCCCTCGTCGGAGATGGCTACGAATTCGAGGTCGAGGACAACGGTATCGGTTTCGACGAGAAGCAACTCGAGCGTATTCTCGCGCCGTTCAAGCGCCTGCACAGCCGCAACACCTTCGAGGGCACCGGCATCGGACTGGCCATCTGTCGCAAAATCATCGAGCGCCACGACGGTTCGATTGCGGTTCGCAGCGCGCCCGACCAGGGTTCGACCTTCGCGGTTCGGTTGCCTCTGGTGCAATCGGCGGAGCCCATCAACCCCGGTGAGCGCGATGGCTGAGCCGCACATCCGGGTGTTGTTGGTGGACGATGACGAGGAAGATTTCTTGTTGACCGGGGATCTGTTGCGCGAGGCCGAAACGGCCAGGTTCGAGCTGGAATGGGTCGAGACCTTCGAGGCCGGACTCGAGGCGTTGAGTTCTGCGAAGCACGACATCCTGTTGGTGGATTACTACCTCGGGGCGCAGGACGGCCTGGATTTCTTGCGCGACCCCAGACGAGTGGACCATCCGATTCCGGTGATTTTGCTGACCGGGCAGGACAGCCAGGATGTCAACCTGAGCGCGATTCGCGCCGGGGCTGCCGATTACTTGGTCAAGGGTCAGATTGCGGCTGCCGCGCTGGAACGCGCCATCGTGCACTCCCTGGAACGCGCCCGTGAGCGCGAGGCGGCCAGGGCGCGCGAGTCTCAGTACCGTGCCGTGTTCGAGTTCATCGAAGAAGCCGTGGTGATTTTCAACGCAGACGGTCGCGCCATCGCCTGCAACCCGCCCGCCGAACGCGCCCTGGGCGCGACTCCATTGGACGCCGTGCGTCTCGAGACGCAACCCGCTCTGCAGTGGGATGCTCGCGTGACGAACTCTGGGGTTCAGATCGCCGCTCGGGTCAACGCCATCGTGCGCGGCACCGATACTTCCCCGCAGGCGTTTGTGGCCGTTTTACAGGGCGCGCTCGATTCGTCGAATTGAAAACCGATCTCGGGGTGCGCGAGTAAACACCGTCCAGCACGCGAATGCTAAAGTGCGTGCTGGACGGTGTTTACTCGATCTCGAAGGCTTGAAAACCGAACTTGTCCAGCACCGCATCAGCCCGTTCGAGCGCGAACGTGCCCTCGACCTCGCGCTGCACGCGGATCAAAGCCAGCCCGTGCAGGCGCTCGGAAACGGCCCACTCGAGCGTGTTCGGCGCGAGGTTTTTCGCGGATCGCGAGAGGTACTTGATCGCTTCGAGATCGTCGTTCTTGAAAAGCGCCTCCAGCCCATAAATGCGCTCGCGCAAGCCGAGCGACAACCCGCGCAGCACGCCATCCGATGGGGTGCTGCCCGCCAGCGTCATCCGTTCGAGATCGGTCAACGGGTGCTGTCTGGGCGCGTCGTGGCTCATGCACCAGCCTCGACGGCCTCGAGAGAACTGGCCCCGAGCCTACACTGGGCTCGCCTACTCTGGGCTCGCGTAAACTGGGCCCTGCGGTCTCGCGTAAGATCCGAAGCTCGAGCGGCGATGCCCCTCACTGCTCTCCCCGTTCCGCGATGATGCACGACAGCGCCAAGCTGTTGAATTTCGCCTCGGCGGAATCGGCCCGAGAGGTCAGGACGATCGGTGCGCTCGCGCCCATGATCACGCCCGCCACCGAAGAACCCGCGAAGTACACCAGCGTCTTGTAGAACACGTTGCCCACGTCGATGTTGTCCACGATCATCACGTCCGCGTGTCCGGCCACGGGGCTGTTGATGCCCTTGAGCTGCGCGGATGCCAGGCTGACCGCGTTGTCGAGCGCTAACGGCCCGTCGATCACGGCTCCTTTGATCTGGCCTCGGTCGCCCATCTTGGAGATGATCGCATCGTCGACGGCGGTGCTCATGTCGGGATTCACCACCTCGATGGCGGCCAGCATCGCGACGTTGGGTTTCTCGAGCCCGATCGCGTGCGCCACGCTGACGGCGTTCTGGACGATCTCGATTTTGGCTTTCAGGTCGGGTTCGATGTTCATCGCGCCGTCCGACATCAAGAACAGTTTCTCGAACTTGCCGGGCGCGTCGAAAACCAGCACGTGAGACAGAAGCTTCCCCGTCCGAAGGCCAAATTCCTTGTTTAGCACGGCCCGAAGAACGGTCGCGGTGTCCGCGATGCCTTTCATCAGGATTTCCGCGCGTTTTTCAGAGACGGCCTTGACGGCTCGCTCTGCGGATTCCGCGTGACTTTGCGTGCCGTGAATCTCGAGCTTGCTGGCGTCGATGCCCAATTCTTGCGCGACCGCGCGAATTTTGTCCTCGTCGCCGAAGAGGATCGGCTGGATCATGCCCTCGAGCCGAGCGTTGTGGACGGCTTCCATGACGTGATCGTCCTCTGCGGCGGCGACCGCCACGCGCTTTGGGCCGCGCACTTGGCCGATCAATCTCGCCAGACCGACCAGGGAGCGCATGTCGCGCAGGGGTTCGATGCGTGTGAAGTCGAGCTTTTCCGTGGTCATGCGGGCTCCAGAGGGGTCGCGGGCGAGGGCAAGGGTTGCGCGCTGTCAGCGTATTTTGGCATTTTGATCGCGTGCCGCGACCAATAGAACGGTTCTTGAGATGCGAACACCGTTCAGCACGCGTTCCTCGAGACGCGGACGAGTGCGTGCTGGACGGTCTAATCCGCGTTTCCAACGGCGAGCCACCCGGTTTTGCTCCCGACTACTTCACCCATTCTTTCGGCTGCTCGAGCCCGAACAGCACGCGCCCCGCGCCTTCGGCCAGCGCCTCGAGCTCGAGTTCGCCGGGAATCGTGATCACAGGCGCGATCCAACCCAGGCGGTTCGAGAGGCGTTCGACCAGCCCTTCCCAGCGCGCCGCGCCGCCCGTCAGGGCGATGGCGTCGGGTCGGTCGGCGGCGGCGGCGTACGCGCCGATGTTCTTGGCGACCTGGTGAATAAACGCGGCGACCGCGAGCTGCACGCCCGCATCCTCGGCCTCTCGGCGCTCAATTTCGCGCAAGTCGGCGGTTCCGGTCAGGCCCAGAAAGCCCGATTCCTGCATCAGCGCGGTTTCCAGGATGTTGCGCGGCGTGTGGTAGGCCAACTCGAGCAGACCTTCCAACGGCAAGCTGCCCGCGCGCTGCGGCGTGAACGGCCCCTCGTCCAGCAGCGACCCGGTCGTGTCCACCGCGCGCCCGTGAAAAAAGGTCGTGATGCTCGAGCCGCCGCCGAGGTGCGCCACGACCACGCACGCTTCCTCGAAGCGCTTGCCGACCTCGCGCGCGGCCCGACGGGCGACCGCGCGGGCGTTCAGAGCGTGGAACCTGGATCGGCGTTCGATGCCGCGCACGCCGGTCACGCGGGCTTCGGGCAGCAGTTCATCGACCGTCGGCGGATCGACGATGAAGGCGGGCACGCCGTGAATCGCCGCCCACTCGAGCGCCAGGGTCGCGCCGAGGTTCGAGGCGTGCGCGCCGTAAGAACTCTCCAGGCTGTGGCGGGCGAGTTCCGGCGTGATCCTGTAGGTTCCGGCGTCCACCGGATCGATCAACCCGCCCCGGCTGGCGATCGCGTCGGGCCTGGGCCAGTCGCGGCTGGCATCGAATACCAGTTTGCGCAGGCGCTCGAGCGCACTGGGGTCGAAACTGCCGTCGCCCGTCAGGCTCATTTCGGGCTGCCGACCGGTGCGGAGGTTGGCGTGTTGCACTTCGGTTTTCTGGACGCTGGCCGCGATGGAGCCCTGTTTGGTCTCGGTGACCTCGCTCAGACCGAGTTTGGTCGAGGTCGAACCGGGGTTGAGCACGTAGACGATCACGGACAGAGGATATCAGGGCGCGTGCCGAGGCGCTTGGTGGTCATGAACACCGTCCAGGACGCATCCAGAAAATCGCGTCCTGGACGGTGTTCCTTGCGTATTTCGGGCTTTAGGTCGTGTGCTCGGACGTGCCCTCGGCGCCGAGCCAACGCACCAGAATCCGGCGACCAGAGCCCTCGAAACGCACGATTCGGTCATCGCCGGGCATCAGATCGAGAAAATTATCCTTCCAGATCGCGCCCGCCGCCTCGAGCCAGACGCCCTTGGCGGGTTTCGAGACGCGCAAGCGCAACCCTTCGGGTTCTCGGATGACCCGAAGTTCAGGATCGAAAAAGTGCTGGTGCTTGAACGGTTCCGGCCAACTCGCGGTTCGCGCCAGCGGGGTCTGCCCATCGAGCAACCGGGCGGCAATCACGACCGGTTCGGGTGCGTCGGGAAGCGTCCACTCGCCCAGTTCCGTCGCACGGTTCGGTTCCAGTTCCACTGCGCGGTGCAGGGCACCGATTTCTCGACCGCTCAGGGTCAGCGCCCGAAGCTCGAGCCGCAAAGAATGGGGTCTTAACGTCCCGTTGACCGCCCAGATCCGGAGGCGCTGCCCCGTCCGCTCGAGACCCAGTGCTAGGGGGGCAAGTTGCGTTTGAATCGCGTAGTACGCCGGTTTCGGCAGGCCGCGGCTGTCGATCACCGCCCAACTCGTGACCGGCCAGCAGTCGTTGAGCTGCCAGACCAGCGCGCCGCCGACCGCGTAGCGTCCGGGGCCGCGCCAGCGCCGCCGCCAGCCGCCGTAAGCGTGTTTCATCGCTTCGGCCTGCACGAACTGCGTGGCGTAGACCCAGTCCTCTAAATTGGACGGCAGCGGCAAACTGTCCGAGATGTAGGCCGCCAGCCGCCTGTGGCCATCCGGAGCCTTGTTGTGGTGCTCCATCACGACTGAATGCGCTGCCCGGTCTTCAGGCGCGGTGAAAGCGGCGATGGTCTCGAGGGCGGGCGCAGATTGCATCCCGAACTCGCTGACGAAGCGGCCCGCCAGGGCTGGGTAGTGCTGGATCGGGTGCATTTCCCTGTGCCAGACGCTCCAGACGTGCTTGTCACCGACGAATGAATCGTCTGGATCGAGGCCACCGAACGGGCTTCCGGGCGTGTAGGGTCTGCTCGGATCGAGTTCCGCCAGGACTTCGGGCAGCAGGCGCTCGTAGATCAGCCGCGCCGGGAAGGCCGAATCCCGCTCCGGCGGGACGCCTGGATCGTAGAGACCTTGGCTGTGTGCGATCTGGTAATCCTCGTTGTTGCCGCACCAGATGGCCAGACTCGGGTGGTGTCGCAAGCGCCGGACATTGGCGCTCGCCTCCGTTCTGACGGAATCCAGGAACGCGCCGTGGGCGGGGTAGATGCCGCAGGCGAACATGAAATCCTGCCAGACCAACACGCCCAGCTCGTCGCAGGCATCGTAGAAGGCGTCCTGCTCGTAGATTCCGCCGCCCCAGACGCGCAGCATCAGCATGTTCGCATCGCGCGCCTGCGCGACCCGATGCCGATAGCGTTCCGGCGCGATGCGCGGCAGGAAGGAATCGTCTGGAATCCAGTTCGCGCCGCCCGCGAAGATCGGCAGGTTGTTGATCTCGACATAGAAGCTCGAGCCGGATTCGTCCTGCACGGGCTCCTGAACCAGCCGCAGGCGCCGTGCGCCCAGTTTGAGCGTCTTCGTCTCGAGCACGGTTCCATCGCGCGTCAGCCTCGCGTTCAGGCTGTAGAGCGCCTGCTGGCCGTACCCGTGCGGCCACCACAGGCGCGGATGGTGAACCCTCAGGGTGCAGTTAACCGTCTCGGAGCAGGGCAGCACGGCAGCCTCGAGCATCATCCCGTCTGGATCGCGCAACTCGAGCGCGACTCGATCTCGCTCGGTCGCCCCATCGAGTTCCACGCGCACGCGGAAAATGGCTTCCCCGAGGTCCGGGCTGACCTCGATCGGTGCATCCAGATTGACGATTCGCGCCTCGAAGAATTCCAGCCTGACACCCCGCCAGAGTCCCGCCGTGATCAGCCTCGGCCCCCAATCCCAGCCGTAGTGGTACTGCGCCTTACGCACCTGCAATCGGCTGGAATCGCCGTTCCAGAGCGGTCTGGGGCCACCGTTTTGCAGTTCCAACTCGCGACCGCGCCGCAGCGCGCTCTGAAACTCGATCCGCAATTCGTTGCGCCCCAAACGCAATTGATCGCGCACGGCGACATCGTGCAGGACGAACATGTTGGTGCTTTCCAGGATCAGGCTGCCGTTTAGCCAGACCCGTGCGAACGTGTCCAGGCCGTCAAAATGCAGCCTCGCGTTGCTGCCAGTCGCGTCGGGGAGATCGAATTCGAGTTTGTACAACCAGTCGGTTTCACCGACCCACTGCACGGCGTTTTCGTTGAGTGCTCGAAACGGATCGGGAATCAGACCGTGCGCCAGCAGATCCTGGTGAACCGTTCCCGGCACGCTCGCCGAGCGCCAGCCCGGAGCTTCAAAGTCGTTCTCGAGCGGCAGTTCCGGGTTGCGGCTTTTGAACACCCAGTCGGTACTGAGGGGCAGTATTCGCGTCATCGATCGCCTCGGGGAGCCAGTTTGTTTAGTAAAATCTTGCGGAGGTTAGCACCGCAAAGATCCAGAAGTCAAACGAACATCCCAAATAACCCTTGTCTATCGGATTCTAACGCAAAGCCGACCTGTTTTATGAACGATCGACCATCCGTTGCAGACTGGTTTACGAAACAAATCCCTGATACCATCCGGGCAGGAGACCCGCCATGCCAAGAGTCCTCGCGCCTCATCCGCGTCCGAGCGTCACCGTCAGAGACGTGGCGAACCGCTCCGGCGTGTCGATTGGAACGGTCTCGAGGGCGCTCAAAAACCAGCCGGGTCTGACCGAAGAAACCCGCAAACTCGTGCTGCGGGCCGCGCTCGAACTCGGTTACGACACCACCAATTTGCGCCCCTCGAAACTCAGGCGGGTCAGCTTTCTGACCTCCAGACTGGCGGATTTGCCCGTCAACCCTTTCTATTCGCCCGTCCTACACGGTGTCGAAAGCGCCTGTCGGGACGAAGAAATCGTGCTTTCCTACACGTCTTTGCGCCCCGGCGACCGCGCAGCCGACGTGGTCAGGCGTCACGAGGCGGACGGCCTGATCTGCACCGGTTATTTCGAGCCGCGATTGCTCGAGCGCATCGCCGGTATCGGTCTACCGATCGTGCTGATCGATCACTTCGCCAAAGGCTTCGCCGCCGTCAACATGGACAATATTGTTGGCGCACGCGATGCGACCCAGCACCTGTTGAGCATCGGTCGAAGGCGCATCGCCTTCATCGGCGGCCCGGCCCACCATTCGATCCTTCAGCGACAGCGCGGCTTCAGGCAGGCGCTGTTCGACGCGGGCATCCCGGCTGACCCGGAGCTCGAGGTCAACTGCGAATTTCTTCCGGGGAGCGCTTATCAGACCATGAAGCGCTTGCTTGCGCTGAAGAACCCACCGACGGGCGTGTTCACCTTCAACGATCTGACCGCTCTGGAAGCCATGCGAGCCTGCCAGGAAGCTGGCTTACGCATCCCGGATGACATCTCGTTCGTCGGATTCGACGACATCGATACCGCATCGCACAGCAACCCGCCGCTTTCGACCATCCGGGTGGACAAGGAACTGCTCGGCAGGCGTGGTCTCGACCTGCTGCTCGATCGAGAGCGCTCCGCCGATGCTGAATGGATCGTGCCGGTCGACCTGATGA
This sequence comes from uncultured Deinococcales bacterium, assembly GCA_964244895.1. Taxonomy (GTDB): domain Bacteria; phylum Deinococcota; class Deinococci; order Deinococcales; family JAAFIG01; genus CAXTKV01. The sequence goes on from CAXTKV010000072.1 coordinate 17,148, forward strand.
TCCGTCAGAGTTCGCGCCCACCGGTTCGGCCCATTCCCGCGCGCCAGCAATCCAAAGCGCCATCCAGGTAAATTCCTGAACCCGGACTCGAGCAAGAACACCGTCGTAGACGCCATGCCCACATAAGAACACCGTCCAGAACGGTGTTCTTATGGTACCCGATTCGGTGCTCGGGGCGCGTCACGAATCTCTTGTACCCGACCCGAGCGCGGGAAACACGGCCCAAGCCTCCGCGTTTCGAAGCGACTGCGATGGCGGATCGCGGAGACCTCTTGACACCGATACGCCGAATGCGCTACCGTGACCAACGTTTACTAAACAACACTTCGAGAGGTTCGGCAACGGCTCTGGTGGGTTTTGCATCGGCGGATTTCGCTGACGCTCAACCGTGCCTCGAGCAGAGGAGGAACGTATATGAACAAGGCAACGCTCAAACGTCTCGCAACCATCGGACTCGGCGGCATCGCGCTGGTCAGCCTGATGGCCACCGCCCAGAGCGGTCGCACCAAAGTCACGTGGTTCGTCGGAATCGGGACGGGCGGGCAACCTCAACAGATCGAAGCCGAAAAAGCCGCCGTCGAGCGCTACAACAAATCTCAGGAAAAAATTGAACTCAACCTCGAGATCATCGACTACAACTCGGCCCGAGATAACCTCTCCACACGAATTGCGGCGGGCAACTCGCCGGACCTGGTCGGGCCGGTCGGCAACTCTGGTGCGAACTGGTTCAAGGGTCAATGGGCTGACCTCGACCCTTACGTCACCAAGTACAAGCCTGACCTTTCGGGAATCGAACCCTCGTTGCTCAAGTTTTACAAGGAATCGCAAGAAGGTACGGGCTTGCCCTACGCCGTGTACCCCAGCTTCTTGTTCTACAACAAGGCGCTCTTCGACGAGGCAAAACTGGCCTACCCACCGGCAAAAATTGGCGAAAAGTACCAGGGCCAGACCTGGGACTGGAACGCCCTGCGCAGCCTGGCCATGAAACTGACCTACGACGGCAAAGGCAATACCGCGATGGACAAGAACTTCGATGCCAAGAACATCGCCACCTACGGCTTCATCAGCCAGTGGACGCTGGACAGCATCCCGTCGATCGGTTCGCAGTTCAAAGCGGCCAGCCTGGTTCAAAACGGCAAAGCCGTGATCGATCCGCAGTGGGTGGCTGCGCTGCGCTTCTACTACAACGGCATCTGGAAAGACCACTTCATGCCCAACCAGGACGCCATGAACAGCGATCTTCTGGGACGCGGCAACTCGTTCAACTCCGGCAACATCGCCATGGCCTTCACGCACCTGTGGTACACCTGCTGCCTGGACGGTGGCAAGGACGCCAAGGTCAAGGATTGGGGTCTGGCGGTCGTGCCCAGTTACGGCGGCAAGACCACCGCGAAATTGCACGCCGACACCTTCCGCATCATGAAGGGCTCCAAGAACCAGGACGCGGCGTTCCAGGCGATGAGCTGGATCATGCAGCAAAAAGACCTGCTGGTCGCCTACGGTGCGTACCCCGCCGACGAACGCCTCCAGGACGACTACATCGCGGCGGTCAACAAGAAATACGCACCCGTCAAGATCAACTGGCAGGTCGTCAAGGACAGCCTGAAGATCGTGGACGTCCCCAGCCACGAGCAGTACGTCCCGAACTTCACCAAGGTCGGAGACATTCAAACGAAGCTGATCACTAAGTTGCTGACGATTCCCGACCTGAACCTGACGGCGGAAGTCAACGCGACCCTCAACGAGATTCAGCGCGCCTTCGACGAAAAGAAGTGAGCCTGATCTCGAGCCGATAGGCCCAAAAACTTCCGCGCCGGATCATCTGGCGCGGAAGCGCATCTGAACCGCAAAACACCCCGGCCCGAGACAGGCTCGAAAACACGCTCCCCACGATGGTTCTCGGTGATTGACCGCCCGGAGATTGACCATGATTGCAGCCAAACCGCGAGAATTGCGCCTCGAAGCGATAGAGCGCCGCTGGGGGTGGACGCTATTAAGTCCGTGGTTGCTCGGGCTGGTGCTGTTCACAGCGTTCCCGATGCTCTTGTCGCTGTTCCTGGCGTTCACGGATTACAACCTGGTCGCAGACGAACCCCTGAAATTTGTGGGGCTGCGCAACTGGTTGCTGTTGTTCAGCGACCCACAGATGCAGAAAGCCTTCACCAACACGCTCCGGTACATCGCTATCGTCGTACCCTTGTTGATTGCGAGCCCGTTCGCGCTGGCGCTGTTCCTAAACTCGAGACGTTTGTTGTTCAAAGGCTTGTTCATCACACTTTTTTACATCCCGCAATTGATTCCGCCCGTCGTGACTGGGATCATCTGGCAGGGGACGCTTTCCAACAGAGGGCCGGTCAATTCCGCTCTGGAAAGTCTGGGTATTCCTGGCCCGATGTGGCTTTCCGATGCCAGATGGGTCATCCCGGCCATCGCCATCATCGGCTTGTGGAGCATCGGAACGACCACGTTGCAGCTGATGGCCGCGCTCAAGAACGTTCCCAAAGAACTCTACGAGGCGGCATTGATCGACGGTGCAAATTCGATCGTAACGTTCTTTCGGATCACGATCCCATTGACATCCTCGGTGCTTTTCTACAACATCGTGGTGGCCATCATCGGCGGCTTTCAGTACTTCACCATCAGCTTCCTGCTGTACCTCGGGCAGGGCGGGCCGGATGATGCGGCGCTCTTTTTCATGCTGAAACTGTTCAAGGAAGCCATCGTGTACCGCAACATGGGCTTCGCGTCCGCCATGGCCTGGGCGATGCTGCTGGCGACATTGCTGATCACGCAAGTGCTGTTCGCCACGGCGCGGCGCTGGGTGTACTACGCCGGGGAGGATCGCAAGTGAGTTCGATCACCGCAGAGGCCAGCAAACGCAGCCCGTCGATGCAGCGACAAAGCCTGAAACAATGGCGCGATATCGCGTTCTCAGCGCTGCTGACGGCCTTCGTGCTGTGGATGGCTTACGTCTACCTGACGCCGTTGTACCAGTCGATCCTGCAAAGCCTGAGCCAGCCGTCTCGAGAGGCCAACCAGCCGTCCTACCCTTCTGAAGCCAGAACCTTCGAGTACGACGCTCAGAAGCTCAACATGTACAGGGTTCCGGTGGACGGTCAGGTTCGCGAACTGGCGCTGCTCGAGCCCGGTCGCGCTCGGAGCGTGTTCATCGATCCCGCCGATCCGACGCGCAAAATCGAGTGGGAGGGGTCGTACAGGTCGCTGGATCGATTGTGGCTGCTCGCGCCGCGTTGGAGCAATTACCCGGAAGCCTGGAGGCGCATCAACTTCGGGCGGGCGCTCCTGAACACGGTCGCGCTGGCGCTCATCAGCACTATTGGCGTGATCCTTTCCGGCATCCTGGTGGCGTACGGTTTCGCGCGTTTTCGCGTGCCAGGCAAGCCCGTACTGATGACGGTTCTGACCATGACGATGATGCTGCCGCGCGAGGTGCTGTTCGTCTCGACGTACCTGATGTTCTATAAGTTGGGCTGGATCGGGACGTGGCTGCCGATGATCGTGCCGCCCTTTTTCGGTTCGGCCACCAGCATTTTCTTGTTGCGTCAGTTCTTCTTGAACATTCCCCGCGACCTGGACGAGGCCGCCATGATCGACGGCGCGAACCCCTTGCAGATTTTGTGGCACATCATCGTGCCGCTTTCCCGGCCAGCGATCATCGCGGTCGGGATCATCAACTTTATTTTCGTCTGGAACGACTTTTTCAACCCGACCCTGTACCTGGCGGGCAAGACCGAACTGATGCCGTTGGCGGTGATCGTGCGGTCGTTCTCCTCGAGTTACGGCGGAACCGATCCGCAACTGATTTCGGCTGCGGCCATGGTCGCCAGCTTGTTCCCGATCGCGTTGTTCTTGCTGGCGCAACGTCCGTTCGTGCGCGCCGTGATGATGCCGGGTCTAGACAAGTAAGCTGAGGTCTCGAGGTCAATAACTGTCTCACACGGTATGCCGCACGAGAACACCGTCCAGTACGATGTTCTCTCGTTCTCAGCCTCGAGATTCGGGGGGTCGTATGCGCACTGGATCGTCGATCGTCACCGCCCTCTTTGGCCTGATCGCCTTCGGTATCGGGCAGTCACAGGACGCCACCGTGTTTGAAACCAATGCACTACTGGCCAGAACGGTCAACTTCGGTAACGCGCTCGAAGCGCCCTACGAAGGACAGTGGGGCATGAGGCTCGAGGAGCGCTATTTCGATCTGGTCGCGAGCGCCGGGTTCAGTGCCGTGCGGGTTCCCGCCAAATTCAGCGGGCACGCCGACAAGGAAGCGCCCTATAAACTCGACCGCGATTTCATGCTGCGGATCGACTGGGTGATTCAGAACGCGAAAAAACGCAATCTGGCGGTGATTCTGGATTTGCACAACGACGACGAGCTGATCCAGGAGCCCCAAGTCCACCGGGAGCGTTACCTGGCGATCTGGGATCAGATCGCTGAGCGCTACAAGAACCAGCCGCAGAGCGTGATTTTTGAACTCTGTAACGAACCCAACGGCAAGCTCGAGACCGTCTGGAACAGCTACCTCGCGCAGGCGTTGGCGGTCGTGCGCCAGACCAACCCGACGCGCGCCGTGATCGTCGGGCCCAACGGCTGGAACAACGCGGATCGGCTGGCGGATTTGCAACTGCCCGACGACGACCACCTGATCGTGACCTTTCACGATTACACGCCCTTCGAGTTCACGCACCAGGGCGCGGAATGGTGGGCGGACGGCAACAAGCACCTGGGCACGCCCTGGAACGGCACGGAGGCCGAAAAGCGCGTTATCACGAATTACATGGATAAGGCTGTGGCGTATGGCGTGCGCGTCGGTAAACCAGTTTTCATGGGCGAATTCGGGGCGTACAACAAGGGTGATCTGGAATCGCGGGTGCGTTGGACGCGGTTCACCCGCGAGGCGGCGGAGGCGCGAGGCTTCAGTTGGGGTTACTGGGAGTTCGGCGCGGGATTCGGCGTTTACGATCGCCAAAAAAATGTCTGGAACGCCGGGCTTCTGAAAGCCCTGATGCCGGATGCCAAACCCTGAGC
>CAXTKV010000073.1:0-22165 GCA_964244895.1 uncultured Deinococcales bacterium
ACCGTTCTTGCTCGAAAGTTAGAGCACCTCACGGGCTACTCGCGCTTCTTGCTCGAAAGACAGCACCTCACGGGCTACTCGCGCTCTAGTACGGTGTTCCTTGAGACCAGCAAATTCGTGTTTGGGACGGTGTTCCCTTCGAGCACCCAGGCCGGACAATGAGGAGACAGCATGGCGAACAGCAAAGCCTCGGCCTTCGACACCGTGCTCGACGTGGGAACCCAGCGCCTTCCCGGCAGCACCGTGTACGATGCGCAGGCGCAAACGTACACGATCATCGGCGGCGGTAACAACGTCTGGGGCGTCGAGGACGAGTTCCAGTTCGCCGCGCGGAAGGTCGCAGGAGATTTCATGCTGACCGCACAAGCTGCGTTTCTGGGCGAGGGCAGGAACCCACACCGCAAGTGGGGCGTGATGTTTCGCCAGACGCTCGAGGGCGATTCGAGCTACGCGGACGCGACCGTGCACGGCGACGGCCTGACCTCGCTGCAATACCGCCCGAGCCAGGGCGCGGACACGCTCGAGGTCGCCGCGACGCTCACCGCGCCCGACTTCGTGCAGCTCGAGCGTTCGGGCGCGGAGATCATCATGCGCGCCGCGAAGAAGGGTGAAGCGCTCGTCGAGACCGGACGCATTCGAATCGATCTCGAGGGTGAGGTCTACGCGGGGTTGTTCGTCTGCTCGCACGAGATCGACGTGGTCGAGACCGCCGTCTTTCACAACGTCCGCCTCGATGTGCCCGCCGCGCCCGGCGTGGACGGTCACGAAACCCCACCGCCGAGCCGCTTGGAACTGCTCGAGGTCGAGACCGGAATCCGCCGCGTGATCCACTCGAGCGCCGATCACTTCGAGGCCCCAAACTGGTCTCGGGACGGCGCGTACCTGCTCTACAACCAGGACGGCCAGATCTACAAACTCCCGCTCGACTCGAGACGCCCAGAACTTCTCGACACCGGCTCCGTCGCGGCCAACAACAACGACCACGGCATCTCCTTCGACGGCGCGAGGCTCGCGCTTTCGAGCCACACGGTGCAAAGCGGACGGAAGTCCGGTTCGCAGATTTACGTCGTGCCCATCGAGGGCGGCGAGCCGGTCAGGGTCACGGACGAGGCCCCGTCGTACTGGCACGGCTGGTCGCCCGACGGCTCGACCCTCGTGTACTGCGCCGAGCGCGATGGCAACTACGACGTGTACTCGATCCCCGCCACGGGCGGCCTCGAGACGCGGCTCACCACCGACCCCGGCCTCGACGACGGCCCGGAGTTCAGCCCGGACGGAGCGCACGTCTACTTCAACTCGACCAGAAGCGGGCGCATGAAGATCTGGCGGATGCGGCCCGACGGCAGCGAGCAAGAGCAGGTCAGTTTCGGCGACGACAACGACTGGTTCGCGCACCCCTCGCCCGACGGGGAACGCGTGGTCTACGTCACCTACCCGCCCACCGTACCCGCCGCCAGCCACCCGCCCAACCAGCGCGTCACGATCCGCGAGCAGGATCTCGTGACCGGGCGCGTCCGCGTCCTGGCGCACCTCTATGGCGGTCAGGGCACGATGAACGTGCCCTCGTGGAGTCCCGACGGGAAGCATGTCGCGTTCGTCTCGTACACCTACGGCGACCCGTCGGTCTGAACGCGGATCGGCCCGGAGCGTCGGACTGGGGAATTCAAGATTTTGAACCCTCGAGGATGCCGTCCAGCACGCAAATTTTGAATCTCGAGAAAATGCGTCCCAGACGGTGTCCTGCCAGTGGCACGCTCGGGCATACAGCAGTTCCTAGACGGAGACGAGAGAACGCCATGCGACATTCGACAACGCCACCCTCGAGCCGTGCATCACACCTCGCGTCTACCACCGGAAGGCCAACCTGACCACGAACGCGCGCCTGCCCCGAGTCCAGCTTGGACGCAGCGAGAAACCGCTCCTGCCGCTCGGCATGGGCGGATCGTTCTACGGCCTCGATCACGCGCGGCACGAGGGCGAGGCGGACATTCTGGCGGCGCTCGAGGCGGCGCTCGAGGTCGGCATCACGCACTTCGATACCGCCACCGATTACGGTCAGGGCTACTCGGAACGCCTGCTGGCGCGCTTCATCAACGCCGAACCGGACCGGCGCGAACGCATCTTCCTGGCCTCCAAGGCCAACCTGAACGACACGGGCGCGAGGGCCGTCACCGAGGCGATTGACGCCAGCCTCGCGCGCCTGCGAACCGACGTGATCGACCTCTACTACCTGCACTGGCCGCGCACGGGGCAGGACATGCGGGCGTGGATGGAAGGGCTCGAAGAGGCGCGCTCGCAGGGCAAGATTCGTGCGGTCGGCGTGAGCAACTTCTCGGTCGCGCAGATGAAGCGACTCAGCTAGGTCGGGAAGATTGACGTTTACCAACTCGGCTACAACCTGCTCTGGCGCTTCGGCGAAGCGGACATCGTTCCGTATTGCACCGAACATGACATTGACCTCGTCGTATACAGCGCCCTCGCGCACGGTATTCTCGCGGGCAAGTACGCGCGGCAACTCGAGTTCGCGCCGGACGACCAGCGCTGGAGCATCACGCTCTTCAGGGACTCCGTCTGGTCGCACGTCTTCGAGGCGGTCGAGGCCATGAAAGAGGTCGCGGCTCGAGCGGGGTTTTTGCTCCCGCACCTCGCTCTGCGCTGGCTGTTGCGCCAGCGTGGCGTGAAGACCGTGCTGGTGAGTGCCAAGAACAGGCAGCATGTTCTCGCCAACGCGCAGGCGCTCGAGCTTGAGGTTCCAGATACCGTGCTGGACGAACTCACCCGATTGAGCGACCGCGCGATCCAATCCGTCCCGAACGAGGGCAACCCGTTCGGCTATCACCCATAGGAGAGACCATGTTCGAGTCGAGCGTTCCCGACAAGCGTTTCCTTCAAATCTGCGTCGTCGTGGACGACCTCGAGCGCTACGCCGAGAACTACCGCGCGATCCTGGGCTTCGACGTGCCGCGCGAGGTTCAGGTCACGCGCGCGCACGACCACACGCGGGCGACCTACCTGGGTCAGCCGATGGACGCCCGCGCCAAGATCGTCAGTTGGGCGATGGGCGAGGTCGCCTTCGAGTTGCTCGAGCCGCTCGATCCCTCGAGCGTCTGGATGGACCATCTCCAGAAGCGCGGCCCCAGTCTGCACCACGTGGCCTTCCACGTTCCACGCACCGCGCCCGCCGCCGCGTTCTTCGCGGATCGCGGCTATCGGGTCACGCAGCAGGGCCTGTTCACCGGGCGCACCGGGATGTACGCCTACCTGGACACCGACAAGGACCTGGGGGTGATCCTCGAGTTGCTCGAGCACTACCGCGACGACTCGCACCCTGCGCTGAAGCCCTTCCCGACGGACAAGGGCATCGGGACGGACGCGGTGATCCAGGTCGGGCTCGTCGTCAACGACATCGCGGCCACGGCGCGACGCTACCAGGACGTGCTCGGATTGCCCGAACCGAGCCAGCAGCGGACCCCCGGCTTCGAGATCACCGAGGCCACCTTTCGCGGCGAGCCGACCGAGGCCACCGCCAAGCTCGCCTTCTTCGACTTCGGTCAGGCGCAACTCGAGCTGATCGAACCAGATCACGTCCCGAGCGTCTGGCGCAACGCCCTGAATGCCAACGGCGAGAGCGCCCACCACATCGCCTTCCGCGTGCAAGACACGGGGCGGGCGGTCGAACACTTCGCCAGGCACGGCGTCGGCGTCGCCCAGCAGGGCTTCTACGGCGACCGCAGCGGGATGTACACGTACATGGACAGCGAGGCGTCGCTCGGCTTGATCATCGAACTGCTCGAGAACTTCGACCAGCCCAGGCCGCGCGAGGCTCGCGCGATTTGAAGGAGGACGCATGGAAAAGAAAGTCGCACTGGCCCTCTACACCGTGCGGGACGCGTTCGCCGCAGATAGCCAAAACACGTTGAAAGCCGTCAGGGACATCGGCTACAGCGCCGTGGAGTTCGCCGGGCTCGGGCGGTGGAAGGCGGAGGACGTTCGGGCGCAACTCGACGACCTGGGCCTGCGCGGGTTGTCGGCGCACGTGCCGCTCCAACGCCTGCGCGACGACCTGCCCGGCGTGATCCGCGAGGCGAAGGTGTTGGGCCTCGAGTACATCGCCTTCCCGTGGCTGCCGCCCGAGCAGCGCAACGCCGCGTTCTATCGGTCGCTCGTCCCGCTCCTCAAAGCGACCGGCGAGGCCTGCGCCGCAGAGGGCTTGAGGTTCTGCTACCACAACCACGACTTCGAACTCGAGCCTCTGTTCGACGGCACGAACGCGCTCGAGTTCTTCGCCCAGGAGGTGAGCGCACAGCACCTCGCGTTCGAGCTGGACGTGTACTGGGCCGCGTTCGCGGGACTGAACCCCGTTCAGTTTCTCGAGCGCTTCTCGGGCCGGACGCCCTTGGTTCACCTCAAGGATATGTCCAGGGACGACTCGAGGACCTTCGCGGAGGTCGGCTCGGGATCGCTCGATTTTCCCGCGATTCTCGGGGCCTGCGAGCGCATCGGGGCACGGTGGGTCATCGTCGAACAGGACGAGGGCCAGCTCCCGCCGCTCGAGAGCGCAGCGATGAGCTTCAACCACTTGCGGACGCTGGGGCACGTCGTATGACGGCTGCCGCTGGCGGAACGCGTTGTCAGCGATTGACCGGTTTGCGTCGGGATCGGGTCTTGGCCAGCTCGCGCGGGTTGGTTGAACCCTGACAGCCTTCAAGCAGTGCCTGAACCTTTGAACGCTTTGATGCATCTTCGGTCAGCGCGTGACCGAGCTTTCCGGCACGAGGGAACGCGCAGCGTCCATGCTCCCTCGAGGCGATCGGGGGAGACTTCACCGCGCAGGCTCGAGTGGCGCTTCCAGAACGAGCATCTGGTTCCCATCCGGGATGGCGAAATCATCGTCAGCCAGCCGGATTTGATGGCGCTGCTTGACGCGCAGACGGGGGAACCGATCACCACCGAAGGGATGCGTTACGGGTTGCGGGCCGTGGTGCTCGGCATTCCCTGCGATCCGCAATGGCGCACAGTGGCGGGACTCGAGCGATACTTCGGCTATCCGGTGGATTTCGCTCCGGTCAAGCAACGGTTTTGGGGTGGCGTGAATGTCGTGCCGGATCGTTCAGCTCGAGAACACCGTCCCACACGCATGAATCGTTATGCGCCCTGGACGGTGTTCTCTGTGAGTGTTCAATCTGCCGCAGCCAGCCCGTAGACCTCTCGTGTGCACTATCAGCGCTCCAGTCGAGCGCTTGGATGTTATCGATCCCTGTTGCCTCGATCACCAGAGCGCCGCTGGTGACATCGTAGACCCTCCATCCGCTGCGGGATGTTGTCAATAGCCGCTGCCCGTTCGGGCTCCAGATCACCTGGTTGGGTCCGGCGTCGAGCACCCCACTCGTAAGCTGTGTTGATTTTTGGTATTCGATTCACGACACTAAGCTGTGACCAACACGAAACTTACCCCGCACGAATGGAAGAAAATACTCGAATTCCCCCGCACCCGTACCGACTTCTACATCGGCTACCCTACCGGCTGCAAACACTTCTCGGAACCTCAACCGATACTTCCAATTCAGTTCAAAACGTTCGAGCATACTCAGCACAAGACTGAAATTGTCCCGAAAAGTGGTGGTTCTGCGCTTTTGGTGCCACGTTCAATAACCCCACTTTTGAGCCTGTATCGGACCCAGAGATCGTTGATTTTTGACAGTAACCCAGCCGAAAACGGTCGCGAAAATCCGTGACCGAGAGTGACGAATCGCAAAACCAGTCGCCGAAAGAGAACTGTCCAGCACGCGAAATCGTGAAGCAGAGGTAAAAATCGGGACAGACAAAAAAACGCCCTAGCTGGACTCACAACCAGCCTCAAATCAGTCCGCCGCGTCAGGAATAAGCACAGTTACATTGACGCTTTGGTTGTCGTTGTCATCAAGATCGCCACCGTCTTGATTCAGAAAGTCCGCCATGCTGATCGCCGCTTCCCGTCGTTGCTCATCGAACAGGTGCGCGTACTTTTTGAGCGTGAACGCCACGCTCGTGTGTCCCAGGCGATCCGAGACGACCTTGGCGTTCAACCCGCGTCGGATTAGGACTGAGGTGTTCGTGTGCCGCAGGCCGTGGTCACTGAGGATCGCCTGGGCGTTGAACCTCCTGGAACTGCTCGAGCGGGCACTGGCCGACGCAGGGCCGTGATGGTCTGTCGTCGGTCGCAACGGTTCACGAGGGCCAGTCCTACATGCCCAGTGAGGCCTCGAGGATGGTGGCGAAGGTCATCGGTATCCGTGAGGCACAACGCGGCGATCAGACGATTGACGATCCGGCGTGCGGCTCGGGTTCACCGCTGCCGAGGCGATCAACGAAGCGCTGTCGGGCGTGACGAACGAGAGCGAGTCTGAAAAGAAAAGCGGGTAGGTTACGTCTAGCACGATGAAAACCTACCCAAGAGATCAAGGTTGTTTCTGAAAGGCGCCTTCATGCATGCTCAGGCCGACGCTGGGTGACGCGGCAAACCGGCCAGGCCGCCCAACTCCGTCTCGAGCAAAATCGCGAGGTCGCCGCGCAAGAACCGCAGGCGCAGCCCGAACCGCTCGCGGAGTTCGCCCAGCACGTCGCGCAAGGTCGTGCCCTCGACGCCCAAGCCGGTCAAGGGCGAGATGCCCTGCGCCGGGTACGCCCCGAAGACGTACCCCTGCCCATCGCGCCAGACCGGTAAACTCGAGCCGTCGCCTGCGACCAATAGCTCGTACACGCCGCCCTCTTGCATGGCGGTCAGGGTCGCCTCCAGGCCATGCACGCCGCGCTCGCGGGTGGCCTCGAAGGCAGCCTGATCCGCGTCGTGCTGTGCCGTCTCGAGGATCGGCTGAGCCGCTTCGAGGACGCTGGCGGCAGTGGCGTCGCCCGGCGTGTGGAACGTTCCAGCGAGTGCGCCTTTTAGGTCGGGGGTCAATTCCGCCGTCAGGCTGGAGCGCATCTCGGGCGGCCCGGCGATCAGTAAGCGTTCGAAACTGCCCGCTTGACGCAGCTGAACGAGCTTCTCGACCAGCGTGTTCCAGAGAACCTGATCCTGGTGTTGCTCGTAGTGGTCGTCGGCGATGTCTCGCGCAAAGACGCGCCGTCCAGCCTCGAGACCGAGCAGGTCGTGCAACTCGCTGATCTCGCCGAGCCGCACGCTGAACAAACGCCCCCAATCGTGATCCACCAGGACGATCAGGCTGGGTGGGCTGGATTGAAGCGCGAACCGCAGTGGCTCGAGATCGGGCGTGCCGAAACGGGCGGACTCGGGCAGTTCGAGCTGCACGTCCACAACGCGGCTCTTGACGTGACCGCTCTCATCCCAGACGAAGTACGCCCGCGAGCGGGTCGAGCGTTCCGCGTCACTCAGATCGTCCAGCACCGCTTGCGTCAGCGCCTCTGGAGCCTCGAGCGCAGTCATCGAGTTCTTCGCGCGGATGCGGAGCGCACCGCCCTGGTTGGTGGGACTGCCTGGATTGACATCGAGCACCACACAGAGCACGTGGTTTGATGGAAGCTCACCCTCGAGAACCTTGGGGGTGTCGTAATCGAGAGGGATGTTGGTTTGCACGATGGCTCCTGACTTCGTTGGGGAGAAGGCTGGACTGCGACGGGCCGGCGGGACTACCTCGAGATGGCGCGTCTGGAGCGCTCGAGAATCGCTGCGACATCAGTGCAGACCCGTTCAGGACTGCGCGAGCACTTGCGCTACCGGACGGCGCAACGAGCGCGGCATTGGATCGGCGTAGCCGAAGCGAACGAGGTATTGGGGCAGCGCTTCCTTGAGGCCCATCGCACGCTGAAACTGCTCACGGACGGCGGCGACTTCGTTCGGCTGATTCAAGGAAGCAGATTTGATGTTCAACGAGGTCATCTCGAGTGCCAGGCGCTCGTAGACCTGACCTGTACGCACCCAGGCGGCTCGGTCATCTGAACCCGAGGCGATCAGGACTGCGCCGGATGAGCTGCGAAATTTTTTGGCATCCGCGTCGGCCTGCTGTTGTGGGTTCGTCCCGGAGACGACCATCTGCCCCAGCCAGCGCGGTACTTCCGGGCTGCCCGCACAGCGCGAGTACAGGCCGTCGAGCGAGGCGAGCGCTTCTTTCTTGTTGAAGCGAACCCAGTGGATCAACTCGTCGACGAAGGGTTTGTCCGCGTACTGGCTGAGGTTGCCCTGGTTGATGTACTCCAACACGGTTTTTAATTCGGAAGGCTCGAGCGCGAAATGCAAGCTGATCCCCGGTTCGAGAGGTAACGCCCGTATCCGACGAAGGGTAGCGGGCTGAACGGGCTGACCGTCATAGATGGAGCGGGTGTTCTGGCGCTCAGGAATCGCATCGAACAGCGGACTCCCCCGTGGGGAATCCGCCGTCAAACGAACGCGGATGAAATCTGACGCGCCGGGATACGTGACTTCGGGCGCGTACCCCGCAGCGCGGGCAGCGATCAGCAGGTTTTCCAGCGCGCAGCCGAGGCTGATCCAGAGTTCGCGGTCTCGAGGGTCGAGGATCGGCAAACGGCGGGTGTCATCCGGGTGAATTTCGAGCAGACCGGGCTTGATCACGAAGATCCACGGTTGCGTGTTGTGCGAACTCGCCGCCAGCGTCGCGGAACGGATCAGGCCCCGCATGGGTGCAGTTGCGGTGGGTTGATCCTCGAGCGGTTGCCGGACTCGATCCGCTTGGCCGCTGTAATCAAGCCACGGGGTGTATTCGTAGAGGGCATAGCCCCCTGCGGCGGCGACGCCAGAAGCCGCCAGGAGTTGCAAAACGCGGCGACGGTTCAACGATGGATGGGGCAATGGGCTCTTCATGGCTCAACTCCTGATGGGGTGAAACGCACCGGACGGATGCGCGCTGGTCCTGACGCCCTTCGACCCTCGAGATTTCTCAACGACTCCGTTGCAGACGCAATCCGACGATGGCCTTGTAGACCTCGATCCAGCCCACGCCGACCAGGGCCGCCAGTGCGCACCATCCGAAGGCCGCCATTAAAACAGGTGTAAACCCGAATAGCCGTTGCGCGGGTGCGAAAAACAACGTGGCGAGCAATAGACCGAAGGTCAGGCCGAGCATCAGCCACAGCAACCCGTTCGGCACTTGAATCGTCTGAAGAACGGCTTGCGTGAACGACCGGTTCTCCAGCGTTAGAAAAATATTACTCAGCACCAACGTCGAGAACACCAGCGTTCGGACCACCGCGACATCCTCGCCGTGTTGCATGGCCACGAAATAAACACCCAGCACGGCCAGCGCGATGCCCAGCCCTTGGACGATGCTCCGGCCCAGCTCAGGCCCGGCCAGAAACGTGTCGGTCAGTCGGCGTGGCGGTCGCTGCATCTGGCCCGCCTCGGCGGGTTCGTTCTCGAAGGCGATCGAGCAGGTCGGCCCCATCACCAGTTCAAGGAAGATCACGTGAATCGGACTGAAGAGGTTCGCGAACCTCCAGTTCATCAAGAGCGGTACGGCCACGGTCAGGATGATTGGGATGTGAATGGAAACGATGTACGAAACCGCTTTCTTGAGGTTCTGGTAGATCCGACGGCCCTGCGCGACGGCCTCGACCATGCTGCTCAGGTCATCGTTGACCAGCACCAGCGACGCGGCCTGTTTGGCCACTTCCGTCCCGCGCCGACCCATGGCCACGCCGATGTGCGCCGCTTTCAGGGCGGGGCCGTCGTTGACCCCATCGCCGGTCATGGCGACGACCTCGCCGTTGTGTTTGAGGGCTTCTACCACCCGCAGTTTGGCCTCGGGAAACATCCGTGCGAACACTGAGGTTCGTGCGGCCTCGAGCCGGAGGGTGGGTTCGTCCATCGCCATCACCTGTTGGCCGGTCACGAACGAATCCGCACCGGGTAAACCCACCTGCCGGGCGATGGCCTGGGCGGTCTCCGGGTAATCGCCGGTGATCATTTTCACGCGAATGCCAGCGTCAGTGAAGGCTCGAATGACTGCACCCGCGTTCGGCTTGGGTGGGTTCTCGAGCGCGACCAAGCCCAGAAATGACCAGGTAAAATCGTCCTGCTCCGCCGGGAAATCCGGTGACAGGTACGATCCCTTCGCCACGCCCAGCACCCGATAGCCGCCCTCGGAGAGTTGTTTCGTGACGCCGCGTATTCGTCCGGCAACGTCCGGTTCAGGGCGGCACACGGCCAGAACATGCTCGAGCGCACCCTTCCCGGCCACCACCAACTTGCCCGTTGGTGACTGCCGAACGTGAGTCATCATGGGAGGAGAACCCCCCAGCGGGTACTCCCGCGCCATCGGATACGCGTCGATGGTTGCAGACGGATTTACCTCTCCGAAGGCGGCGACGATGGCTTTTTCCATCGGGTCGAACGGATCGGTTTCGCTGGCCCATCGGGCGTAGGCCAGGACCCGCTGTGTTGAATCCGGTAACGCGGCCAAGCCGTTGGGTATCGGGAGAAGCGTTTCAGTTGCGCCGTCGTACACGTGGCGAACGGTCATGCCGACCTGCGTGATGGTGCCAGTCTTGTCGGCACAGATCACCGTCGCCGAGCCGAGGCTCTCGACCGTCTGGGGTTGCTTGGTCAGCACGCCCATGCGGCTCAGGCGGGCGGCTCCGAGGGCCATGAAGCTGCTGAAAGCCACCGGAATTTCTTCGGGCAGAATCGCCATCGCCAGCGTCAGACCGAACAACAGGGCCGTGAGCCAATCGCCGGAACGGGCGTAATTGATGCCCCAGACCAGCGCAAACGCACCCACGCCGATCCACGCCATGCGGATCACGAACCGATTGATCTGACGTTGCAGCGGCGTTTTTTCCGTCGGGATGGAACCGATGCTGCGTCCGATTCGTCCGAGTTCGGTCTGTCCGCCGACCGCCGTGACGGTGAGCTGTGCGCTGCCCGATATCGTGCTGGTGCCAGCATAAACTGGATCGCCGGACGTTTTCGTGAGACTGACCGATTCGCCGGTCAGAATCGATTCGTCCAACGAAAAATCGTTGCCGTCCTGAATCGTGCCGTCGGCGGGGATGCGTTCGCCCTCCTCGATCAGTACGGTATCGCCCACGACGATGTTCTCGACCGGAATGGTGGTCAGTATGCCATTGCGCCAGACTTGCGCTTTTGGTTGCGTGAGCTCGCGCAAGGCGCTCAAGGCCCGGTCGCTGCGAACGGCCTGGTAGACCGATATTCCCGCCACCAGCAGCAGTGCGACGATCAGCGTCATCGCCTCCGCGAGCTCTCCGATCACGGCGTAAATCGTGCAGGCCACCAGCAGCATCAAGAACATCGGCTCGGTCACGACTTCTTGAATGGTTGCGAGCAGTGACCCTCCGTTGTCGGTGTTCAGGATGTTCCGCCCATGCTCAACCGACGACTTCGCGGCGGCTTCGTCTGTCAGGCCCTGAACGGCCTCAAGACGGCTCGACAAACGATCCTCTGGCGTCACGTCACTGCGTATTTCTCGTCCCATCGTTGTTCTCCTGGTGCTGGCCGTCCGATTTTCGTTGCCTGAGCGCAGATTTGTTCAGCCATTCGTGCCTGACGGTTTCGGCGCTCTTGGAAAGCCGAACGGTGTTGTCTTCGACGGTTTCGACCCACTCGAGCGGGATGTGACGCCGTTTACCGTCAGCTGTATCGCGCTTGCCGAGCTTGATGTACGTCTGTGTTTTCAGACCCACGACTGTGCCGATGTGAGAATTGAAACCTCTCCCTTTGGCTTGAATCAACATGTCGGCACGGATGCGCTCGGCTCTCTCTTTCACGATGTCGCCCCTACGCTCGGTTCGCGCTGGCCTGCAAGATGAGGTGACTCTCGAGTCCCATTTGCAATCTTCAGCTCGCGCTGCGATTCTTCCCGGTGCTCGAGGAGAACGCACCGCGCGCAGACCCACGATCGACACGCTGGATTCACGTACCGACCACGATCTGATTGGTGACCGACGTGACGCCAACGGCGTTCCAGGCGGCGCGGGTCGCCGAGTCGCGCTCGGCCCAGGTGGGCAGGTTGCCGCGCAAAGTGATGCGGCCACCATCCACTTCGACGCGAACGCGACTCGCATCGAGGTTCGCATTGCGCTCGAAGGCCGATTCGATCCTGGCGCGAACGTCGTCGGGCGTGATGTGCGACTTGAGGGTGATCAGGTTCCTGACGCCCTTGACCCCGCGCAGGTGCGCCACGGCGTCGTGCGCACGCTGCTGCTGGTAGTGCCAGTCGAGCTGGCCCTCGAGCGTCACCCAGCCGCGTTCGACCTCGATCAGAATGCGCTTCTCGGACACGACCGCGTCCCAGTCGAGCGCGCGCCGGGCGGCTTCGGCGATGTCCGTGTCGGTGTGTTCCGGGCTGGGGAAGGGATTGACCGTCAGTTCCTCGGCCACGCCCTCGACGCCTTGCACGCGTTTGACGGCGCTTTCGGCGGCCCACTTCTCGAAGTAGTTGGTGACGCTGCCCGAGAGGGTCACGATGCCGTCCGCGACGGCCACGGCGATCTTGCCCGCGTCCAGACTCGGCTCGAATTCAAGTTCGTCCACCACATCCTTGTGAAGTTGTGCGTCGGTCTTGCCGTTCATGCTCCATCTCCTCGCTGAAATGACGGTGTACCCGGTCGGTCTGGTGGTGATCGCGCTGTGATCGCGGTTTGATGTTCGAGCCGTGGGAACTTCAGCCTGATTTGCTGCCATTACCGTGGAGTGACCACCTGACCTGTCGCGTCGTGGCACGATCCGCTTTTGTGTCGTGTGCGGTGGTCTCTCGGTGCTCAAAGACCGTCTCGAACGCGGAAATCCCGTTGCGCCAGTTCGCAATGCCTTGCGAGACGCGTCGAAACCAGCTCTTCAGCTCACGATCCGGTGCTCGAGCGCGGGCAGGCTGTGGCAGCGGAAATCCGGGGTGAACGGGCAATTGAGCGTTTCCGATGCGTCGGGCCGATGGGGCGCGTGCAGGCAGATCTGTTCACCATCTTTGATGCGTGTCGCCAGATCCGATGTCTCGCGCATCGGTACGTCCCCGAGTTCATCGCGCAGGAACACCAGGAAGCGCCGATAGTGCTCGATCGCGGCGTACTTGTCCTCGACCACGGACAGGCACGACATCAGCGTCTGATGGTGGTTCTCGCCGATGAACGGATCGAGCCGAAGCGCCCTGGCGAGCGCCCCGATGGACGCCGCGCACGAGCCGTTCTGGCGGTGCAGCAAGGACATCTCGATCTCGGCGCGGACGGCGGCGGCTCGGTGCTGACCGCGAACCTCGAGCACCCAATCGGCGCTCTCAAACGGCAGGTATTCGCCCGCGTACACCGCGAGCGCCCGCCGGTAGCGCTCGAGCCTGGCTTCGGGCGTTGCGGCGCGTTCCGCCTGCCCAAAGGCCGTGTAAAATTCGTGCATGTCGGACGCCTCGAACACCTCCTGGGCGAGATGGTAATGGCTGTGGTGCTCGGTGATGGCATCTCGCCAGCCGAGCGCCGCACGAAGGCGGTAGATGACCACGCGGAAGTAATTGCCGGAAACCGCGTCAGGTACGGTGTTCCAGAGCATATCGATGATTTCTTCGCGGCTTTTGCCATTCGGGTGCGAGAGCAAATAAAAGAACAGCGTTCGCGCCGCGTCTGAACGCCATTGCACCGGGCGTCCGTCCACCAGCACCTCGGCCTGGCCGAGCGTGAGGATCTTCAAGCTCTGCACGGATCACCTGCACACGGAAAACCTTCTTCCATGCCGCTCGCTGTGAGCGGTTCTGGTCTTCCAGTGCGGTCCGTTGTTCAGGCCCTGGCTGGGATTGATGGCGAACTGGCGAACCAGCGGCACGTTGACAAGTTGTTTCTCGAGCAAAACCGGATTCGGGTTGCGGACGGACCGAGCGGGTGAATACATCGCAAACCATCGCTCAAAACGCTTCCCCTCGAGCCAAACCTTGCTGTCCACGGCTCAACTTAGGCCTCGCGTTTGTCTGCAGGCTGATGGGGAGTTGATGGAACGCCTCCCAGCCCTCGCGGTTTCATGCGCCAAGCTCGAGGCCAAAACCCGAGAACACCGTCCAGGACACGTATTTACGAACGCGTGCTGGACGGTGTTCTCAATTGCTGAAGCCTGACGAACCCGAGGTTCACTCGTCCGTGTCGAAACGGGAGACGCGCGCGAGCGTCCTCGTCCACTGGACGTTCGCGGCCCTCACCTCGCCGCCATTTCGCGCACCAGCCGCACAGCGTGCGGAAGTGCGATCCGCACGCGCCCGAAATTGCAGGTGATCGCCTGCGAGCTGCTGGGCATCTCGATCACCCCATCGGCAACCATCGCGCCCTCGAGCGTCGCGGTCGTGCCCTCGAGACAGAGGCTGACCTCGAGCTTCAAGCGCACCCGAAGATCGCGGCGTTCCCCGGTCAAAGCGAACGTCAACGGCAAGAATAGGTCGCGCGCTTGCGCCCTCAGATCGCCCTTGAGCGCCCCGTTCACGTCGGTCAGGTTCATCCTCAGCTCGAGTGGAACGATGTGCGCATCGCCAGGCTCGCCGATCGGGGCAGTGGTGATCTCGGATTCAGCCCAATACGTGCCGCTCAGGTTAACGGGCGCCGCGCCGCGCCCCGCCCCGAGGACGCCGATGAGCGTGAGGCTGCACGAAACCCGCGCGATCGTGCCACGGAGGCTTCGACGGCGTTTGGGGTTCGGTACGGTGTCCTTCAATCCATCCTCGGTTCTTCTCAACGCCAGCGCCCGGATCTGAGTTCGGGTCGCTCGAGCGTAAAAGGGCGGCGTTACGTTCGAGTGACCCTTTTGGGTGGTCGCGGTAACTCGAACGTAACGGTCGTACCTGAGACTCGAGCCAGGAAACGAGGTTCATCTATGTTCCAGAACATTTTGATTCCCGTGGACGGTTCCCCCTGTAGCGCACGCGCCACGCATCTCGGACTCGAGTTCGCCAGGCGGCTCGTTGGTCGCGCGATCTTCACCTACGCGTTGATCGAGCACGTCAGCCAGGACGACGGTCAGCAGGTCTTGAGCCCGTCGGCGAGGCTGGCCGAAGAAGCCCGTGTCAAGTTCGAGACGCGCCTGATCGATGGCTACACGCAGGGCATCGGTGACGCCATTGTCCGCGAGTGCCAGGAATCGGGTTGCGACCTGATCGTGATGGGCACGCACGGGCGCGAGGGTATGGAGCATCTGCTCCTGGGCAGCGTCGCTGAGCGGGTCAGCCGTCAGGCGCTCGTCCCGGTGATGCTCGTCCGAAACCAGGAGCGTCCGACCAACGATGCTTTGAATTTCGAGCGCATCGTGGTGACGGTCGATGGCAGCCAACCGAGCCTGTTGGCGCTGACCACGGCCAACGAACTGGCTTGTGCGCTCGGCGCGAGCCTGGAGGTGATGCACGTGATCCCGGACGTACCTTCGGCCTACGCCTACGCCGCTTACGAGTACGCACCAATCATCGACTACGACCGCTATCAGCGCGACCTCGAGGCGGAAAGTCAGGCGATTATCGCTGCGGCTCTCGCGCATTTGAAGGCCAACGCGACGAAGATGGCGGATGTCAGCACCTCACGCGTGCCCGCAAACAACCAGCGCGTCGGCGATGCCATCGCACAGGCAGCCACGGAACACCGCGCCGACTTGATCGTGATGAGTACGCACGGGCGCACCGGCTTCGACCGATTGCTGCTGGGAAGCGTGGCCGAGCGCGTCTCGCACCGCGCCGAGGTTCCGGTACTGTTCGTTCGGGCACCCCAGGTCAAGGCCGATCAGCCCGAAAAGACACGCTCGAATGCAGCGGTGTTATCTGATGCCGCACCGACAGGCTGAACCACGAACGCATCCCGGTTCTGCGCAGGATATCTCAAGAGTAGATTTCTTGAATACCGTCGAGCACGCAAGAATGAATGGGCGTGCTCGACGGTGTTTGCGTAAAACCATCTCGAGTACCCTGAAGGAGATTTGCGCCCGCAAAGATCATCGAGGCGCAACCTCAGGCCATCACCCGACCAAACAACTGGCGCTTGACCAGCTCCACCAGCCCCAGGTACGTCAGCGTCGCTCCACCCAGGAACGCGAAGTACAAAGGTGGCAGCCCGACAAAGCCGAGAATCCCTGCCAACGGCGTGAACGGCAGCAGCGCCCCGACGACCACGACCCCGAGCGCCGTCGCGGTCAACGCCGGGCTCGCCCTCGAGCGCAACGGGTTGCCGAAGGTGCGAATCACGAAGATCACCAGCGTCTGCGTGGCCAGCGATTCGACGAACCAGCCCGTGTGAAACTCGGCTTCCGTGGCTCGGAAGACTTTCAGAAGCACGTAAAAGGTCAGGAAGTCGTACAGGGAACTGATTGGCCCGATCCAGAACATGAAACGTCGAATCAGGCCGATGTCCCAGTGATGCGGTTTCTGAATGAAGGCCTCGTCAACGTTGTCGCTCGGGATCGTGATCTGCGCCAGGTCGTAGAGGAAGTTGTTGACCAGAATCTGCGTCGGCAGCATCGGCAGGAACGGTAAAAACAGCGACGCCCCGGCCATGCTGAACATGTTCCCGAAGTTGGAGCTCGTGCCCATCAGGAGGTACTTCATGACGTTTCCGAAGGCCCGGCGACCCTCCAGGATGCCGCTCAAAAGCACCCGCAGGCCCGGCTCGAGCAGGATGATGTCGGCAGCGTCCTTGGCGACATCCGTGGCGTTGGCCACGCTGATGCCGACATCCGCCGTGTGCAGGCTGGGCGCGTCGTTGATGCCGTCACCCATGTACCCGACGACGTGCTTGCGGGCTTTGAGCGCCAGGATGATGCGGTTCTTCTGCGCAGGTGCGACGCGAGCAAAGACCGCGTTCGCCTCCGCCACCTGAAACAACGCGCTGTCCGTCATGTCCTCGAGTTCGCTGCCCAGCACGATCCGCCCGACCTCCAGCCCGACGGCCTCGCAGACGTGCCGGGCGACGAGTTCGTTGTCGCCGGTCAGGATCTTGACCGTCACGCCCCTGGCCCGGAGTTCGTCCAGCACCTCCTTGGCGTCCGGCAGCGGCGGGTCGACGAAGGTCACGAAGCCCGCCAGCACCAGGTCGTGCTCGTCGCTGGCGCGGTACGCAACCTGTTGAACGTCAACTTGAATGGTGCGGTACGCCACCGCGATCACCCGGTAGCCCTGGGCGGAGAGTCTCTGAAAGACCCCCTCGATCCTGCCCCGCGCATCGGCGTCCAGCGGTTGCACTGATCCACCCCGCTCGAACGAGGTGCAAATCTTCAGGATGCTCTCCGGCGCGCCCTTGGTCAGCATCAGGTGCTCGCCACCTCGAGCGACCACGACCGAAGCGCACCGCCGCTCGAAATCGAAGGGAATCTCACTGAGCTTCGTGTAGGGCCGCACATCCGGGTGCTCGAACTTCAGGATCGCCATGTCCAGCGGATCCGCACCCTTGGGCTCGAGGATCGCCGCGTTGAGCGGGTTGGCGATGCCGGTCTCGAACAGGCTGTTCAGGTACGCGAGCAGGAAAACCTTTTCGGATGGCCCACCGAACGGATCGAGCCGCCCCTCGAGCGTCATCGCGCCGCTGGTCAACGTGCCCGTCTTGTCGCTGCAGAGCGTGTCGATCTGACCGAAGTTCTGAATGCTCGAGAGGTTCTTGACGATCACGTGCTGTTTGGCCATGCGGATCGCGCCGTTCGAGAGGGTGATCGTCGTGATCATCGGCAAAAATTCCGGCGTCAAACCGACGGCCAGCGCCACGGCGAACAGCAGCGACTCGAGCGGGTCGCGCTTGTGCAGGGCGCTGACGGCGAAAACGAACAGCACCAGGAAGAACACGACCTGGACGATGAACAGACTGAAGGATTTCATGCCGCGCTCGAACTCGGTCTCCGGGGCGCGCCGCTGGAGGCTGGTGACGATCCCACCGAAGGTCGTGCGCGACCCGGTCGCGGTCACGATCGCCTCGGCTTTGCCGCTGATCACGCTCGAGCCGACGAAGACGAGGTTCCTGGCATCGGCGGGGTTTTCGAGGGCTGCTGGGGATGCTTGACCCTCCGCGATGACGGTTTTCTCCACGGGCATGGATTCGCCGGTCAGGGCTGATTGTTGAACGTGCAGATCGCTGGCAGAGATCAACTGCGCGTCCGCAGGCACGAGCGCACCCGCTGAGAGGCGGATCAGATCGCCAGGTACGAGACTGCTGCGCGACACCTCGAGCCACGCGCCGTCGCGTTTGACCATCGCGGTCGGTGAGACCTGCGTGCGCAGACGCTCGGCGGCCACCTGCGAGCGGCGCGTCTGCCCGAAATCCAGCCCGATGCTGCCGACCACGATGGCGGTGATGATCAGGGCGTTCAGCCAGTCACCCGAGATCCCGGAGATCAGGGCCGCGATCAGCAAAATCGCCACCAGCGGCTGCGCGAAATACGCCAGCAACTGAAGCAACAATGGTCGCGGTCTCGAGCTGGAGAGTTCGTTCGGGCCGACCTCGGAGAGCTTCGCGCGTGCCGCCTGGTTCGAGAGGCCCGAAGCCGCATCGGATGCCGCCCCGCTCGAGCGCTCAAGGGTTGCAGGGATAGATTCGTTCGCCATGAACCTCCTTGAATCCTCGACAGGTTTTGGTATGAACATTCCTGGTCATGTTCAGGTTGAACTCGATCTCCTCGGTGTTCTCGAGACGATGGTCTCGATTTTCCATTAAATCCTCATGCGCCGCATCCAGAACATCAAGACCAGAATGACGATGTTCAGCGCGATCCCCGCGAACGCGAGGCTCGAGTCCAAACCAGTCAATACCAGAGAGAAGACTGCCGCACCGATCAGCGCGGGTTGCCACCAGCTCGAGTCGGTCAGCATCCCGAGGGTCGCCACGACGAAACCGAGAGCGGCCACCGCCCACAGCGCCCCAAAGACCCCGATTCCAGTCGCTCCGAGCTCCCAACGCCCATTGAGCAGGGTGGTCTTGTAGGCGAACCCCTTGATCTCACCGAGCCGCAGGTAGACCGTCGCGCCCATCAGGTGAATCAATCCGTGCGCAACCAACACCACGGCAGCCAGGATCAACGTCCATTTCATGCCCCTCACCTCGAGTCACTTGCCACCGCTCGACATGGCCGCGCTGACATCGGCGTTCAGCACGATCTCCTCGACGTTAAACACGGCCCACGGTTTGCCGTCGTCCATCCACGTCACTGCGCCCTGCGTTGAAACCATCTGCCCGCCGAGCATCGCCCAGGCTCGAGTCTCGTTGATCCACAAGACTTTCTGATCGGTTTTGAAGCGCATGGCCTCGAGGAAGCACACCACGTGCGTGTCGGGGTCGAAGCGCACGACGAAGGTTTCAACACCCGCCTCGAATGGGACGGTCAGCGTGGCGGTCACGTCATCCACGGCATTCCAATGCACCCTCGGATCGGTCAGGAAAATCGCGGGGAACCAGATCGCTTCCGCCCACAACCCCAGATTGGCGGCTTGATTCGCTTTTGGGTCGTTCTGGGTCGTGCCCCACGGCATCTGCTGGCGGCTCGAGCTTGCGATGTAGGTTTCGATGACCTTCAGGATGGGCACTCCGAAAACCGTGGCTTCAATGTCATGGCGGTAATCTTTGCCTGCGACGTGCGTGAAGCGAAAGCGTGCCGGAAAGGCGACCGGCCCGACGGGTCGAATCGTGGCCCGCCCAGAGATCACTGCCGAGCAAATCACCGGGATGTTCTCGCCGTAGATTTTCCGGTAGAACCTGGCGACCGGGGCGGGTAAACCCTCAGGTAAGGGGATCGTCTCGAGCTTCTTTGTCGGTTGGGCGAACGCTGGGAACGATGCGGGCTTGAACCTCAACCCGACGAAACCGAGTACCACCAAAAATAGAACGCTCGAGAATACGATCACGGTGATTTTGAAGAGCGTGTTCATGGTTGCCTCCCGTGCGGGCGCACGAACCGGGCCGCAGTGGGTTCGTGCATCTTGAGGCGCACCCGGTGACCCCCTACGATCCAACTTCGTGGCGGCGAGGGTCTGTCACTCAAACGGAGCTTGATGATCCTGGATTGGCCGAGTCAGTGTTCGCCTCCGGGAGCGCACCGGTTCGTTCGACAACGATGGTCAAGTGCGCCGCAAGAGCCGCGATCGCGCCAATCGCCGCCCAGACGGGTAGCAGCAGCGCCCCGACCACACCGACTGTTAATGGAATCTCGATCAGGGTGTGACCGTCATCGTTCTTGATCGTGACCCGACGAATGTTGCCTTCGTGCAAGAGATCTTTGAGTTTGCCAACCATCGCGTCGCCGCTCAGTTTGAATTCCTGGGTGTTGGGCGTCATCTGATGCTCCTTTGATTCATGTTCTCGAGATGGCTTCTTGGATGTGCCGATTGTGATGTTCGAGTTCAGCAAGCACACCATCAGGCGCGACCGTTACCACCGAGTGACCACTGTGATCGGTGGACGGAACATCAATCCTGCGAGATGCTCGAGGCTTCGCACCTCGAATCCGGTGTCGGCGATACCGTCGGGAACGCGGCTCGCACGCTTGAATACGTCTGAAAACGTCCAGGACGATGTTTTCGCAAGTATGTAGTGAAGAACATCGTCCTGGACGTAATTCCGATCACGTGATCAAACGCCCACCAAAAGCGCTGCCTCGAGTTTCGCAACGACAGTTTCAGACTGGCTCGATCAAAGTTTTTCGCCGAGCACAACTCGAACACGATGGGTCAGGCCATCATCTCGCACAGGAACGCTCGAACCAGAGACCTGTTGACCGTCCACCTCGAGCACCTTGACGCCTCTCGTCACACCCTGCGGGTTCTCGACGCTGATCTCGTAGCGCGAGGAGTGGTACGCGAAGCTGATCCGGTAGCCCGCCCAGGCCCGAGGGATGCACGGGTCGATTTCAATCTGGTCCCCACGCAACTTGAAGCCGAGGATCGCTTCGATCCCGACGCGGTACAGCCAGCCGCTCGAGCCCGTGTACCATGTCCAGCCGCCGCGTCCGACGTGCGGCTCTTGGGCGTACACGTCCGCAGAAATCACGTAAGGTTCGACCTTGTAGCGGTGAACGCCAGCTCGGGTGGTGCTCCGGTTGATCGGGTTGAGCATCGAGAACAATTCGAACGCCTTGTCCCCCTCGCCCAGCATGGCGAAGGCGAGCACCGACCAGACGGCGGCGTGCGTGTACTGCCCGCCGTTCTCGCGCACGCCGGGAAGATAGCCCTTGATGTAACCGGGGTCGCGCTCGGTGTGCTCAAAGGGTGGTGTGAACAGCAGCATTAGATTGTCTTCGCGTTTGACCAGGTGTTGCTCGAGGGACGCCATCGCTCGGGCGGCCCTGGTGGGTTCAGCAGCCCCAGAGATCACCGCCCAGGATTGGGCGATGGAGTCGATCCTGCACTCGTCGTTCTGGCTCGATCCGAGCGTCGTGCCGTCGTCGTAGAAAGCGCGTTTGTACCACTCGCCGTCCCAGCCGTGCGTCTCGAGCGCGAGCTTGAGCGCGCCCGCGTGTTGACGCCAGACTCGGGCGCGCTCAGGTTCACCTCGCGCCTCGGCGAATTTCGCCCAGGCTGTCAGGTTGGCGTGCAGGAACCAGCCCATCCAGACGCTCTCGCCTTTGCCTTCGCGTCCGACGCGGTTCATGCCGTCGTTCCAATCGCCCGAGCCGATCAGCGGCAGGCCGTGCGCGCCGACCTTCAGGCTGTGCTCGAGCGCCCGAGCGCCGTGCTCGTAGAGCGTCGCGGACAACGGGGAAATTCGGGGCGTGTAGTACGAATCTTCCTGGTTGGGCTCGAGGGGTGGCCCCTCGATGAAACCAACAAGCGCATCGAGCAGCCGCGCATCGCCCGAGACCTCGAGGTAGTGCGAGATCGCGTAAGGCAGCCACACGAGATCATCGCTGATGTGCGTCCGCACGCCGCGCCCGCTGGGCGGATGCCACCAGTGCTGCACGTCGCCCTCGAGAAACTGACGGCTGGCGGCGAGGAGAATCTGCTCGCGGGCCAGATCGGGCTTGACCATTGCGAGCGCCATCGTGTCCTGCAACTGGTCGCGGAAGCCGTAAGCACCGCCCGCCTGGTAGAACCCAGTGCGCGCCCAGATTCGGGAAGAGAGCGTCTGGTACGGGAGCCAACGATTGAGCATCAAGTCCATCGCGCGGCTCGGCGTAGTGACCCGCACTGCGCCGAGCGTATCGTTCCAGCCGCGCTTGACGGTCTCAAGGACGGCGCTGATGTCGGTGTTCCGGTAGAACGAGATCAGGCGCTGCGATTCC
>CAXTKV010000074.1:0-22043 GCA_964244895.1 uncultured Deinococcales bacterium
GATCGTGCCGACGTTGACGTGGGGTTTGTTGCGCTCGAATACGCCCTTCGCCATGACTTTCTCCTCTATCGTTGCTCGAGCATGGCTCGAGCAGACTGCCCGTGATGGGCCTTGAAATGCGCCGACTGTCAATGTTCCTTGGGCGTTCGCTTCGGAACAAACCGATTGGAGCTTGTTATCCGGAAGCGTTGACCCAGGGGCCGATTTCCGAGCTCGTCTTTGGTGACTCGAGAGACACCCGAGACGGCAGCCTTGAAAGGTTACATGAAGGTTTCAGGGAAATCAAGCCTTCCTTTGAAGAGCGCACGGGCATCGATCGTGGTCGTGGATTCCCGATTGTTTGCGCAGCCGATAAAAAACGCGTCCGACCAATCGCGAATCGCCACGAACGTCCCTCGAGGTGCGAGCAGCTCTCGCGTCGAAGATTCCTGAGCTGCACAGAAACGAAGATTCCCGAGCTGTACAGAAACGTTCGGGACGGTGTTCGCGATTCCTCGAGCGCCTCTCCCCTGCCATGTTTTACAATCCCAGGATGCTTCGGCTCGAGCAACCCGACGCACGATACCGCGAGACTTACCTCGGAGCCCTGTCCGAATTCCGCGCGGAAGGCAACCTGCGCGCGCTGCACGCTGAACTTTTTCACGCAGCACCGGATTTCGAGGCGTTCGTGGCGCGGCTTCGGGAAAAAACGGATCGCGCCACGTTGACCAAAAGCCTCGTGCCGGAAAGCGTGCTGTGGCTTGTTCAGGACGAAACCCTGATCGGGCGCGTCTCCGTGCGGCACGAACTGAACGCCAGCCTACGAGAATTGGGCGGTCACATCGGCTACGAGATTCGCCCCTCCAAACGCCACCAGGGTTTCGGCACGCGAGCGCTCAGAATAGCCTTAGCCTTCGCTCAATCTCTGGGCATCGAACGCGCGCTGCTGACCTGCGACGCCGACAATCTGGGTTCGAGGAAAATCATCGAAAAAAACGGTGGCGTTCTTCAGGACGAGTTCCAACCTGCGGGCTCGAGCAAGTACCATCGGCGCTACTGGATCGATCTTTCAGGCCCGATCAATCCCGCGCCCTGAGTTCAGATCAATGCTCGAGAAGTCCGCCGTGAACGGTGTTCTCGAGCATACGAGCATCCATCCCGCTATCGTGAACAACCTTCAGGATCTTTCGCCGTGGTCAGTCGAATGTACTCACCTCGAGATCCCTGAATGCGAACTCATCGGGATGACGGCCATTGTTTACTGCAGCCGCCAATCTCGATCACATGTTCGCGCGAGGGTAACCACAAGGGTTACCCCTACACGACAGGGTTCTTGTACGGGCTCTATGACCTGCCCTCAAAGCGTTCTCGAGGGCACGACGACGGCACGAGAACACCGTCTGGCACGCGTATCTAAGAATGCGTGCTGGACGGTGTTTCGCTTCATCTACTTCAACCCGAGCGTCTCTATGGCCTTCTCGAGCAACGGATCGCGGCCCGTGTTGGCGGCGCGCGCCAGGTTGAAATCGACTTCGATGTCGGGCGTGACGGATTCGGGCAGCACGGTTCCGTCCTGCAGCACGGCGCGCACGATGGTCACGGCGATCGCGCCGCGATCGATCAACGGGAAGTAGGTCGTGGCCGTGTTCAGGACGCCCGCCGTGACTTGACCGATGACCGGGCCGCGCTTGGCGAGCTGAACGTGGTACGCGAATTCTTCGCTGCAAGAAGCGCTATTTTCGTTGACCAGCACGGCCATCTTGCCCGTCCAGAGCGCGGGCGAAGGCAACGTGTAGCCCTTGCGCGGATCTTGCGGGTCTTCCTCGAAGACCGTTCCGGCCTTGTAGTACGCGATTTGCTTGTCGAAGCGCGTCAGGAACGTCAGCTCGAGATCACCGATGAATGCGCCGACGGCGGTCGTGCATTCCTTGAGTTCGCCGCCCGGATCGTCCTCGAGGTCGACGATGATGGCGCTCGCGCTCTTCGATTGGGCTTCCTTGACGAGTTCGTGGACGCGCGGCCCGACGCGGTTGTACGCGCCGAAATCCGGGATTCGCAGCACGAACACGCCCTTGGGTGCGGTCGCCGGGTGGTACATGAACGGCAGCGCGGGCGAGCGGTTGATGGCGCGCTGGATCGTGACCTCGAAGGTGGTGGGGTTCTGCGCGTCCCCTCTGGCGATGCCAAACTTCACGGGCGCATCCACCCGAATCTTATTGCGAAACGCGGTCAGCGCGGCCTGGGCGTCCGTGGCTGGCTGGAGCTTTTCACCGTTGACGGAGGCGATCCGATCCCAGGGTTGCAAGCCCGCTTTTTCGGCGGCGCTGCCCGTGCGGACATCGCTGATCAGCACCTCGCCTCGCGCGTTGACGGTCGGCAAGGTGATGCCGAAGGTCGGTGTAACTGCCGCGTTCTCTGCGCCCTGCGAGCGCGCGTAGCCTTCCGGCGAGAGCAGGTACGTGTGCCCATCGTCGAGTTCACCGATCATCTGCTCGATGATCCCTCTGGCCACGTCGTAACCGCAGGCGTCACCTTTGGGCTGGCAGGCGGCCTCGAGTTGCGGCTGATACTTGGCGATCAGGTCTTTGGGGGCGACCTTTGAAAACCCGAAATAATAGAAATCCAGGTAGAAGCTCGCCTCTTTGAACAGTTCCGTGGCCGGGCTGGCGAGGGCCGATGACAGGCTGGCGAAAGTAAGAATAGCGATGATCGAACGGATTCGTTTCACGCGGGTCTCCTCGGGGTGCGGAATGCTCTGTCTTACACCAGATCGAGCAATTCGTAGGCGTCGAAGGTCGCAGTCGAGGATCGGTCAGAAGTCAGAGGTCAGAAGCGAACCTCGAGTTCGCTGGGGACGGCGCACGCGCTCAGGCTCGAGGGCAAGAGTGCTTTTGCTCGAGATTTACCCGGAAGCCAGCACTGAGAACACCGTCCCACACGCAATTTTTTGAATCCATAAAACGCTGTCCTGGACGGTCTTTGCCTCTGACCCCTGACTTTTAAGCATCTGATACGATGCGCGGCGGTGCGCTCGGGGAACACCTAGGCGCTCGAGACGCGCAAATCGCGTTAAAACGCTGGCAGGAGGATCACATGGAACGCACTTACGCAATGCTCAAACCCGACGGCGTGCGCCGTGGGCTGACCGGGGAAATCATCGCGCGATTGGAACGCAAGGGCTTCAAGGTCGTGGGTTTGAAGCAGCTCGTGATTCCGCGCGAACTGGCCGAAACCCATTACGGCGAGCACAAGGGCAAGCCTTTTTTCGATGGTCTGGTGAGCTTCATCACGTCCGGGCCAGTCGTGGCGATCGCGCTCGAGGGGCCGAACGTGATCGCGGAATTGCGCAAGATGATGGGCGCGACCCACCCGAAAGATGCCGCGCCCGGCACATTTCGTGGCGACTACGCGACCACCATCGACGAGAATGTGATCCACGGCAGCGCCAACGCCGACGACGCCGCCCGCGAATTGGGCCTGTTTTTCTCGAGCCACGAACTGCTGTAAGCGTCCGAATGACCGTCCCGGATCTCGCGTCCGGGACGGCTTTTTTTGCTCGGAGTCGGATGGACGAGAATGGAGCGAACAACGCGTCGAGCGCCGAGTCTCGAGCGCCATCCAGATTTTGTGCGAGAACAACATCACTGGATACCGGAACCCCGTAGACTAAGAACAACTCACGCTTACTTCAAGGGGTTCTCATGAAACGATGCGGTCTCGGGATGCTCTTCACGTTCGTGATCGTCGCGGTCTGGGCGCAACCCGGATTCTCGCAACCGGGCACGTGGCGATCCACCATCACGGGCGTCAACCTACCGTTGAGCGCATCCAGAATTGTGGACACGAAAATCCTGATCGCCGCCTCGAAAACCCTCGAGGCCATCGCCAGTGAAAACGCCCTGAGCGGGCGCTGTCGCGGCACGGAAATCGTGGAATCCAGCCAACCGCGCCCATCCCGAATCGTGGACGCGCTCGAGAACGGCCTGACCAAACAGGGCTTCAAGCTCGAGAACCTGCCCGGTGGTGACGGTTCGCGCTACAGCGTGGCCGCGCGGCGCGGCGGGCGATTAATCATCTTGAACGTCAACGGAATAGAGAACGGTCGCATGGTCATCGCCTGGTGCGCCCTGGAACCCGTCAACCGCGCCGGATAAGGCCGAGACGAGCAGCAGGATCGCGGGCTGGACGCGCCCGAAAACCACCTGAACCGACACTCAGTCCTCGTAGAACTCCGTCGCGTCCCGCGCGGGCGCGGCCTTCTTCGGTTTGAGCACCTTGAGGCGCTCCAGCAGCGCGTCCGTGCGCGCCACCGCCTGCCCGAGCATCGCCTCGGATTCCTCCGAGCGAGCCGGTTTTTCCGTCATTTCGGACAAGACCAGTTGCCTGTAACGCACCCAATCGTCGTCGTCTTCCATCTCGGCGTGCAGTTGCAGCACGGGTTTGATCCAGCGCAAGCGCTCGTGATCCGCGTCGATGCCGCGCTCCTCGAGTTCCGCGAGCGCCTTCTCGAGCGCCTTGAAATCTTTTTCAAGCGTTTTCAAGAGTTTCGATTTCGACCAGCCCAGCCTGTCCAGCACGCCTTCCAACGCGCCGTCCGCGTCGATCAGAACTTCCGCCAGCCCGTCCCCAGTGAGCTTGCCAGCGCCCCGCCCGGCGCGTTTCGAGGTGGTCGGTTGCGGCTTCACGGTCATACCGTACAACTCCGCACGGCCCGAACGAGCTTGTTGAGGCGGGATCAAGGCGCTCGCTCGAGGCTCGTCTCAGAGAACACCGTCCCACACGCATTCTCTCGAGGTTTAATTCTCGCGCGCAGGACGGTGTTCGTTACAATGCCTCTCCTCTACAAACTTGCAATACGAACTCCCAATAACTTCCGGGTGTGACCGCTTTCGGGTCAAGCGCTCGTATCACACTTTCGAGTAGATTTCCTCGCTCTCGAGTCTCATCAACAGTGAAAGCATCAATCGGAGAGGAGTCAAAAATAATTCGAAAGGCAAGTATACTCTCGAAGAACGCCTGAAAACTTGAGCTTACGTAGTTTGGTTGCAGATTTTCGTCCGCCAACTCGGGGATTTCTTCAACAATTATTCCGGATCTATCATCGAAACACAGGATTTGCCCTGATCCACCCTCAGCACCACTCCAGCAGATAACCCATAGTGAAGCCCACGACTGAGAAATGAATTCGTCTTCGTCTCCAGATCCACGCATTAACTCTTCTAGATTTACCAAACCTTCGGTCTTAAACCAATCAAGTTGAAGGGTTAACCAGTTTTTCTTTTGAATGACGATACGCCAAGGCAACCCCGCCTCGAGCAAAACCGCTTTAGCTTCGCTCGAGATCGCAACTTTCTCGAGCGAAGCCGCAGGTGGTTTTATCCACAGGTCGTCTCCCCAGCGATTTCTAAATTCTTCTGGCGTCATCATTCCAGATACGTGTACCCGACCAATTCCTCGTCGTAATGCTCGATGAAGCTGTCGCCCTCCCACGGCCCTAACACGCCGCGTTTGATCGCGTCCTGTACGGCGTCGCGGGCGCTGGCGGAAAGCTGGGGTGCGCTGTAGCCCATGCTTTCGATCAACCGTCGGGCTTTCTGGCCGCGCACGAAATTCTCGAGTTCCAACTGTCCGTCATCGGTGACGCGGACATGCACTTCGTTGACCTTGCCGAACAGGTTGTGGGCGCTGCCGAGCACGTCCTGGTACGCGCCGACCAGGAACACGCCCAGGTAGTAGGGTTCGTCGCCGCGCAGTTCGTGCAATGGCAGGGTTTTTTGAACGTCGCGCAGGTCGATGAATTTGTCGATCTTGCCGTCAGAATCGCAGGTGATGTCCACGATGGTTGCGCGCCGGGTGGGGCGTTCGTTCAACCTTGAAAGCGGCACGATCGGAAAGAGCGCGTCTATCGCCCAGTGGTCGGGCAGGCTCTGAAACAGGCTAAAGTTGCAGATGTACTTGTCGGCCAGCAGTTCGGCCAGGTCTTCAAATTCGTCGGGCACATATTTCGCGTCGGCGTCGCGGATGACGGTGGCGACGCGTAGGGCGATGCGGTTGAACAACTCCTCGCCTCGGGCGCGGTCGCGCAGGCTCAGGTAGCCCAGGTCGAAGAGGTTGTGCATCGTGTTCTTGTTGTCCGCCGCGTCGAAGTACGCTTCGCGGTAGTTGCGGACGTTGACGTTCCGGAGGATTTCCTCGAAGTCGGTGATCAGTTGGTGCTGGTCGGGCTCGCCGGGCGTCAGGTCTTCGGGGAAGCGCGCGGGGCCGGTCACGTCCAGCACGGGCACGACCAGGATCGCGTGGTGCGCGGTCACGGCGCGACCGGATTCGCTGACGATCACGGGGAAGGCGTCCGGCTCGAGCTCGGCGTTCTTGCAGGTTTCGGAGACGCTATAGACGACATCGTTGGCGTATTCCTGCAGGGAATAGTTGCTCGAGGTGTAGAAGGTCGTTTTTGAGCCGTCGTAATCCACGGCCAGTCCACCGCCGACGTTCAGGTACTTGATCGGCACGCCCAGTTCGCGCAGTTCGGCGTAGGTCTGGGCGGCCTCGCGCACGGCGATCTTAATTTTGCGGATGTCGGTCAGTTGGCTACCGACGTGGCAGTGGATCATCACCAGGGCATCCGTCAGGTTCTCTTTTTCCAGCCGCCGCACGACGGCCAGGAGTTCGGTGGCGTTCAGCCCGAATTTGGCCTGGTCGCCGCCGGATTCTTCCCATTGACCTGAACCTCTCGCGTGCAGTTTGAAGCGCACGCCGATGGCGGGTTTGACGCCGACCTCGCGGGCGATGCGCAGCACGCGCTCGAGTTCAGAAAATTTTTCCAGCGTGATGACCACGTTGCGCCCGAGCTTGCGGCCCCACAGGGCCAGGCGCACGAAACCGTCGTCCTTGAAGCCGTTGCAGCACAAGAGCGCGTCCGGGTTCATGTCCTGCGCCAGACAGAGCGCCAGTTCGGCCTTCGATCCCGCTTCCAGGCCGTGCGCGTAGGCCATGCCCGCCTTGGCGATGGTCTCGACGACCACGCGGCGTTGGCTGACCTTGATCGGGTAGACGCCCTGGTACTTTCCGGGGTAAGCGTATTCGGAAATGGCTTGCTGGAAGGCTTCGTTGAGCTGGCGCACGCGCGACTCGAGGATCTGCGGGAAGCGCACGATCATCGGCAGGCTCTCGCCCCTGGCGACCAGGCGATCGATCACGTCCTGAACGGCGACGGCGTGTTCACCGCCGAGCGTCGCTTGGAGCTTGCCGGATGTGCCGACGCGGAAGTAGCCGCCGGACCAGTTGTGGACGCCGTACAGTTCCGTCGCGTCCGACACCGTGAAACGCTCGAGCGTGTTCAATTCGCGCGTGCCTCCTCTTTCGCCCTCTTGCTCGCCTTGGCGGGAGGGCAAAAAACCAGGAGAGTATACAGAAAAGCCTTTGTCGCAACGTCACGCTTGAACACTCGCGCAAAAGCATCGTGCTGGACGGTGTTTCGGCGAGATGCCCCAGGCCGTGCTGGACGGTCTTCTCGATTCAGGCGCGGTGTTGTCGATGCGGCGCTTCCGGGGTTGCAATCGGCATCCCGAGGTGCCCGGCGTGCTGCTGACGCGTTTCGGCCAGCACATCGCACCAGTCTTGAACCGTGCGCGCTCCGGCTTCGATGGCAGCGACCGGCGAACGGTACGGCAAGTTCTCGAGGAACTTGATCGCGGCAAGCTGCGTGTAGTTGATCGCTCGCTTCTGACGCATGAATGAGCCTACAATCGCGACGCTTCCAAAATTGTTAGCGAGGCACGCTCGTCCGGGAACGCCCGCTCTGGGTTCAGGGAAAGCGCTCTCACTGTCGCGCACTAAACTGCGAATTGGAGGTGGGTCATGGACTGGAAGAAATTCAACGCGACCCTCGGAGCCAATCTCGGGCAACTGCGACCGCTGACCAGCGAAGGCCGAGCGCACGTCACGGCGCTGCTCGAGAAGCGGCGTGAGCTCGAGGCCATCAGGGTTTACCGGGACGAGACGCGCGCCAGTCTCTCCGATGCGGTACAGGCCGTCAGGGATCTCCAGCGCGTTTGAGGGTTCAACGCTGACCGGGCACGCCGAAAAGGCACGAGAGCGCCCCGATGTGGCACATCGGGGCGCTCTCGTGAAGACAACCCCATGCTAGTGGGTCATACTGGGCAACCGTGAACTGGGCAACCGTGAACTGGGCGCGGGTGGTGGTGGCGGTGGTGGTGGCGGTGGTGGTGACGCTCGCGGGGTGCGTCAGTCCCGCGCTCGAGCCAGACCCGTTCGGCTCGAGCCTCATTCAACCTGCACCATCCTTATCGCGCGTGCTCGAGACGGCGCGGGACGTGATCGGGTCGGAGCGGACGCTCGCGCTGAGAGAATTGTTGAACCGGAACGTGCCGGAGGGCGCACCGATGGCGAACCTGCCGGGGTTCGATTCCAGGCGCGCGGAAATCCAGGCCGTCTGGCGGTGGCTGATGTTCATTCGGGGCGTACACGACGCGCGTGCCCAGCTCAAGACGATGGCGCTTCGGGATCGGACGATGGCGCTCGCGTCCAACGCACCGTTTCCGCTCGAGCCTCGGGCGGTGCTGGAACACCGCGCGGAAATCTGGTGGGCGGCGCGCGCCGCGAAGCTGCCGCCGGAGGTGCTGGCGGCCATCGTGGACGACGAGCAATCGGGCGCGAACCTGATGCTGGGCCTGTCCGGTGCGTTGCGCGCGCTGGCGGACGGTCTGGCGCTGACCGAAGCCCGACTGACGGGACGCTCGAGCCTCTCGGGCGGATTTTCCATGACGCTCGGGATCGCACAGATGTCGTGGCGCGACGCGATGGGTCAACGCGCGCGTCTGGACGCGATGAACGCGCGGTTCGAGCCGCGCGTTCCGACGAGCGAACTCGAGATGCGCGCGTCGCTCGAGCGCCCCGATGCGAACCTGATGCTGACCGCCAGCCGATTGCGCGGTTACCTGAACGCCAGCCTGCACCGTCCCAGCCTGGACGTGCGCGCCTTCCCGAGCGGTTGGGCGGCGCTCGAGGGGCCGTTGTGGCACAACCGTCCCGATCTGGCGCGCGCGCGCCAGGTCAACGCCTACGCTTTCCACGCGTTTTTCAAGGCGTGCCTGTACGCGGTGCTGCTCGAGGATAAACGCGTCGAGGACTGAGAACACCGTCCAGCACGCGAATCCTGAAATGCGTGCTGGACGGTGTCCCCGCGGTTCCACGGCGTACGGAACCCGGCCACAAAACCGATCTTTGCGGGGCGCAATTCACGGCCCGTTTCGAGATGCTCGAGCCTCTCTTTTCCAGGTCTTCCTGATCTTCGTTCAGAATCTTTCGCTGTCGCTCGGTCGATCCCGCGCAACGCGGACGCCTCAGGGTGACG
This sequence comes from uncultured Deinococcales bacterium, assembly GCA_964244895.1. Taxonomy (GTDB): domain Bacteria; phylum Deinococcota; class Deinococci; order Deinococcales; family JAAFIG01; genus CAXTKV01. Next base: position 9,353 of record CAXTKV010000074.1, read on the forward strand.
AGGAAGCTCGAGGCGCGACCAGTTCGGGGTTTTCGCGTTAAACCCCGAACTCGAGACACCGCTATGACTCGAGGCCAGACCGCTTCAGGCCGTACCGAAACTGAGGCCCAGTTCCTGCAACCACTGCCGGTACGCGATCGCCATGCGGTCGGATCTGAGGTGCAGCTCGGCCTGCAAATCGAGCGGCAATCGTTCCGGGCGTTGCGATTCCAGGATCGGCTGATCCTGCGAGAAAATCGTGGCCTGAAAGGCTTGCCGCTCGCTGTCCGGCGTGTCGTGCGCGTAATTCATGGCCAGCACGAACCGCGCGGTGGTCTCGAGCTGGCTGACCGGCGTGACCGCCAGCATGATCGTCAGGCATTTCTCGCCCGAATTCTTGCGGAAGTACGCGACCAGTGGCCGGAAGACCGTGTAGGTGTAGTTGACCCAGCGGCCCACGCCATCCCCGTCCGGGTTGGGCTGGTAGACCTCGATGTCCCTTGAGGTGATGCCTTCCGGCGCGTGCTCGACGGTATAATCAGGGATTTCCGGGTGATCCTGGGAACCCAGGTAGCCCTCGTGGACGAACGCGAAATAGGCGACATCCAGAAAATTTTCCACCACCCGTGGGCCGCTGGCGTGAACGGAAAAAGGGCCGCACGGAATTTTCTTGAAATGTTCGTCCGTCCATTCGGGCAGAGCGGGCGGGTCGTGCTCGGGTTGCTCGAACGCGACCCAGACGATGCCGCTCGAGATACTTAGGGGCAGTCGCGGCGTGCGCGCTTTGGTCGGGATGGCCTGGTCGGGATGCGCCGGAATGTGAACGCACGCGCCGCCGGAACCGTAAGCCCAGCCGTGGTACGGGCAGGTCAAGCGCCCATCCGTCAGCTTGCCGAGCGAGAGTTTCGTGCCGCGATGCACGCACAGATCCAGCCAGCATTCCCAGCCGTTTTCCAGGTGAACCAGCACCAGGTCTTCGTTCAGCAGCCGAAAGCCGAAAGGCTCGTTCGGATTCAACTCGCTCAGGTCGGCGGCGGGCAGCCATTCGCGTTTGAGCACCGGGTCGTCAATCATGCCCGAGTGTAATCGGGCGAACCGCTCGAGCGCCAACGCGGCGTCCGACTCGGACTTGTCGAGCGACCCGTTTTCGTGTGACACTCTGCGAACCAGCTTCGGTTTCAGGCCGAAACTGATCAAAAAACTCGAGACGTGACCTCAGTTTCTCGAGCGGAGGGCGTATGAAGAACAGGTTCCTGTCGTTCGGACTGGCGGCACTCGCGGTCGCCACCATCGGGCTGGTTTCGAGCATTCCGGCTCAGAACGCGAAACTCAAGGTGGCCTTCATTTACATCGGCCCGCCCGGAGATTACGGCTGGACCTACGCGCACGAACAGGGCCGGTTGGCCTTGCAAAAAGCCCTGCCGGACATCGAAACCATCAAGGTCGAGAACGTGCCCGAATCTCAGGCCGGGCCGTTTCTGGACCAGGTCGTCAAGGAAGGCGCGAAAGTCGTGTTCACCACCTCTTTCGGCTACATGGATGGCACCCTAGAAGCCGCCAAGAAGTACCCGGACGTGATCTTCGCGCACGCCACGGGCTTCAAACGCGCACCCAACATGGCGACGTACATGATCGACCTCTACCAGATGTACTACCTGAACGGCATGATCGCCGGGGCGCTCAGCAAGACGGACAAACTCGGGTACGTCGCGGCCTTCCCGATCCCGGAAGTCAAACGCGACATCAACGCCTTCGCGCTGGGAGCCAGGGCCACCAACCCGAAAGCCACCGTCAGCGTCACCTGGATCAACGCCTGGTTCGATCCGAACAAGGCCAAGGAAGCCACCGAAGCCCTGCTGGCCGACGGCGCGGACGCTTTTGCCTTCCACGAGGACACGCCGACCGTGATCCAGACCGCCGCCGCCAAGGGCGCGATCGGTTTTTCGCACAACAGCCCGATGCAGAAATTCGCGCCGAAAGCCGTCCCGAGCGGACAGCTTTCGGATTGGGCTCCGTACTACATCGATTTCGTGAAGAAAGTTCAGGCCGGAACCTACACCACCAAAAACCTGGCGGATGTGGACTACTGGGGCCGGATGAGCGAGGGCGGCGCGCAACTTGGCGGGGAATACGGCGTGCCGATCAACCCGGAATTCGTCGGCGCCCTGAAAGCCAAGAAGGTCGGTTCGCAGAGCGTCTACGACCTGGTGATGTCCCGCATGCAGCAGATGAGCGCCAAGGGCGGCCCGAAGTTCGAGCCGTTCAGCGGCCCGATCAAGGATCGCAACGGCGTGACTCGCGTGGCCGCCGCGAAATCCTTGACGCAGGGCGAACTGTTCAGCATGGAATGGGCCGCGCCCGGCGTGGTCGGCCCGTGGGCGAACGAACCCAAGTGATCCCGGCCTGACGGGTCTTTGTAGGGGCAACCCTCGTGGTCGCCCTTCCCTCGAGCCTTGTTCGATCACCCTCGCGAAAACGCCCTCGACACGAGAACACCGTCCAGCACGCGAGTCTGAATATGCGTGCTGGACGGTGTTCTTGCAGCTTGCGGCCCACCCCCGAGCCCCGACCGGGACGCCCTTAGCCCTGGCTCGAGAGCCGCGCGTACAACTGTCGAACCAGCCGCACGGGACGGCGCACCAGGCTGATGGGTCGGGCTCGAGGCCATCGGAACTCGCGAAGGCTCGAAAGCGCCCGACCCAGCGCGGTTTGAGGCTCGAGCCTGGACGACCCGTAGATCACCAAGAGCGCACCGACGATCGCGTCCGTGGGTTCTCCCTGGGCGATGAACAGTCCGAGCAGCCCGAGACCGAGGGCTGTCAGGAACCATTCAAACCAGGCGTGTCTCATCGCGTCATCTCCTACTGCTATTGCACCAGATCGCATGAGAACCCCGTGTGAGACGGCTCGCAGAACACGCCATTGTGCGTAGGGGCTCTGGCATTCGATCTACCGAGCAACGCGAGGGCTCGAGAAAAACGGATTGGACGGTGCTCTCAGGGTGCAAGAACACCGCCCAGAGCGCAAATCTTCGATTATTTCTTCGAGAGCAGGTCGGTCAGTTCCTTGAGAGAATCGGCCATGCGACCGTCCTTGAAAGGGTTGAAGGGCTTGTCGTTCTGGATCGCGTCGAACATCGCGCGGTTGCCACCGCCGGGGCCGCCCTGACCGCCGCCCTGACCGCCCGCGCGGGGAAGCCCGATACCGCCGCTCTGCGTTCCTTGTTCTGCCATGCGCTTGCGGCGTTCCTCTTCTTGCGCCAGGCGTTTTTCATCCATCCATTTGAGTTGCGCGGCGCTGGCGACCTTGTCTTCTAGGGTGTTGGTGATCTTGGTCGCGTCCTCGGGTTTGAGGACGGGCCGCGCGCCCAAATCCTTGAGGATCGGCAAGGCCAGCTTGGCCTGGGCTTTGGTGAAGGCCAGTTTGGGTTCCTTGTCCACGTCGACCATGATGCGGATGGTGCTGCCCAGATCGAACCACGGACGGTATTTCTGGAACTTGGCGGCCATGGCCGGGTCCTGTCCACCGGGGCCACCCTGCGCCAGGACGATGCCGACGAGCGCGATGCTCGAGAATGCGAGTGCGGTCAATGCTTTTTTCATGTCTTCCTCCAAAAAAGTGTTTCAACTCGAGATGAATCCTGAATGGAAACCTTCAGCCGTCCGCCGTCTGCTCGAGAAGACCGTCTTGAACGCTGCCTATTCGTGGATGCTGGGTGGCTCGGGTTGAACCCTGACCCGTACCGTCTGGTGCACCCGAATCCGAGTTCACTCGTAGCGCAGTGAATCCACGGGGTCGAGCTTCGCAGCGCGGGACGCGGGGTAATAGCCGAAGAAAATCCCGACCGCCGCGCTGAAGCCGAAAGCCAGGAGAACGCTGCCCGTGCCGATGACCGGCGTGATGCTCAATCCCTTGCCCGCCGCGAACGCCAGCCCCGTGCCGATCACGATGCCGATGATGCCGCCACCGACGGACAGCACGAAAGCTTCGACCAGGAATTGCGTCAGGATGTCGCGCGGTTTTGCGCCGAGCGCCTTGCGGATGCCGATCTCGCGGGTGCGCTCCGTGACGGAGACCAGCATGATGTTCATGATGCCGATGCCGCCGACCAGCAAACTGATGCCCGCCACGCCGCCCAGGAACAGCGTCAGGATCTGCGTGATCTGGTTGACGCTGGCCAGCGCGTCCGCCTGGTTCTGAACGTTGAAATCGTACTCGTCGGGCGTGGCTTTCTTATGGCGCACGGCCAGCAGGTCGGTGATGTCCTGCTGAAGCTGTTTGAGGTCGTTCTTGTCGGTGCCCTGAATGAAAGCGCTGCTGACGGTCTTGCCGCTGTTGGTGCCGCTCGCCTCCTGCCGCCCGAGGCGCTGGAGGTAGGTGTTGAGCGGCACGTAAATCGCGGAGTTCGGGCTGCCGAAACCGCTCGCGCCCTTGTCGGGCAGCACGCCGACGACGGTGAAGCTGACGCCGTTGATCTTGATTTTCTGACCCAGCGCGTCGCCGTTGTCGCCGAACAGATCCGTCTGGATTTGCGTACCGATCACCGCCACGCGTTTGCGGCTGGTGTTGTCGGCGTCGGTGAACCACGCGCCGCGTTCGACCTCGCTGTTGCGCACCACGGCGTAACCGGGCCAGGTTCCGGTGATGCTGGCGTTGGTGTTCTGGCTGTTGGCCTTGACCTGAATGTTGCGTTGCAGCGAGGGCGCGATGCCGCTGATGCGGGATGCGAACTGCGTCTGGATGGCTTTGATGTCGTCCAGCGTGATCGAGGGTGCGCCGAAGGAGCGCACGATTCCGGGCGGGCCGCCGTTGCGCGATTGACCGCTGGCGACGGTCAGCAAGTTCGTGCCCAATCCCTCGAGTTGCTTGGTGATGCCGCCCGTCGCGCCCGATCCCAGGCTGGTCAGGGCGATCACGGCGGCCACACCGATGATCACGCCGAGCGCGGTCAGCATGCTGCGCAACGGGTTTCCCCGAATCGCGCGCCAGGCGATGCCGACCGTCTGGATCAGGTTCAGTCCCGCCACGCTCGAGCGGGTTTTCTGCACGGGCGGGCTGGCGTCCAGTTGGCGGGCTCGCATGGCGCTCATGACGCTCCTCTTTTCTGGGGAACACCGTCCAGGACGCAAATGAATCCGTGCGTCCTGGACGGTGTTCCCGTAAATTCGTGGCTCATCTCGCGCCTCCGATGGTGGGCATCGCGGCGGCAGGCGGCAGGCTGAGTCCCTGCGAGACAGCCCGCACGGGGTTCGGATTCTCGCGGTCGGATTCCGTCAGTCCGTCGCGAAGGCGCACGATGCGTTTGCAGTGATCGCCGATGTCGGGTTCGTGCGTGACGATCACGACGGTGCTGCCTTCGTCGTTGAGTTCCTGAAAGAGCGCCATGATTTCTTCACTGGTTCTCGAGTCCAGGTTGCCGGTCGGTTCGTCCGCCAGCAGGATCGCGGGGCTCATGGTCAGCGCTCGCGCCACGGCCACGCGCTGTTTTTGACCGCCGGAAATCTGGCTGGGCAGGTTGCGCCACTTGTCGGCGATCCCGACCTTCTCGAGCATCTGCATGGCGCGCTCGCGGCGTTCTCGCGCCGGGACGCCCGCGTAGGTCAGTGGAACCTCGACGTTTTCCAGCAGGTTCTGCCGTGAAAGCAGGTGAAACGCCTGGAACACGAAGCCGATCTCGAGGTTGCGCGATTCGGCGCGCGCGTTTTCGGAAAGTTGCGTCACGTCCTGACCGCGCAGCAGGTACTGTCCGGTGGTGGCCCGATCCAGCAGCCCGATGATCTGCATCAGCGTGGTCTTGCCGGAACCGGATGGCCCCATCAGCGCGACCATCTCGCCCTCGGTGATTTCCAGGCTGACGCCCTTGAGCGCCTGGAAGTCCTGCTCGCCCATTTTGTAGGTCTTGGTGATGTCTGAAAGCTTCAGGATCGGTTCCATTTAAGGCCCGCCAATCGCGCTGGTGCTCGAGCCCTTCTGCTGGCGCGTGGGCAGCACGATGGTTTCGCCCGCCTTGAGGCCGTCCGTGACGACGATGTTCGTGCCGTCGTCCGGGCCGGTCGTGACGCGGCGCGTGTCCACGGTCTTGCCGTCGCTCGTCTTCTGTCCAGCCGGGAGCTGCACGTCCACGTAGGATCGGGTGCGAACCGTCTGGATGGCGCGTTTGGGGATCGTAATAGCGTCCTGGATTTCCTGGCTGACAATTTCCGCCTCGGCGGTCATGCCGGGGCGGAGCGCGCGAGCCTGGTTGTCCACGGTGACGGTCGCGTAGAAGACCGCGATGTTCGAGACGACCGTGGCGGACGGGCTGATGCTGGTGACGGTTCCGGTGAAGGTTTGACCGGGCAGCGCGTCCAGCGTCAGGTCGGCCTTCTGACCGAGCTTGACCTGCGCGATCTGGGTTTCGTCCACCTGGACGGGCATCTGAATCTTGGAGTCATCAATCAGCGTCACCAGCGCGCCACCACCGGACGAGCTTCCCGTGCCGAGCGCCGAACCGCCGACCGCTCCGTTGACCGCCGAGACCACGCCAGTGAAGGGCGCGTAGACTTTCGTGTTGGAAAGATCCGTCTGGGCGCTCTTGAAGCTGATGGCGGCCTGATCCACGGCGTACTGCAGGTTCTGGAGGTTCTGTGCGCCCGCCGCGTTCTTCAACGGCTGGGACTGGCGGGCCGCGTTGAGCGCCGCGCGGGCGCTTTGAAGGTTCGTCTGCGCCTGATCGAGGCTGGATTGCGCGTCCTTGACGGTTTGCGCGCTGACGCCGCCCGCCGCGAACAGGTTCTTCTGGCTTTGCAGGTTGGTGGTAGCGGTCTGAACGCTCAATTGCGCGTTGTCGAATTGCGCCTGCGCGCTGGCGACTTGCTGATTCTGCGAGGCGCTGTCGCTCGAGGCGGTCGCGCGTTGGCCCGCGAGTTGGGCTTGCGCTTTGGAAAGCGCCAACTGCGCGTTGTCCAACGAGCGCTGGTAGTTGGTTGGATCGAGCTTGGCCAGGAGCTGTCCCTTGGTGACGCGGTCGCCGACCTTGACGATCGAGAGGATCGTGCCGTTGACCTGCGGTTTCACGTCCGCGCTGTTGATCGCGGACAGCGTGCCGGGGCCGGTCACGCTGACCCGGAAGACGCCCTGGGTGGCGGTCGCGGTTTCGACCTTGGCGGCGGTGGACGCGCTGGTATTTCCCTGCGGGAGCTTGATGACGCCGGTCAGCAGCAGCGCCGCGGCGGCCACCGGCACGAGCAGCAAGCTCCACCACGGGCTGATGCGTTTTCTGGGTTGTTGTGCGGAAATCATGATGCGCCTCCTTTGAGACCGATCTGATCCACCCCGGACGCGGTCGAGAGCGACGCGAGCGCCCGCAGGTACGAATCCGTGGATTGAGTGTACGTATAACGCGCGCGGAGCGCCGTCACCTGGGTGGTCTGGAGTTGCACCGCCGAGATCGTGCCGCTCTTGAATTTGGCCTGATCCTGCGACAGGGATTCGGTGGCGTTATCCAGGTTCTGCTTGGCGATTCGCACCTGCTCCAGCGCGTTCGAGACGTTGCGGTTGGCGTCTCTCAGGCTGGTCAGGGCGTTGGTGCGGGTGGTGTCCAGGGTGCGCTGCGCGTTCTCGAGTTGGGTCTTGAAGTCGCGCAGGGTGGCGGGCGGGGTGTACTCGTTGTCGGAAAGGCGCACGTTCAGGTTGGCCAGGTCTACGGCCTGGGACGCCTGAAGCACGCTGGGCAGGCGCGTCTCGAGGCTTTTTTCCAGGGTGGCCTGGTCGATCTTGACTTCCTTGAAAGCGGGCGGGGCGCCGACCGTCAGGTTGCCGGTGTTCGTGCCGAGCATGACCTCGAGCCGGTTCGAGAGGATCGGCAGTTGGGCTTTGGCGTCCGCCAGGCTCTGCTTGCTGGCTGAAAGGGTCGAATCGGCCTTGCTGACATCGAGTTGCGTGCCGTTCTTGGCGGCCAGTTTGGCCTTGGCGACATCCAGGTTTTTGGCATCCAGATCGAGTTGCGCCTGCAAGACCTTGACGTTCTCCTGGCCTTCAAAAAGGTTCAGGTACGCCCCGGCGACGTTCGACATGACGCTCAATTTTTGCGCCTCGAGCTGCGCGGTGTTGAGCGCCAGGGTCTGCTGGGCTTGCGTCATGGCGATCACCAGCGTGCTGGGGTCGGATTGCTTGGCGGCCAGGTCGGCCTGGGCGTTCTTCAGGGTCGCCTGGGACGTGGCCAGATCGGGGCCTTTGGTGAAAGCCTGAGTCATGCTGCTCTCCAGCGTCAGTACCGTCTGCGCGGAGGTCAAGCCGATCGCGAGCGCCGCGCCAAGCGCCGCCAGGTAGGCGGATCGCCTCGAGAGAACCGTGCTGGACGGTGTTTTTGATTGGGCTCGCGTCTGGGACGGTGTCGGGCTCATATTGTTCCTCCCTGAGAGGTCTGGTTGGCTGGTGGGCGCTGCGGCGGGCGCAGCTTCGCGGATGGTCGCGGTTTCAGGCTGCGGCATCAGCGTGTCCCCGGTATCAGGTTGAGCGACCCGATGGCGTTCTGAAGCTGATAGACCGCGCTGACCTGCGCTGCGAGCGCCGTTTCGAGGCTGGTCTGCGCTTGAAGCAGGTTGACGCGGGCGGCTTCCAGGTCAATCGCGGTGTTCAATCCGGCCTTGTTGCGGGCGGTGGCGGTTTCATAGGTTTTCTGGGCGCTGTCCACGGCGCTCTGGGCGGCCTTGATCTGGGCGTTGGCGATCTGGGCGGTGCTGAGGCGCTGGGCAACATCGATGGCGGCGGCGCGGCGCGCGGTCTCGAGGCTGGCCTTGGCGGCGTCCAATCCGGTCTGGGCGGCGTTGACGCTGGCGTCCAGGGATGGCCCGAGCACCGGGAAGCTGGCCGAGAGCGAGACATTCAATCCCGTCCCGCCGGAACTCGAGCCGCTCTGCACCACGGGCACCGTGCCGGTCAATGCCGTGGTTCCCGACTGAAAGTTGAGGCTTCCGGTCAGGCTCGGGCTGCCGACCGATCCGGTCGCGCTCAACTGCCCCACCCCGAGGCTCAGGCTGGCATTGGGCAGCACCCGGTTGCGCTGGGCGTTGCCCAACGCGTCCTCGGCGTCCTGCACCCTGGAAACCGCCTGGAGCACGTCGCTGCGGCGCTCCAGTGCGGCTTTGATTAGCGCCTCCGGGGTTCCCTGCGGTAGCTCGAGCGCGGTCGGTGCGGTCGTGAACTTCGTGCTGGCCGAAACACCGAGCTGGGCGAGCGCGATATCGAGCGCGTTCTGCGAGGAGAGCGTCGCCGATTGCGCCGTGGCCAGGTTCTGCTGGGCGGTCAGCAAGTCCGCAAAGGCGATCTGGCCGTTCTGGTATTGCAGGTTGGCCACGCGCAATCGGCTGGTCAAGAGCGCCTCGTTGGCCTGGGCGGCCTGAAGGCTGAGGCTCGAGTTGCGGGCGCTGAAATAAGAGCTGACGGTCGTGAGCGCCAGCGAGTTGCGCGCGTCGCGCTGGGTCAGGCTGGCGCGTTCGAAGGCGCGCTGAGCGCTGCGGATCGCGTCGTAGGAGGCCGACCACGGCAGCACGTTGGCGCTGGCCGTGACCGAAACCGAGACGCTGTTGGATGAGCTTCCGCTGCTCGGGAAGGTTCCACCGTAACTGCTGCCCGCCGAGAGGTTGATGCCGGTCGCGGCCTGCGCGGTCTCGAGGTTGCGCTGGGCGGTCTGGTAGGTCAGATCCGCCGATTGCCAGTCCGGTGTGGCCTGCACGGCTGCGAACGCGCTCTGAAGGCTGTAGCCCGCGTCCTGCGCCAGCGCCGCGCTGCCCAGCAGGGCCAGCAGCGCGACTCGCGGCACTCGCGCAAAGGCTCGAGCCCGCCAGCCTCGGGGGTTCCTGCGGGCCGATGAATGTCGTTGAATGTCTAGGTTCGTAAGTGGGGGTTTCACATCGGGTTCCTCCTGCGGTTCAGTCTTCACGCGACCCGTGGACTCACAACGAAGGTCTTGTGAAGGTTGTGTGAACTGCATTTCTGGATTCGCCCGACACCAGCACCGTTCAGCACAGACCGCACTAAACGCGACGAACATCGTCCTGGACGGTATTCTTTTTGAGCGCCCCAGACAGTTCCAGGATTCCCGGCTTCAGTTCTGGCCCCAGCATCCGGTTTTGGATTCAGCGAACCGAAGTGCGAATGCGAATGTCCTGAACCCCAGGGAAAACCGTCGGACGCGCGCGCCCTGGAAGCACTGGAGCTGAGTTCACGGAATCTTCACGGCGCGCCCCGCGAACCTTCACACGCAGCGAGGAAACTTCAGGGGCATGGAAACCCCGACCCCACATCAGACATCCGGCGTTACACTGCCCACCATGGGCGCGTGCATTCTGGTGGTCGAAGACGAACTCGAGATCTCCGAGGTCGTCGAAGGCTACCTGCGCCGCGACGGTTTTCGCACCGAACGCGCCACGGACGGCGCGCGCGCCCTGGAGCTGTTCCGCGCCGCCAAGCCCGACCTGGTGCTGCTGGATATCATGCTGCCCGGCGTGGATGGCCTGGAAGTGCTGCGGCGCATCCGGGCGCTGGCCTCGACGCCCGTGATCATGCTGACCGCCCGCGCGGAGGACATCGACAAACTGCTGGGATTGGAACTGGGCGCGGACGATTACGTGGTCAAACCCTTTAGCCCGCGCGAGGTCGTGGCTCGCGTCAAGGCCGTGCTGCGCCGCACCAAACACGATGAACCCAAAACCGTCCACCGCGTCGGACCCCTGGAAATTGACACGCGCCAGGTGATCGCCACGCTGGACGGCGCGCGGCTCGATTTGACCCCGACCGAATTCAAATTGCTCGAGCACCTGGCTGGAGAACCCGGACGGGCGTATTCCAGGGCGGAATTGTTAGAGGCCGCGCTGCCCGATTCCGATGCGCTGGAACGCGTGGTGGATGCGCACCTGAAAAACTTGCGGCGCAAGCTAGAGCTGGGCGGCGCGCCGGAACTCCTCGAAACCGTGCGCGGCATCGGTTACCGATTGTGGGTGAACGCTTGAACCCATCCGAACCCTTGCGCGGTGCGCCCGAGAAGACCCTTCCCGACGCGACCCCCGCGATCTCGAGAGGCCCTCGCGCGGCGGGTCTGATCTCGAGGATCTCGCCGTTGCGCGGGATCGCGGCGCGGCTGGCCATTGCGATGGTCGTGGTCGCGGTCGGTTCGGTCGGGGTGGTGGCGATCATCCTGAGCCTGACGGCGGAATCGCGCTTTCGCAACCCGCCGCCGAACGTGGTCGAGATGCGCAGGATCTTCACGGTGCTGCGCGAACGCTGCACGGAAAAAGTCAAGATCGGGCCGCAAGGCGAACTGAACGGCATGATCTGCCCGCCGGACACGCTGGTCAGCCTGCCCAGCGGTGCGCCCAACGCGACCAGTTTGCTGCTGCTGGGCGGCGGCAAGAAACCCGATCCGTTCGACCCGCGCGAATGGGTCATCCCGACGACCTTTTTGGGCATGGGCATCGCTGCGGCCTTCGCGGTGCTGCTGGCGCTGGTGATGGCGCGCCGCATCGCGCGACCGATCCAGGCCGTGTCCATCGCGGCGAACCGCATGGCGGCGGGCAACCTGGCCTCGCGCGTGACGCTGCCCACATTCGTCACCAGGGACGAGGACGAGACCGCCACCCTTGCGCGCAGCTTCAACACGATGGCCGAATCCCTGGAACGCCAGGAGGAGACCCGCAAGGCCATGATCGCCGATATCGCGCACGAACTGCGCACGCCGTTGGCGGTCATGCAAGCCAAGCTCGAGGCCCTGGAAGACGGCGTGCTGGAACTTTCGGTGGATGAAATCAAGCGCCTGCAACACCAGACGCACGTGCTTTCCAGGTTGGTGGACGACCTGCGCGTGCTGTCGCTGGCCGAGGCCGGTCAGCTCGCCCTGGAGCGCCGCCGCGTCAAGCTCGAATCGTTGGCGCGCAGCGTGACGCTGACCTTTAACGAACGCGCGCACTCCAAGAACATTCAGCTCGAATTCGTCTCGAGCGGCGAGATCACGCTCGATGCCGACCCCGACCGCATCACCCAGGTGCTCTCCAACCTGTTGGACAACGCCATCCAGCACACGCCCGCGTCGGGTTGCGTGACCGTCAGCCTCGAATCCCTCGAGAAAAACGCGCAGTTGAGCGTGTCCGACACGGGTTCCGGTTTGCCGCCCGAAACGATCGATCGCGTCTTCGACCGCTTCTACCGCGCGGACGCGTCCCGCAACCGCTCGAGCGGCGGTTCCGGTCTGGGTCTGGCCATCGTGCGCGCGCTGGTCGAGTTGCACGGCGGCAGGGTTCGCGCCCAGAACGGCGCGGGCGGCGGCGCGGAGTTCGTCGTGCTGTTGCCTCGCGCGTAAAGCCGATGACTCGAGAATACCGTCCAGCACACGAATTAACCCATGCGTGCTGGAACGCGAGTAGCCCGTGAGCGATCCCACCCGTGAGGTGCGTCTTGGGATCAAGAAAGTGCTGTCTGTTGAGCAAGAACGGTGTTTCCTGTTCACGTCCGCTCGAGCGTCAGTTTGCGCCCGTCACCGAACAACTCCAACCTGATCAGCACGGGATGCTCCAGGTCGTCACGCAAGGGTTCACCCCACTCGATCACGGTGAATCGCGCATCCTCGATCAGTTCCTCGAGTCCCATCTTGAAGAGCGTCCGTGCGTCCGGAAGGCGGTAGGCGTCGACGTGAACCATTAAGCCTTGCGGCGTCGGGTACTGGTGAATGTAGGTGTAG
>CAXTKV010000075.1:0-21964 GCA_964244895.1 uncultured Deinococcales bacterium
CGAGGCTCATCAGATCTCCTGCGCCTGCGGCAGCACGACCAGATCGCGGATGTTGACGTGCGCGGGCAAGGACAGCATCATGGTCACCAGTTCCGCCACGTCCTCGGAACGGATTCCCGTTTTTTCGGCCACGCCGCGCTCGATTTCCGCCTCGTCCGTGACCTGCCAGATGTTGTTCAGCACGACACCCGGCGCGATCGCCCCGACGCGCACGCCGCGCCCCGCCATCTGGCGGCGCAGGCCGTGAACGAAGGCCTGAAGTGCGTGCTTGGAGGCGCTGTAGACGGGTTCCCAGTGGATCACCTGATGCCCGGACACGCTGGAATTGACCACGATATCGCCCGAGCCGCGCGCCAGCATGTGCGGCAGCACGGCCCGCACGGCGCGCAGCACGCCGTTGACGTTGACATCGATCAGGTGCGCCCACGCGTCGGGATCGCCGTCCTCGACCGCGCCCGGAACGTACACGCCCGCGTTGGCGAAAAGTGCGTCCACCCGCCCGAACCGTTCCAGGGTCGCCTCGAAAAGATGCGCGACCTGCGCGCCGTCGGTCACGTCGGTCGGTACGCCGATGGCGTTGTCCCGTCCGAACTCGCTCACCAGTTTCTCGAGCCGATCCCTCGATCGCGCCGCCAATCCGAGCTTCGCGCCGCGCTTCGCCAGGGCGCGCGCCGTCGCCTCGCCGATGCCGGAACTCGCGCCGGTGACGATCACGACTTTGTCCTGGATTGGATCGCTCATGGCTTCACCTGGGACATGGAACACCGTCCTGGACGGCGTTCCCTCGAGTATCGAATCTGTTGTGCTGGACGGTCTTCACTTCTTGAAGCGCAAATCCTGCCACGGCCCGCCATCCTCGAACTTCTCGGGCTCGAGGATTTTGGCGCGCGGGTCTTCGGCCTGATCGAGTTGCAGCACCATCCACTTCGGGTACGGCGTGCCGGGATCGCTGGCGTCGTTCAGCCATTTCAGGTCGGCGGCGGAGAGTTTCAGGTCGATCGCCGCGATGTTGTCCGCCAGGTTTTCCAGCTTGCGGGCCGCGATAATCACGCTCGAGACGGCGGGTTGGCGCACCGTCCAGGCGTAAGCGACTCGCGCCATGCTGACGCCGTGGCCTTCGGCGACCTTGCGCAGCGCCTTCAGCACGGGCTCGCCTTTCTTCCAGTCGAACGGTACGAACTGTCCGGCTTCCGCGAAACGCGTGCCTTTGTCGGCCTTGCCGGGTTGCGCGTACTTGCCCGTCAGGTAACCGCCCGCCAGCGCGCTCCAGACCAGCACGCCGATGTTGTGGTACTGCGCGAAGCTGGTGAAATCGAATTCCAGTTCCCGCCCGACCATGCTGTAGTACATCTGCGCGGTCACGAAGGGTTCCAGGTTGAGTTGCTTCTGCACGCCCAGCGCGGTCGCGGCCTGCCAGCCCATGTAATTGGACAGCCCGATGTAACGCACCATGCCGTGCCGCACCAGGTCGTTGAGGGTGCGCAGGGTTTCTTCCAGGGGCGTGTTGGAATCCCAGCCGTGAACCTGATAGAGGTCGATGTGATCCGTCTTGAGGCGCTTGAGGCTGCTTTCCACGCCGCGCAGGATGTTCACGCGGGTCGCGCCGGAGCGGTTGAAATTCTCCGACATCGGCAATCGAAATTTGGTGGCCAGCACGATCTCGTCGCGGTTGCCGATCTTTTCCAGGGCGTTGCCGATCAGCGTCTCGCTCTCGCCGCCCGAGTACACGTCGGCGGTGTCGATGAAGTTGATGCCGTGTTCCAGCGCGAATTTGATCATGGCGGTCGTGGCTTTCTGATCCAGCCCGCCCATGTTCATGCCCTTGCCGAACTGCATCGTGCCCAATGAGAGCGCGCTGACGATCAATCCCGAATTGCCCAGGCGTCTGTATTCCACGTGAACCTCCTCGTCTCGAGCCTGCCTTCCCTCGAGCGCGTGCCCCGAGGCTAACCCGCGATGCGCCCTGGAACACCGTCCTGCACACGAATTTGTGAGCCTCGAAAACGCTGTGCTAGACGGTCTTTTCGGGCGCGCGCCCTCGATGCTCGAGTCTCACGCGCCGACCATCAGCTTGACCACCTCGTCGCCGTTGGTGTCACCGATCAGGCGCTCACCGGCCTTGACGCCGCGCCGCAGCACCAGAATCCGGTCGGAGACCGCGAAGATATCGCCCAGGTTGTGACTGATGAAAATGATCGCCACGCCCTGCGACTTGAGGCGGTGAATCAACTCGACGACCTTGCGCTGTTCCGGCACGCCCAGGGCCGCCGTGGGTTCGTCCATGATCAGCACGCGCGCCTTCCAGAAGATCGCGCGCCCAATCGCCACGGCCTGACGTTGACCACCGGACAGGTCGCGCACGGGCCGCTCCAGGCTGGTGTGAATGTCCAGCGTCTCGAGCACGTCCTTGCTGGCCTCGCGCATGCTGACCCGATCCAGCGCCGGGAAGATGCCCATGATCTTTCGCATCCGCTCGCGCCCTAAAAACACGTTGGAACCCACGTCCAGGTTTTCGGCCAGCGCCAGATCCTGATAGATCGTCTCGATGCCCAGCACCCTGGATTCGTGCGGCGTGGCGATGCTGACCGGCTGACCCTCGAAGAAGATCTGCCCCTCGCTCGGGTGGTGCGCGCCGGAAATACACTTGATCAGCGTGCTTTTTCCCGCGCCGTTATCGCCCGCCAGCGCCAGCACCTCGCCGGGATAGAGCTCGAAGCTGACATCCTCGAGCGCGGTCAGACCGCCGAAGCGTTTGGTGATGCCGCGCACCTCGAGAATCGGGGTTCGCGCGGGTGGTTGCTGCGCGGTCGTGCCAGGCACGGCGGTCATGGGCGCACCTCTGGCGCGAGCCGCGAGCCGTGAGCCGCGAGCCGCGAGCCGTGAGCCGCGAACCGCGAGCCAAAAACGTTAGGTTTCAGAACACCGTCCCAGACGCGTGATCCTGAACCCCCGAGAACATTGTCCAGCGCGGTCTTTTCCCGCGACCCGCGACCTGCGACCCGTGACTCTTTCACGACCGCACCACGCTTCTGCGCGCCTGATCGACCAGCACGCTCAAAATGATGACCGCACCGACAGCGATGAACTGCCAGAACGGGGCGACGTTGATGAACACCAGCCCGAACTGAATCACCGCGATGATCAGCGCGCCGATGACGGTGCCTTTGATCGTGCCCTCACCGCCGAACAGACTCGCGCCACCGATCACGACGGCGGCAATCGCGTCTAGAAGCGTGGGTTCGCCCGCTTGAGCCGCGCCCGCCGTGAAGCGCCCGGTGTAGATCACGCCCGCCACGCCCGCCAGCAAGGCCGTCAGGATGTACAGCAGAATCGTGTGCCGATCGACGTTGATGCCCGCGCGGATGGCGGCGTTCTTGTTGCCGCCGATCGCGTAGGTGTACTGCCCGAAACGCGTTCTGGACAGCACGTAGTGCATCACCAGCACGATCACGGCGGTGATCAGTACGGGTATCGGGATGATCCACAGCGCGTAATCGTTGCCGAGCGCGGCGTTGAGCTTGTTGTCCACCGGCACGGGCGTGCCCGCCGAGATCAAAAACGCGACCCCTCGGGCCACGCCGTACATGCCGAGCGTTCCGATAAAAGCTGGAACCTTCAACCTGGCGATCAGCACGCCGTTGACGAAGCCGACCACCATCGCCGCCAGGAGCGCCGCGACGATGGAAATCAAGAGCGCCAGCAGTTCTGGCACGCTCGAGCCGAGCCCCTGCATCACCAGCGAACCGACGACCGCCGCCAGTCCGACCGTGAAACCGACCGACAAATCGATGCCGCCCGCGATGATCACCAGCGTCATGCCCAAGCCGATCAGCAAGGGTTGCACGGTCGCCAGCAGGATGCTCTGCACGCTGGTCAGGTTGAACAAAAAGGTCTGGCCGAAACTGAGCCGCGCCCAGGCTTCAAAAAAGATGATCAGGAAGGCCAGAAACAACCACGACCACATGTTGGAAATGGTTTTCAACAAGCTCGAGGGTTCAGTGCGCGTTTTGGGCGGTGCGGCAAGGCTCATAGGTCACCTCGAGCGGAATGCGCGGTTCGTGTTCGTTCAGTCCCGGCGGCGTTGATCTTTTGCATCTTTTGTTGTGCGTCTTTCTACGTGAGGTTCCGGCCCGAGAACATCGTCCCAGACGGTGTTCTTTGGTGTACGTCCGGGACGGTGTTCCGGTGTTTGCGCGGGAGCCAGGTGCGTCTCGCTCCCACGCAAATTCCCGATTCGTCAATCGCGGTCAATACCCTTGGCTCGAGAAATCGATGGAGAACAGAGGCTTACTTGCTGGCGTAGGTCGCGGCTTTGGCGTCGGCGGAATCGGCGTTCTTCTTGTCGATCACGAAGTAACCGGTGCCGTAACGGGTTGGAACTTTCTCGCCGCCCAGCGCCTTGACCATGTATTCCACGCCGACCTGTCCCATCTCGGCGGGGCGCTGGCAGATGGCCAGGTCGATCGTGCCGCCCTTGACATCGTTGATGATCGATTCCGGGCAGTCGAAGGCGACCACGTTGACGGCGCCGCTCTTCTTGGCGGCCTTGACGCCGTTGGCTGCGCCCTGCGCGCTGAACAGGTTCGCGCCGAAGACACCGGCCAGGTCGGGGTTGCGGGCCAGCACGGCGGCGAACTGGCTGGCGGCCTTGTTCGCGTCGTCGTCGTTGAATTGCGTCTCGAGCACCTTGATGTTCGGGTACTTCTTCATGCCGTTCTTGAAGCCCAACTCGCGCTGGTCGGTGGTCGAAATGCCGGGCTTGACGTTCGAGACGTAGACCGAGCCCTTCTCGCCGATGGCTTTGGCCAGGGCGTCCGCGCCGACCTCGCCGCCCTTGACGTTATCGCTAGACACGTAAGAAAGCGGGAAGTCGGCATCGCCGGAACCCGTCTGGTACTTGCCGTCGTCACCGATGAAGGTGTCCACCGTCAGCACCTTGATGCCCGCGTCCACCGCTTTCTTCAAGGGCGCGATCAACTGCTTCTTGTCGGTCGGTGCGATCAGGATGCCGTCTGGCTTGCGGGCGATGACCGCGTTCAGCACGGGAATCTGCGTCACCGGGTTGAAATCCGGCGCGCCCTGGAAGTCCACCGTCACGCCCAGTTTGGCGGCGGCGGCCTGCGCGCCCTTGTTCATGGTGATGTAAAAGCCGTCGGTCGTCAGGCCCGGAATCAGCGTGATCTTGTAGGCTTTCTGGGCGGTGCTGCTCGAGACGCTGACGGCCAGGGCCGCGAGGCCGAATGCGGCGAGAACGGATTTGCGCATGGTGACTCTCCTTCGAGGGGGGCGAATGACGAGGGGCTTCTCGGAGACCGTGCTGGATCAGGTCATGACGATCTCCTTTCGCCCGGCTGGGCTTGAGATTGGAAGTTGCGCGGTTTCTGGAAGAGGAATTTCGCCCTGATAGATGGCTTGCAGCGCGCGTTCGGCGGCACCGATGCCGAAGGGTCGTTCGAGCTTCGCGATCTCGATCGGCAGGTGCGCGCCCCAGCCCAGAAACGGGTAGGCGCGCTCCTCGAGCTTGGCGCGCAACCCAGGCACGATCAAGTCCGCCCAGGCGCTGCCCGCGCCGCCCAGCACGATCAATTCGGGATCGAGCAGGTTGACCAGGCTGACGCAGGCCAGCCCGAGCGCTTGCCCTGCGGCATCGAACGCAGTTTGCGCGTGCTTGTTGCCGCCCCTGCCCAGCTCGGCGATCTCGAGGATGCTGAGGTTTCTTCGGCTCAGTCGCGCGAAGTGCGCTTGGATCGCGTCCGAACTCGTGTAGCGTTCGATGCAGCCCCGGTTGCCGCACGGGCACTCCAGCCCCTGATGGTCGATCGAGACGTGCCCGAATTCTCCGGCGAAACCGTGAACGCCCTTGTAGACGCGCCGCCCGATCACCACGCCCGCGCCGATGCCTTTGCCCAAGAGCACGTAGACGAAGTTTTCAGCTCGGGTTTCGCGCAGGTAGGTGACGCTGGCGGCGTGAACGTCGCGCTCGAGTCTGGCGGGCAATTTCAGATCCCGCTCGAGCCGCGCGACCAGATCGAGGCCGGTCAGCGCGGGGTAGTTCGGCGGGCTGAGGATCGTGCCGCGCCGCGCGTCCACCGGGCCGGGCGATGCCGCGCTCACGGCGGCGACCGGACCAGCGCCGCTCTGGACGGCGTGCGCGATCAGGTCGCGCACGGCCCGCAGGGTGTGCGCGTAGATCTCGTCGCGGTGTTCACCGATGGCGTTCGGCGCGACGCGAACTTCCAGTGGCTGTCCGCTGGCGTCGTAGAGTCCGGCTTCGATCTGTTGCGGGTGGTGCGAGACGATGTCCAGGCCGATCACGCAAAAACGCTCGGCGTTGATTTCCAACGGTGCGGGGTGGCGTCCCCGGCTGGTCGGGGCGGGTGGGCGTTCCAGCACCAGGCCGTCGTTGATCAGTTGCGTCACCAGATCGCCCAGGGCGGGCTTGGAGAGCCGCATCTCGCGGGCCAGTTCGGCGCGACCGCGAGGTTGCGCGCGCAGCAGCTCTAAGGCCACAGCGCGGTTGTTGCGGCGCACGTCCTCTGGTCGTCTGCCCCGGAACGGGCTGACCTCGTGGGCGCGCAGTTGGCCTCTGGCCTCGAGCACGTTGAGCCTCCATCTGTTGAGTGTTCGAGTATAGTAAACTTAACTAACGAATCATGTCAAGCTGAGTTTCGCGCCCCGCTTTCGCGCGCGGTCGGGCGCGATGGCAACCCCACTGGGAGACCCCGGATCATGCCCAAAATCACCCTCAACACCGTCATCGTGGCCGACATCGGCGGGACGAAAATTGCGCTCGGACACCTGATTGATGGTGCGCCATCCGACGCCGCCAGCACGGTCGCCACGGATCGTTTGCGGGTCAGCGACCCCACGGAATCCCTGCAAGCGATCCTGAACGAATACACCGTCCAGCACGGTCTTGGGCGCATCGATGCCGTCGTGCTGGGCGTGCCCGTCAGCCTGGACCGCGACCTGGATCGCGTGCTTTCGAGCCCTAACATCCCGCAACTCGAGAACCTGCGGCTCGGCAGCGCGCTGGAAGACCTGATCGGCGCGCCCGTGCGCCTGGAGCGCGACATCAACCTCTTGCTGCTCGGCGAACACCGCGCGGGTGCGGCGAGCGGTTCCTCGAGCGCCTTTGGCGTGTTCTTCGGCACGGGCGTCGGCGCGGGCTTTTTGATGCACGGCAAACCGTATCGCGGCTTTTCCGTCGGCCTGGAACTGGGCCACATCCCGATTCGCGGCGAGGGTCGGGTGTGCGTCTGCGGCAACGTCGATTGCCTGGAAGCTTACGCCTGCGGGCACACGCTCAACGCGCTCTCCGGTCAGTTCAACCTGCCCGTCGGTCAACTCTTCTCGAGACGGACTGAGCACGCGAACCTCGACAGAGCGCTTTTTGAATTCGTGCGCGACCAGGCTTACGCGACCGCGACCGCCATCAACCTTTTAGACCCCGAAGTTGCCGTGGTCGGCGGCGGCATCCCGGAAATGCTCGGCTTCCCCAGGGATGCGTTCATGGTGACCGTGCTGGATCACCTGCGCCGCCCTTACCCGCGAGAGGTCATCAAACTGACCTGGGCGCAACTCGGTTCCAGAGCCGTGCTGCACGGCGCGTTGGGCGTACTCGAGGACAGGCTTTAGGGTTGGTTTGGTCGAACTTGCTCGAGACTCGCACGTCCATGTCGATCGCGTATTCTCGCGAGGGCCACCACGATGGTTGCCCTTACAAGACTGGCCTCGTAAGAGCCCGTCTACGACCTGCTCTTCCCTCGAGACTACCGAAGAACACCGTCCAGCACGCATGATTAAATACGCGTACCAGACGGTGTTCTCAGCGCGGACGCCCTTAAATCCCGAGCGCCCAGGCTTCGATGGTCTCCACGCTCAGGTGCTCGGCGGCGTTCGAGGCGTAATGGGCGCGCTCGACGCGAAGGTCGGGCCCGATCAGAAAATCGGCGGGCATGCGGGTCGCTTCGCCGTCCGCGCTGCCGTGCGGCACGCCCAACTTGCGGCCCTCGAGCCAGATCGGAAGCATGGCGGGCGACAACAGACCGCTCAGGCTGCGGCGCGTGCCGTACAGCTCGTGGATCGCGTCGTCCGGGTCGGCCAGAATCACGAAGGGCGGGTTCTGAAGGCCGACGCGTTCCTGCAAGCCTTCGAGGCTCGAGCCGAACACGCCGACGACCTGCACACCCGCACCTGATAGGCGGTCATGGGCTTCGATCAGGCGGTGAACGTGCAGGTTGCAGAACGGGCAGCCCGCGTGCCGGAAGAACACCAACAGCGTGCGCTTGCCGCGCAGCGCGCCCAACGAGAACGCTTCGTTGTCCAGGGCGGGCAGCGTGAACATCGGGGCGGTGTCGCCGACGTTCAGTTGCGGATAGCGCCGCGCGATCTCGCGGCGACCGCGCGCGTCCTCGATCAATCCGAGTTCCTCGAGCAGGGCCACGCTGCGGGTCAGCGCATCCCACGGCAGCACGGTGTGCAGACCGATCCTGAGCAGGTCGGATTCGCCATCCAGTGCAGACAGCACGCTCCAGTCGTCCGGCATCAGCTGCCGCACGCGCGAACTGAAATCGCCGACGCGATCCGCGCAGGCGAAGACGTGATCCGGGCGCAGGTCAGCCGTGATGTCGCGCCCGAGTTCGTCCAGACGGCGCGCGATCTCGAGCGCCAGGGTGTTGACGGCCAGGCTGGGGCCGGAGGTGCGCGGCGCGAAGCCGAACGGCATGAACTCGAAATGCCCGTTCGTTTCGTGCCAGACGGGCATCAGCGCCACCTCGAGCCGCAGCTTCAGGGCGCGTTCCAGGTCGTGCTGGCTGACCGGGCTGGACGCGCTCTCGAATCCCTCGCCGGCCAGCGCCGCGACGCTGGCCGGCGAGACGCCGAGCTTCAGGAGCGCCTCGCCGATGCGCGGCACGATCGCACCGTTCGTTCCGGTGACCCGACCCTGCGAGAACATCAGGCTGATCTCGAGATCGCGTTCGGGGAAGTTCAATCGCAGGATGCCGCTTTTGCTACCGCCTGCGATCAATCCGAGTACGTCCGGCACGCCGAAAAGGTTGAGTGGCCCCTGGAGTTTGTCGGTGCTGGTCTGGTTCACGTCGGCTCCCATGTGGTCTCACAATGAGATACGTGTGCCCATCTGGGAACGGATGTTGGACTTTGGTTCAAACGCGCTTCAAAAGAACACCGTCCCGGACGAGGTCTCGAGCTTGCGTCCAGGACGGTGCTTTAATTAATCCGATTCCTCGAGCTGGATCGGTTGATCGGGAATCACTTCCAGATCGGAGGCCAGCCGTTCCCGGATCACGCTCGGAAAGAGCGGCAGCCCGCTGACCTGGGAGACCAGCACCCAGGTCGGCGCGTAAACGTTGACCGGGTTGGAACGCTCGCGCTCCGGGCCATCCCCCAGGTGCGGCTCGCCGCTCAGCCAGCGCGCCAGAAAGTAATGCCCGATCCGTCCAGAGCGCGGATTCTGGCTCTGGTACAGCAAGCCTTCGAGCGCGAACTGCAGGTTGGTTTCCTCGCGCAACTCGCGCTCGGCGGCCTGCGGGATGTTCTCGCCGTCCTCGACGCTGCCGCCCGGCACCACGAAATACTCGCCGCGCTCGACCCGGTAACGGCGCATC
Source organism: uncultured Deinococcales bacterium (assembly GCA_964244895.1). Lineage (GTDB taxonomy): Bacteria > Deinococcota > Deinococci > Deinococcales > JAAFIG01 > CAXTKV01. Next base: position 9,630 of record CAXTKV010000075.1, read on the forward strand.
AACAAGACCTCCAACTGATTGTTCTGCCCGTCGCGCACGATGAACCCACCGGCGCGGTTGCGCCGCAACGGGCTCCAATCGGGTCGCGGCAGGCTCATTTGCCCGTCCACTGGGCGCGGCGCTTCTCCAGGAAGGCCGCCATGCCCTCTTTTTGATCCTGGGTTCCGAACAGCAAATAAAAGTTGTGGCGCTCCACCTCGAGCCCGACCTCCAGGGTCGTATCGAAGGATTTCAGCACCGCGTTCTTGCCCAACCTGACCGCAATCGGTGCGCGCGCCGCGATCTGCCGCGCGATCTCGAGCGCGTTCTCCAGGTGGCTTTCCACCGGAAAAATCCTTGAGATCAATCCGACCTCGAGCGCTTCGTTGGCCGTCAGCATCCGCGCGTTCAAGACCATCTCCATCGCCAGGCTCTTGCCGACCGCTTTGGTCAAACGCTGCGTGCCGCCCGCGCCCGGAATGATCCCCAGGTTGATCTCCGGCTGCCCGAAACGCGCGGATTCGCTGCCCACCGCGATGTCGCAGGTCATCACCAGTTCCAGACCAGCACCCAGCGCCACCCCGGACACCGCCGCGATCACCGGCTTCGGGAATTCGCGCAAGCGCTGCCAGGCGAAAGAACGCTTGCCGGACAGCATCTCTGCCACGCCCATCCCCGCCATCTCCGAGATGTCCGCACCCGCCGCGAACGCTCGGGCGTCGCCGGTCAGCACCACGCACCGCACGGCGTCATCGGCGTTGAAGCCATCGAAGGCCGCCACGAGTTCCGCCATCGTGGCGCTGTTCAACGCGTTCAGCACCTTCGGACGGTTCAAGCGCACCAGCCCGACGCCACCCTTGAGGGTCTCCACGATGATGTTCTCGAACGCGCTCTCAGCCATGCGTCACTTTAACTCGGGCCGCCGTCCGGGTTCGTGGCTCCGAATTACCCAAACGCGATCCGGATGCGTTCGTCAACCTCGAGCTTCACGACCGCGCAATCGTTGGCGTAGGTGCGCTCCGGCAGCACGATCAGCACGTTGACGGGCTGAGCACCGACCGCGAACGGCGCGTGATGCCACACGCCTGGACGCAAGACCACCAGCGTTCCGCGCGGCACCCGAAACACCCGGATCGCGTTCACCGGAACCTCGCCCGTCGTGGCCGGGCCGACGTGAACCAGCACGTCCCCATCGAGCGGTAGCACGCCCTCGCCCGTCCTGGAATGGAATTCTGTCACGTCCACCACGAACTCGCGGGCTTCGACCCGGCACGTCGAGAACGATGCCCGGTTCGCGCTCCCCAGATCGAGCTGCGCCATGTCCCTGAAGAATTCCACCGGCGCATCCCCGATTTTTTCCGCGCTCGGGTTCAGGTGCCCGGCCACGAACCCGAACGGGCTGAATGCGTCCACGCTCAGTTCTTCGACCTCGACGGTTCTCATGCGTCCTCCTGTTGTTGATCTCGAGCATAACGCCCAAGCTTTTGTCCTCTGCTTCGTCGAGAGAGTGGTCACTTCTCGAGAATGGCGACCCCTTCATCTCGAGCCATCCAAAAGCTGACGCTCGAGCCACTTCCCTTATTTGCACAACGGAGGAAAGGGCAAGAGAACACCGTCCAGCACGCATATTTAGATTCGCGTGCTGGACGGTGTTGTTGCAACCTAGAACAATCTCGAGCGCAGGTACGCCTCGAGTTCGCTGACCTTGATGCGTTCCTGCTGCATCGTGTCGCGGTCGCGCACGGTCACGGTATCAGAAAGGTTTACATCCGGGTTCTCGCCCTTGCCGATGGTGTCGAAATCGACCGTCAGGCAAAACGGCGTGCCGATCTCGTCGTGGCGGCGGTACGCCTTGCCGATGTTGCCCGTGTCCTCGTACAGCACGCGGCCCCAGCCCAGAGATTGCAGTTTCGCCTTGAGCTTCCGGGCGTAATCCGTGATCTCCGGCTTGTTCTTGGCGAGCGGGATCACCGCGACTTTGATCGGCGCGAGGTGCGGACGGAGTTTCAGCACGATCCTTTCCGTGCCGTTCTCGAGGGTTTCCTTGGTGAAGGCTTCCGTCAGCACGGCCAGCACGCCGCGATCCACGCCCGCAGAGGGTTCGATCACGAACGGCACGACTGGCTTCTGCGTCTCCGGATGCGCGATGGTCAGCTTTTCCGTGCTGTCCGCGTTCGGTTCGACCCTGGCGCTCAAGCCCAGCGTGTCCTGATTCTTGGAGTGCGATCCCAGGTCGAAATCCGTGCGGTTGGCGATGCCCTCGAGTTCCTCCAGGCCGTGCGGGAAGCGGTACAGAATGTCCGTCGTGGCCTTCGAGTAATGCGAGAGATCCGCCTGCGGTTGATGGAATTCTTGCAGATTCCCACTCTCGAGCCCCTGATCCCGCCACCACGCCACGCGCGCAGCGACCCAGGTCTTGTGCCAGTCCTCGTCTGTGCCGGGCAGCACGAAGAACTCGAGTTCCATCTGCTCGAATTCCCGCACCCGGAAGATGAAGTTTCTGGGCGTGATCTCGTTGCGGAAGGATTTCCCGACCTGCGCGATGCCGAACGGCAGCTTTCTCGAGGTCGAATCCACCACGTTCTTGAAGTTCACGAAAATGCCCTGCGCGGTTTCTGGTCGCAGGTACGCGTAGGAATCCTCGTCCGCCACTGGGCCGACGGTCGTGCGGAACATCATGTTGAACGGTCGCGGCGCGGTCCAATCGCCCGTCTTGCCGTGTTCCGGGTCGGTCACTCGTGATCCCTTCAAAATGGCTTCGGCTTTATCCGATTTGTTCAGCGCACTCGAGATCGCGTCCACGTCGGAAGTCTCGAGCTCGAGTTGCTGCGCTACGGCGGCTATGACTTCGGGTTTCTGATCTTTCAGCAGGTGATCCAAGCGGTAACGCTTCTTGGTGGCGCGGTTGTCCACCATCGGGTCGGTGAACGTGGCCTCGTGACCGGAGTGGCGCAGCACCAGCTTGTGCGTCAGGATGCTGGCGTCCAGACCCTCGACATCCTCGCGCTCGTAGACCATCGAGCGCCACCACGCGGCCTTGAGGTTGTTCTTTAATTCCACCCCGAGCGGGCCGTAATCGTAGGTTCCCTGCAAACCGCCGTAGATGTCGCTGCCGGGAAAGATGAAGCCTCGGCGTTTGCAGAGGCTGACGAGTTCGTCCATCGTCTGTGCTGGCACGGTTGCCCCCTCGCGCACAGGAAGTTTGGATTTTCCGTGGGGCGTAAACAAAACGTCCCCAGGTGGCTTCCTGCGCCACCTGGGGACGCGAGAACTCGCGCGGTTCCACCCCAGTTCCTCGATTCCAAGCTCTTGGCTTTGGAAATACTGCCGAGGCACCTCGCTTGCTGTTTGCTCCCCGCTGCCCTTCCCGAAGTGCGCTTCGTGAGGCTTCCACCGTCCCTCACTCGCTCTGGATCGCTTTTTTCGGTACTCCTGCGGATCGACGCGTGAACATTGTCCTTCAATCTTCGTGGGAGCGCAATACGCCATTCGTGCCAACACGGGAACACCGTCCAGCACGCATGCTCGAGACCGCGTGCTGGATGGTGTTCTTAAAGGATTCGGCGCGCGCCGCTCGCCCAGTCCGCCAGGGCTTCTCGGGCGGATTGGAACGCGATGTTTTCGGGCAGTTCGTGAAGGCCGAACCAGCCGATCTCGAGCGCGTCATCGGCGGGGCTGGGCGTGCCGCTCACGATCTGGACGCTGTAGTACACGCTCAGAATGAACTCGCTCGCGTCCTGGTACGTGTCGGTGTACATCCCGATCAGTTCGGTGATCCGCACTTCGACGCCCAATTCTTCTCGGGCTTCACGAATCGCGGCGCGGCCCGGATGTTCGCCGGGCTCGAGGAACCCGCCGGGCAAATCCCACCAGCCCCGGAACGGTTCGATGGCGCGCTTGACCATCAGCGCGCGCCCTGAAGCGTCGTGAATGATCGCGCCCGCGCCGGGCTTGGAATTTCGCCAGCTCGTCCGACCGCACGCGTCACAGTGCGGGTGCGTGCTCGCGCCGAGATCCGCGATGGGCGATCCGCAGTTGAAGCAGAATTTGATCTTCGGCACCCGTGAAGCTTAACACCGTCCTGCACGCGTTCCGAGGGTCGCGTGCGGGACGGTGCAGAGACTTCGCAAAACCTTTCTTGATTACCATCCCTGCCGTGCTGGACGATAGGTTGAAGGTCTCGAGCACAACATCGAAGATGACCATCGCGGCCTGTGGTCATGTCGGATTGCTTGATTCTGGATTCAGGTGATGGGGTAGATTGATCGCAAGGTATCGTGATCCCAAGCCCAAAAGCCCGAGTCCTTCCCTGTACGATAAGAGCACAATGACACCCACGAGGCAAGCTCGAGACACTTTCCAAGGAGCGCTGTAGCGTGAACAGATACGACGATCGAGCACGGCTCGTGTTCCATTACGCCCGAGAGGAAGGCAGTAAGCTCGGCCACGCCATGATCGGGCCGGAGCATCTGCTGCTGGGCCTGATGCGCGAGGGTGGCACGGCCTGCCGCATCCTGACGGAGTTCGGCGCGACCCTGGAAGGCTTCCGCCGCCGGGTCGAGGAAATCATCGGTCGCGGAGAGGGCTTGCGCCACACGGAAGCGCCCGCGATCACTCCTCGGGCGCGTCGCGTGATGGAACTCGCGTCTTCCGAAGCCCGCAACCTGGGCAGCCAGGTGATCGGCACGGAACACATCCTGCTGGGCATCCTGCGCGAGGGTGACGGCGTGGCGTTCCGCATTTTGCAGGACTTGTCGCGTGACGTGGACACGATCCGCTGGCGGATTCTGGCGCACGCCGACCCGCGCCAGGAGCAGAAGCCCGTCAACACGCCGTTCCTGGACGAGTACGGGCGCGACCTGACCAAAGAAGCCCGAGAAGGCAAGCTCGATCCGGTCATCGGGCGCGTCGAGGAAATCCGGCGCGTGACGCAGATCCTTTCGCGCCGCACCAAGAACAACCCCGTACTGATCGGTGATCCGGGCGTCGGCAAGACCGCCATCGTCGAAGGGTTGGCGCTTTCAATCATGGAGAACCGCGTGCCGCCCGCGCTGCGCGGCATGCGCTTGATTTCGTTGGATCTGGCGGGCGTGGTGGCCGGAACCAAGTACCGCGGCGAGTTCGAGGAGCGCCTGCGCCAGATCATCGAGGAACTGCGGCAGTCGCGCGTGATCGCCTTCATCGACGAGTTGCACACGCTGGTCGGCGCGGGCGGCGCGGAAGGCACGCTGGACGCGGCCAACATCCTCAAGCCGCCGCTCTCGCGCGGCGAGATTCAAGTCATCGGCGCGACCACCACCGGCGAGTACCACCGCTACATCGAGAAGGACGCCGCGCTCGAGCGCCGCTTCCAGCCGGTGATCGTGCTGGAACCCAGCCCCGCCGAAACCCTGGAAATCCTGCGCGGATTGAAACCGCGCTACGAGGAGCACCACAGCGTCATCATTCCCGACCCGATCCTGGAACTGGCCGTCAAGATCGGCGAGCGTTCTCTGCCGGGCCGCAACTTCCCGGACAAGGCCATCGACCTGATCGACGAGGCCGGAAGCCGCGTGCGCCTGAACGCCAGCCTGGGCATGCCGGTCGTCGAGGACGCCGAGGGCACGCCGATGGTCACGCGCGAGGACATCGAGAGCATCGTGGATTCGTGGGGCGGCATTTACGTCGATGACCGCGACGATGGCAAACTGCTGGCGCTCGAGGACGACCTGGGCCACCAGGTTTACGGGCAGCCGGATGCCGTCAAGGCGCTCGCCGCCGCGCTGCGCCGCTCGAGGGTCGGGCTGGGCGGTCGGACTCGGGTTTCGGCCAGCTTCCTGTTCGTCGGCCCGTCGGGTGTCGGCAAGACGCACCTGGCCAAGGCGCTCGCCACGACCCTGTTCGGCTCCGAGCGATCCCTGGTGCGATTCGACATGAGCGAATACCAGGAATCGCACAGCGTCTCCAAACTGATCGGCGCGCCCCCAGGGTACGTCGGGCACGAGCAGGGCGGGCGCTTAACGGAAGCCATCCGCCGCCAACCGTTCAGCGTGATTCTCCTGGACGAAATCGAGAAGGCGCACCCGGACGTGTACAACACCTTCTTGCAAGTCCTGGACGATGGACGCCTGACGGACGGCCTGGGCCGCACGGTGGATTTCCGCCGCGCCATATTGATCCTGACCAGCAACACGGGCTTCAACCAGGGTGCGGGCGTGGGGTTCAACCCGGTCGAGATCAACGACAACCAGCCGATCAAAAACCTGTTCACCCCGGAATTTCTGGATCGGTTGGACGAGATCATCCGCTTCAAGCCGCTGGGTGAACCCGAACTCGAGCGCATCGCCGGACAGTTGCTCGAGGAAATGCGCACGGAGTTGCTCAGCCGCGACCTGATCGTGACCTACGATCCGCGCGTGGCGCACCACCTGGTCAGCAAGGTCAAGCTCAAGGGTTCCTCAAGGCAGCTTCGCGCGATCATGCGCGAGGAAATCGAAGATCCGCTCTCGATGGCCGTGTTGAGCTTCCCCGAGGGCGAGATCAGAATCAGCATGGGCGACGGTAAGATCAACTTCGAGCGTCCCGAGTTGGTCAGCGAGTTTTAGAGGATTTGCAATCTCGAGCGCGGCCCGAATCCACGGGCCGCGTTTTCGTCGCGCTCGGCAAGAACCCCCTCACGCACGCAGTTCGAGGTCAGTGTGCCGGACGGTTCTCTCGAGCTAGGCCTTCAGCGCGAGCACGCAGTCGAAATGGTCGGAAAACCCGAAGCTTCCGGAAGCTTCGACCTCGAGCAACGCGCGCCTGAGATCGGCCTCGAACGCCGCGAGGTGATTCCCGAAGCGTTCTGGTGCGCTTGAGGACATGGAGAACACGCGCCCAACAAGCTCATCCAAGCTCACGGTGCGGCTCGTCTGGATACGCATCTCCTCGACGGTGGCGAAGCGAGAACGGCGCAGTAGTGTGTCGTGATGCTCCCAGTTTGGATCGTGCCAGCGAGACGCTTCTCGAGGCCCGAGGTAACGCTCGATAACCCTGTCCGCCGCGACCCGCCACGGATCCCGGCGTTCGTCGTCGCTGCGGAGCGTAGCAAAGCCCCCACCGGGCTCGAGCAGATCGTAGGCGCGCTCGATCACGACCTCGCGGTTCATCCAGTGCAGCGCCCGCCCAACCGTGATCAACCGGAACGCGCCCAGCTCAGCCCCGATCTCCTCGGCGGGACGGATCGAGAAGCGCACGTTCGACGCCCCGAGGTCTGAAGCCCGAGCTTCCGCTTGACCGATCATGGCGGCGTTCACGTCCAGCCCGATGACCTCCGCGAACCACTCGCGCATGGCGAGCGAGATCGTGCCGGGGCCGCAGCCGAGGTCGAGCAAGCGGCTCGAGTCATCGCGGGGAACTCGAGCCGCCAGACGCTCGAGCAGTTCACGCGGATAGTCGGGTCTGAAGCGCGCGTAGAACGCGGCGGCTCCGGTGAAGCGTTCGGTGATTGAAGGTTCCACGTTTCAATCCTAGATCGGTTCTGAAAACCGCGACATTCGCCGGGAAGACCGTCCAGCACGCAAACCTCATGGCCTGAGAAAACGCGTCCCAGACGGTCTTCTCGAGAGGCAGCATCCAAACCCAAAGACTTCTGGCTCCCGACCCCTGACGTACAAACACCGTCGCAGACGCGAATTAAAGAATGCGTTCCCAACGGTGTTCTGTTGCTTCCTGATCGTGTGACGCATCGGTATACTGTGCGCCGTGGCGAAAGTCCAGGTTCAATACCGGTGCGATTCTTGCGGCTACACGGCGGCCAAACCGCTGGGGCGTTGCCCGTCGTGTTCGGCCTGGAACAGTTTCACGGAGGTCGCACCGGCCCCAGGTGGCAGCGCTCGAGGTGGGGGTTTCGGCGCTCAGCGCAGCGTGCCTCCGGGTGCGGTCACGCGGCTCTCCAGCGTGGCCTCGTTGACGGAGCCCCGCATTCCGTCCGGCGTCAGCGAACTGGATCGCGTGCTGGGCGGCGGTTGGGTTCCGGGCGGCGTGGTGCTGCTGGGCGGCGAACCGGGCATCGGCAAGAGCACGCTGTTGTTGCAGGTCGCGGATCACCTGGCCCGCACTGGCGAGAAAGTCCTGTACGTGGCGGGCGAGGAATCCCTCGAGCAGGTTCGCCTTCGGGCGGATCGGTTGGGCGTGCAGGGCGACATCCTGATGACCCGAGACATCCAGTGCGGCGGCATCAGCGCGCTGCTGGAAGCCGAATCCCCGAAGCTCGCGATCGTGGACTCGATCCAGACGATTCAGGTGGACGACGACGGCACGCCCGGCAGCACCTCCCAGGTGCGAGAAGCCACGGCGCGGCTGACCCGCGCCGCCAAGGAAACCGGTTGCGCGATGGTGCTGGTCGGGCACGTCACCAAGGACGGCACGGTCGCCGGGCCGAAGGTGATGGAGCACATCGTGGACGCGACCCTCTACCTGGAATCGGTCGGCCATTACCGCCTCTTGCGTTCCGTCAAGAACCGCTTCGGGAGCGTCGGTGAACTGGGCGTGTTCGACATGCAGGAATCCGGCCTGCAAGCCATCGAGAACCCGTCCCTGGCCTTCCTGGCGGAGCGTCCCGTCGGCGTTCCCGGCAGCGTCGTGGCCGCCACCATGGACGGCAACCGCCCGTTATTGCTCGAGGTGCAGGCCCTGGCCGCCAAGACCCCGTACCCGGCACCCAAACGCGTCGCGGTCGGGCTGGATGCGCGGCGCGTGGATGTCGTGCTGGCGGTGCTCGAGCGCAGGTTGGAATTGTCATTGGCCGGACTGGACATCTACGTCAACCTGGCGGGCGGCATGAAGCTCTTCGATCCGGGATTGGATCTGGCGATCGCGCTGGCCGTCTATAGCGCCGTCATGGGCAAGCCCGTGCCGGAGGACACCGCCGTCTTCGGTGAAGTCGGCCTGGCCGGAGAGGTTCGCACCGTCAGTCAGGCCGCCCGGCGCGCCGAGGAAGCCAGACGCGTGGGCTTCCACAAATTGGTCACGCCACCCGATGGCTCGAGGGGCGGCATCAGGTCCGTGCGGGACGCGGTCAAGGCCGTCTGGGGCGCAGCGTGAGGCAGGGATTGGGCGATCCCTTGCTGGTGCTGGTGCGCTCCGTGCTGGTCGCGCTGGGCGCGCTGGTCGGCTACGTGATTTCTTACCCGGTGTTCGCGCCGGATTCGTTGAACCGCATTTACGTCACGCTTTTGGGCGGGTTGATCGCTTCGTTGTTGATCCGTCGGCCCGCCAGAACCATCCGGGATTTCCTGGGTCGCGTGATTGACTCGCTGGTTCACCTGCCGCCCCAGACGGTGCTGGCGGGCACGGTCGCGACCATCGCGGCGCTGGTCATCAGCGTGCTGTTGAACAACTTGCTCTCGAACGTGCCGGGCTTCGCGTGGTACTTCCAGCTATTGGTGACGCTCTTGCTGGAAGTCTTTTTCGTGTTCTTCGCGGTGCAAAACCGCGAGTGGTTCACGCCGATCGCGGGCAAACCCGTCGAACGGATCGTGCCAGTAGGCGTCACGCCGCTCAAGTTGCTGGACACCAGCGTGATCATCGATGGGCGCATCGCGGAGGTCACGCAGACGGGCTTCCTGGAAGGCCCGTTCGTGGTGCCCGCCTTCGTGCTGCGCGAATTGCAGTTCTTCGCCGATCAGTCCGACCCGATCAAACGCAGCAAGGGCCGCCGAGGTCTGGACATCCTGGAGCGCATGCGCGCCACACCCGGCATGGAGTTCGTGGTGCGCGAGTTCGGCAATTCCGGCGCGACCGAAAGCGGCACCGAGGCCGTCGATGACCGCCTGGTGCGCGCCGCGCTGGAATTGGGCGCGTGGCTGATCACGAACGACAACGGGCTGGCCAAAGTCGCCAGTTTGCAGGGCGTCAAATGCCTGAGTTTGAACGCGTTGGCCGAAACCCTCAAGCCGCGCCACGGCGCGGGCGACGAATTGACGATCACGGTCGTCAAGGAGGGCTCTCAGGCCGGTCAGGGCATCGGCTATCTGGACGATGGCACGATGGTCGTGATCGAGGACGGTCTGGCCTTGCGCGGTCGCACCGTGCGGGTGGCGGTCGTGTCGAACATCCAGACGGCCCTGGGGCGCATGATTTTTGCCAAGCCCAAAGAGGTCGTCTGACGGGGATTCTCGAGGCGTCGTGTTACTCGAGAACACCGTTCAGCACGATGTTCTCGAGTAATCAGAATTCGCGTGTGGGACGGTCTTTACAGCCAGTCGTTCTTGTGATCCGCTGCGAACTGCGAGAAGCTGATCGGCTCGCGGCCCAGCACGCGCTCGACGGTGTCGGTCGTGGCGTCCGACCATCCGGCGCGAACGCCCGAATAAAGGCTGCTCATCAGTTCCAGGTAGGTCGGTGAAAGGACGCTCTGCATGGAGGCGCGGAATTGATCGTCGGTGACGGGCACGTACTGGACGGGCTTTCCGGTCGCCTCGGAAATCTTTTGCGCGACCGCCGTGCGATCCAGGCTCTCCGGGCCGGTCAACGGGTACGCCTGCCCCGCGTGGCCGTCCTCGGTCAGGGCCTTGACGGCCACGGCGGCGATGTCGCGAGAGTCGATGAAGCCAGTTCTGGCGTCGGCGGCGGGTTCATAGAGCCCGCCCTGCCTGATGCCTGCGGCCATACCGGTGGAATAGTTCTGCATGAACCAGTTTGGGCGCAGGAAGGTCCATTCCAGGCCGCTTTTTTCGAGGTGCAGTTCCACCTGGCGCAGGGGCGCGTCCGGGTTGTTCTCGACGCCCATGGCGGAGAGTTTCACGACGCGTTTGACCCCGGTGGCTTTGGCCAGATCGATCACGCGCTTTTCGGGTTCGGCGGGGAAATCGCCGGGCGAGGCCAGGTAGAGGGTGCTCACGCCCTGAAGGGCAGCTTTGACGCTGGCTTCATCGTTGTAATCGAAATGCACGACATCTGCGCCGGGGAAGGCCGCTTGCGCTTTGGCCAGGTTGTGTGCGCCGATGCGGACGCTCTGGCCTTGCTGGATCAGGCTTTTGACGATTTCGTTGCCGACCTTGCCGTTGGCGGTGCTGATCAGAATCATGGTGGTCTCCTGGAAAAATCTGTGATGTTGAATTGGGATCGTGGTCAACGCGGTGTTGACCCTCGAGTGCAGACTTTAAGCCCTAACACTCTATTTAGCAAGTACATACCTTTTGGTGCGTATAATGCTGCTATACTTACCGCATGAAACCGACCGAGCAACCCGTCCAGTCCCAACCCGTTCAGACCAACGTGATGTCCCGCTCCTGCCCATCCCAGAGCGTGCTGGACATGATCGCGGATCGCTGGAGCATCCTGGTGCTGTACGCCCTCAAGTGCTACGGCACGCAGCGCTATAGCCAGCTTCAGAACGCCCTGGAAGGCATCAGCCAGAAGATGCTGACGCAAACCCTGCGTTCCCTCGAGCGAGACGGTCTGGTGCGGCGCACGTCGTACCCGGTCGTGCCGCCGCACACGGAGTACGATCTGACGGAACTCGGGCACAGCCTGGACGAGATCATCGCGCCGTTGGCGGTCTGGGCCATGCAGAACCTGCCGCGCGTGATGGAAGCCCGCAGCGTTTACGACTCGCGCCAGGATCGAAGCGCGGATTCTCGAGCCTGAACGTGACCATGTGCATCTCGAGAACGTGGCCTGACCGAAGCTGACCTGGCCAATTCAGATCACGAGAAGACCGTCCAGCGCGGTGTTTTTCTCGTGCCAGAAAACGCTGTCCTGGACGGTCTTCTCGAGAGACGCGCCCCTGATTTTCTCGCTCGAGCCGAATCTGTGGGCGAAACCGCTCAACGCGCTGTCAGCTTGTCTCGGGCGGAAGGACAGCCCAAAGGATGACAAAGCGCAGAAAAACCTGGTAGATTCGCTCGAGCGTGCCAGATTTCGGGTCAAACGCATCCGTTTCGGGCAACAATCGAACAAATTGCGCCGGACGACCGGCGCAATCACCAACAGTCAGCCGGGAACGACCGGCGCAATCACCAAGCGTTTGCCGGGAACGACCGGCATAACCAAGGAGCGTGACATGAGCCAAGATTCGCTGCGTGACTTCTTAGAGCTGCCCTACGAAAAACTCGAAGAGCTGAACCTCCAGGCCAAGCAGGATCGTCTGGATCGCAAAGATCCGGGCAAGGTGCAAGAAGAGCGCATGAAGTACCTGGCGGCCACCAAAGGTATCAAGGCCGTGACGGTCTGCTTTTCCGACCTCGAAGGCAGACTGCACATGCTCGATTACGACAAGAAATTCCTGCTGAAATCCGCCGATAACCTGACCTTCGACGGGTCGAGCATTCGCGGCTTCACGGCGCAATCCGAATCGGACTTGCGACTGGCCATCGACTGGCCCGCCTTCTACT
>CAXTKV010000076.1:0-21787 GCA_964244895.1 uncultured Deinococcales bacterium
TCAGGATCAAGAAGCGATCCTGCCCGTGAGGTGCATGTTCAGGATCAAGAAGCGATCCTGCCCGTCAGGTGCATGTTCAGGATCAAGAAGGTGCCCTGACTTTCGAGCAGGAACGGTTTTCTCGAAGAGCAAAAGTGCGCGAGCGAAAGTCTCGCGTTGAACGCCCCGAGCCTGACCACGAAGGATCAACGTGATCGAAACCATTGCTGAGCGCATTGGGGCGCCATCCGAGGTTGGGCGCGGCTCACCCGTTTTTCTGGTCGCGGTCGTGCGCCGTTGAATCGTGCTGAACGAAGCTGAACGATCCACCATAAATGCTCAGGGTTCGAGCGACATTGAAGTCCAGTGCGAGAACTGCTGACCGGAAGCACGCCGAAGTTTTGATGCGTTTTTCATTTCTTCGCCCATTCGCTGATCGCGAGCCAGGAGTGCGCTGGGCCTCGAAAAGACCCGAGCGCCGCCAGGAAGACCGTCCAGTGCGGTGTTTTCAAGAATCCGAAACGTTGCGTGCTGGACGGTGCCGCTCGAGCTCCGACCGACCCGAGCGACGCCGCGAAACGCGAACAAATGAAGCCCCGCGCAGACCATCACCTCGAACGACACCCGATAACCCCGAAGGAGACACCATGAAACAGCTTCTGATCCTGGCAGGCTGGTTGCTGACTGCGCTCGCAGCCGCCCCCGCATCCGCTCAGGCAATTGACGGCGCGGGCTCGACCTTCGCTGAACCTTTCTACAACAGGCTTCTCGAGCAGTACGCGCTGGCTGGAAAGCCGCAGGCGCACTACCTTCCCGTCGGTTCCGGCGCGGGCATCGAGCGCATCTTGGAGCGGAGCGTGGACTTCGGGGCGACTGATAGCTTCCTCAGCGATGCGCGCCTGCGTCAGGCTCCGGCTGCTTTATTGCACGTGCCGGTGGCGCTCGGTGCGGTGGCCGTGATTTACAACCTCGGGCTGGACAAACCGCTCAAACTCGATGGCCCGACCATCGCGGAATTGTTCCTCGGACGGATCAAGAGCTGGAACGATCCGGCCATCGCCGCATTGAATCCCGGCGTGAAACTGCCGAACCTGCTGGTCACGGTCGTGCACCGTTCCGGCGGCAGCGGAACGACCTCTATTTTCGTGGATTTCCTGGGCAAGACTTCACCGCTCTGGGCAGAAACCGTGTCCATCGGGCCGACCCAACTGGTGTCCTGGCCGACCGGCCTGAACGCGCCCGGCAACGACGTGCTGGCCGGGCTGGTCAAGCGCACGCCCGGCGCAATCGGCTATTCGGAGTTCGCCACGGCGCTGTTCAACCAGGTCGAGTACGCGCTCGTCAAGAACGCCAGCGGGCACTTCGTGGCCCCGAACCCGCAGGGCATCTCGAGCGCCGCCGCGCAGGTTGACCTGCCCGCCGACACGCGCGTCGGGCTGACCAACGCGGGCGGTAGCGCCTACCCGATCGCGGGCTTCACCTGGGCGCTGGTCTACCGGGATCAGCGCTACGATGGACGCTCCCTGGAGCGCAGCAAGGCGCTGTCCGGGTTGCTGTGGTGGATCGTCCACGAGGGGCAGGCCTTCGCGGAACCCCTCGGGTACGCCCGTCTGCCCAACGCGGCGGTGGCTCGCGCCGAGGCGATCATCCGTTCGATGCGGTACGGGAACGCGCCGTGCCTTCCTTGACCGATTTAACCCCGGTTCGCGCTCGCGCCCGCGCCGTGCAAGACGGCACTTTCATCAGCCAGGAATCTTTGCGATAATCGCGCTCGTGAAAAACCCCATCGTCCGAAGAATCCTGATCGCGTTGGCGCTCGCGCTGGTGGTGCTGATCATCGGTGTCGCGATCTTCGTCCAACCGATCCCCGCCACGGACGCAGCCAGGGCGGCGCTCTCGAGCAGCGCGACCGTCAAGGTCACGGACGCCAGCGACCAGATCAGCTTCGTGCCGACGGGCGCGCCGAAAGCGGGCTTTATTTTTTACCCCGGCGCGAAAGTCGATCCGGTCGCGTACTCGGAATCCATCAAAGCCATCGCGCAGGCGGGCTTCGCGGTCTTCGTGGTGAAATTCCCGCTCAATTTTGCCATCGTCGCCCCGAACCGGGCGGACGGCGTGATCGCCGCCAACCCCAGCATCGCGCGTTGGGCGATCGGTGGGCACAGCCTGGGTGGGGCGACCGCGTGCCTGTACGCGAAGAATTCTGACAAGGTCAAGGCCCTGATTTTCTGGGCGGCCTACTGCGATAAAAGCTTCGACCTGTCCGCCCGCACGGACGTTCAGGTGACCAGCATTTCCGCCTCGCTGGATGGCCTGGCGACGCCCGCCAAGGTCGAATCCACCAAAATCTACGCCCCAGCCAGCACCAAATACGTCGTGATCGAGGGTGGCGACCACGCCCAGTTCGGCGATTACGGCCCGCAATCCGGCGACAAGCCCGCAACCATCTCGCTCGAGGCGGAGCGAAAACAGGTCGTGACCGCGACCGTCGCGGCGCTCGAAAGGATGCTCAAATAAGGGTTTCTCGAGAACCCGAAGGCCAGAAAACACCGTCCAGCACGCGTATTTAGGAATGCGTCCCAGACGGTGTTATTCGATCCGAGGGCGCTTCGAGAGCCACGTCTCGAGGATCGCCACGGCGCTGGCCTCGTCGGTGTTGCCTTTCTCCTGGCGCTTTTTTTTGCTTTTGCCCATCAGGTTCTGCGTGGCGATGCGGGTGGTGAAACGCTCGTCCTGAAACGCGACCCGCAACCCGGCAGCCTGAAGCGAGGCCGCGAAGGTGCGCACCCGTTGCGTCTGCGGGCTGTCCGCGCCGTCCGTTCGGAGCGGCAGTCCGACCACGACGGTTTTCGCGTCCTCTCGGGTCAGAAATTCGCGCACGGCCTCGATGTCCGCCTCGAGCTTTGATCGCGTGTGGTAGCCGCGCCCGAAGGCGAACCTGCCGTGCGCGTCGCTGGTCGCGAAACCGATGCGGGCCTCGCCCACGTCCAGCGCGATGGCGGGAAGGGAATCAGTCACGCCCCGAGTGCCATCGTTCCGGCCTTCGGGCAGGGGAGAAGCTGCTCGTCGGGCGGTCAGGAACCGATCCCGTCCCGTCAAATCCGCGTGAATGACAATGCCGTCCCAGACGGTGTTCTCGAGTTCTGCCGCGAGCGTTTGGACGTTCCTCGGGTCGAGTTCGAGCGCCAACAGGCCACCGGGATTCAAGTTTTCCTGGGCTTCCAGCACGATTCTTCTCGCCAGCTTCAGCCCGTCGGAACCCGAAAAAAGCGCCCCGTGCGGGTCGCGCCGCACTTCGGGCTCCAGGTGTTCCAGGTCGGCTTCCGGCAGGTACGGCGGATTGGAGACGATCGCATCGAACGGTGGCTCGAGATTCCCGATCAGATCACCGTTTTGCACCGTGATTTCAAGGTTCAGGTCGCGGGCGTTCTCGAGCGCGAGCTTGACGGCTTTCGAGTCGATATCGGTCGCAAAAACGCGCGCCAGGGGCCGTTCGTGTTTGATCGCCAGCGCGATCGCGCCCGCGCCCGTGCCGATGTCCACCACACGCGCCGTCGGTTGGTCGCGCAACGCCTCCAGCACGATTTCCACCAGCCGTTCCGTCTCGGGTCGCGGCACCAGCACGCCGGGTTTCACGCGCAGCTCGAGCCCGTAAAAGCCCGATCTTCCCAGAATCCACTGCAACGGTTCGCGCGCTGCACGCCGTTCGACCAGCGACTCGAGCCTCGCCAGAACGTCCGCCTCGAGTTCCCGGTTGCGCTCCAGGATCGAGTCCGTCCTCGAGAAACCCGTCACGAAACCCAAAAGGGCTTCCGCGTCCACGCGCGGACTGGGCACGCCCGCGCGCTCGAGCCGAACCGTGAGCGCTTCGAGGCTTTCAAAAACCGTCGGCATCGAGCACACCGTCCTGTACGCAAATAAGAAATACCGTCCAGGACGGTGTTCTGGCTTGAGACAAAACCGGGCGAGCCCGAACGCTCGCCCTTCCTTGCGGCTTGTGGCTCACGGCTCTCTCAACCTCTCGACTTGATCACGATCCGGCGCTCGCGGCCTTCCCCGACGGATTCGGTCGTCACGAACGCGTCCTCGCGCAACGCGATGTGAATGATGCGCCGATCGGCGGCGGTCATCGGGTCGAGTTCGATCTCCTCGCCGCTCTTGCGCACCCGCGCCGCGATGCGCCTCGCCTGCTCCAGCAGGCGCTCCTCGTGGCGTCTTCTGTAGCCTGCGGCGTCCACGTTGACGCGCGGTGCGCCCTGACCGTGCTCTTTGGCCAGCACGGTGTTCGCCAGGAATTCGATCGCGGCTAGCGTGCGGCCCTCGCGCCCGATGATCTTGCCGGGATCGCCACCGGTGACTTCGGCGTTGATCGAATCGCTGCGCGCGCGCGCGCTGACGGTGTACCCCGGATCGAGGTGCATCAGCATTCCAGAGAGGAAATCCTCGACGATGGCGTCGGCGGACGCGTTTAGCCGGTTGGGGCGCGGTTCGGATTGCATGGTTGGCGTGGTCGCGGGTTCATCGCGCCCCGCGCGTGCAAGATCATCGCGGCGCGGTGTGACGGCGCTCACGGCGGGCGTGACGGGACTCGCGGCGGGTGTGGTCGGGATCACGGGTTTCGAGGTTTCGGCATCGTCGCTGATGCCGAGGTTCTCGAGGTACGCGTCGAGCTTGGTCTTGTCGTCCATGTCAGAAGTCTATCAGGGCGTGCTATTCCGAATCCATTTCTGAGCGTCGATCCGCGTCCTGGAGCCATAAATTGCGTGCTGAACGGTGTTCCCGGAGCGGCTCGCGTCCAGCACGGTGTATCAATCGACATTTTGCGAACCTCAATCCCGAGCAGCGCATCCGGGCGCTCGCGAAGGGTAAATAGACTGTTCGCCCTCGGATGGCAACGACGCCTCGAGATTCGCCCCGACTTTCGCCGGAGATCCAATCAAAAACGGTGCCCTCGAGCCTCGAGAACACCGCCTGGAACGAACGAAAAGCCTACTTCTTGCCGGTCGCCTTCTTGGTGCTGGGTACATCGGGTGCGATGATCGCGGGTTTGAGCGCCATTTTGGCCTTCAGGGAACGGTTGATCAGGTACTGCTGGCCGACCTGAATGATCGTGGACATCACCCAGTACAGCGTCACACCGGACGGGAAGCTCAGCACCAGGTACACGAACACGAGCTGCACGATCAACTGCGTGCGGAACATCTCGGGTTGAGCGCGCGTCAGCAGGTACGTCTGCAAGACGTTCACGCCGACGTACAGCACGGGCAGGATGAACAAGCCGTTCGGGATCGTATCGGGCAGGGACAGGTCCTTGAGCCACAAGAAGCCCTGGTCGAACTCGAAGTTCGAGACGACGCGCCACAGCACGATCAGAATCGGCATCTGCAAGAAGAGCGGCAAGCACCCGGCGGCGGGGTTGACGCCGTGCTCCTTGTAGAGCGCCATGGTGGATTCCTGGAGCTTGGCGGGGTTGTCCTTGAATTTTTCGCGCAATTTGGTGACTTCGGGCTGGATGGCCTGCATCTCGGCGCTCGATTTGAGCTGCGTCTGCATCAACGGCCACATCGCCACGCGCAGCAGGATCGTCAGTGCGATGATCGCCAGACCCCACGATCCGACCACGGTGTTCAAAAAGCGCAGGAGCTGAATCAGCAGCAGTGAAAGCTGCCCGAAGATGTTCGGCTGGAAAATGCCCGGCAGGTTCGGGTAGAGGTCTTCCAGACTCAATCGCACCAGCTCGTTGAAGCCGCCGTAGATGTGCAGTTTCGTGGTCGCGTCGCCGGGTGCGTTCAGGCTGATGAAGGAACGTTCCACGTCCTCCGTGCCCTTATCGGTCGTGCGCTTCTCGATGCGCGTGCCAATTTTGGCGGGTATCGCCCCGGCGCTGGTATCGACCGGACGGATGATGATCGCCTCGCCGGGGCTGCCCAGCAGGCTGGTGCAGCACTGCATGCTGGCGTACCCGAAATCCTTGACCTCGCCCGCTTCCAGTGGTGCGGTCGCACCCTTCTCGAGCGCCTTGAGTTGCGGTTTGCCGCCGCCCAGGCCCACGAACTCCAGGTCGTAGCGCCCCGATCCGGTCACGCTCACGTCCAGATCGACCGTCAAGCGGCGCGGACGGATGCGGTAGGTCTTGGTGACGGTCGCACCGCCCTGACGGTAGGTGAAGCTCGCTTCCATCAGGTCGGGCGTGGCGCTCAGTTTGGGCTTGTCGGTTTGCGCTTCACCCTTGAGGTTGGTGACGACGGCGCTGGGCGCGCTGATCAGGTTGGGTTTGTTGTTGTACGGGTCGGTCGCGCCCTTGCCGGAGCCGCCGAGCAGACCGCCCAGGAAACCGCCCGATTGACCGTTGTAATCGGTGCCCTTGACGATTTTCGTGTACCAGCCGACGATGTCACCTTTATCGTCGAAGGCGATGTCGGTCAGGTTGGTGACGGCCACGCGATCAAGCTTGCCGTCCTTGTTGACATCCACGTCGATCCATTTGGGTTCGACGATCGCGTGTGCGACGCTCGAGAACAGCGCGAGCGCGGCGATGACGGCCAACGCGCGCAGGCGAGGGGTGCGGACTGCTCCTACTCTCATCGATCCTCCAGAAGACGGCGATCCTGCGCCCGGTTCCGCGCGGGAACCGGGTCGAGACCGCCGGGGTGAAGCGGGTGACACTTGGAAACGCGTTTGACCGCCAGCCACGCGCCGACCACCGCGCCGTGTTCGCGCACGGCTTCGAGCGCGTACTGCGAGCAACTCGGGTAGAAGCGGCAGGTCGGTTGCGCCTTCAGGGGCGATAAAAAGCGCTGGTAGCCCGTGATCGAGGCCATCATCGCCCTGGCCGCCAGGCTGGAACGTTCCAGCCTGGCGCCGATCGGGTCGGCGAACGGGTCGATCTGTTTCTCGGGATTCGACGAAAGCACGCTCGAGGATACGACTGCATCCTCGGGATGGTTGCGGGCGTTCTGTCCCGCTCGGCTTGTATCGTTCTTCGAGGCCATCAGCGCGCTTTCCACAAATCCAGGGTGACGGCGCACGGGTTCACGACGGCATTCAAAACGTTTCCCCGCCGTCTTTCCCGCACCACCGTTCACAACCTGCCTATCTTAAACCGCTTTTGCTGGCGGCAACCCTGAGCGCTTTCACCAAATCCGCGTAGCTCGCGCTGGCTGCTTCCGGCGAGACCACGATCATGGCTTGCACGGCGGGCCAGTCCATTCTGCGCACCGCCTCGCGCAGCCGACGGCGAATCTTGTTGCGCAGCACGGCCTTGCCGACCTTCTTCGAGACCACGATGCCGCACTGCACTTCGGGCCTGCGTTGAGCCAGCCAGCGCAGCGTCAATAAGGCCGTGCGCCCCGCCTTGCCCTTGTTTCTGACGCGCCGGAAATCCCGGTCGAGTTTCAGGCTCGAGCAGGGGAGAGGCGTGAACCCCTGGGCTGAACCGACCGTCCCGGATGGTGTTTTTGAACTCGCAGAAACACCGTCTGGGGCGGTCTTTTCATCAACACTCGGACGATCAACACGCAGAGCCCCGAGCGGGTTCTCTCGAGGCTCCGACATGGTTCAAATGCTCCAATCCCGAGGCCAGCTCGGGGCGAGGTTACTGGAAGCGCGGGCTCTGGACGGCGATGCGCTTGCGGCCTTTGGCGCGGCGGCGCTTCAGGACGTTGCGGCCCGTCGCGGTGGACATGCGCTCGCGGAAGCCGTGGGTCTTGGCGCGCTTGCGGCGGTTGGGTTGCCAGGTACGCTTCATGATCTCTCCTCGAGGGTCCCTTTCGGGACAAGCCGTGAGAGTGTAGCACGGGGCGAACAGTCAGGCAACCGCAACGCTCGAGCCGCTCAGGGAGACTGCGTGGTCAGGGTTGTCCCCTGAATCCAGTCGAGGGTATCTCGCGGTCGTGACCGTCGAAAACACCGCTCTGGGCAACGTTTCGCGCCCGAACGACGGCGAAAGATGCTTCGTCATCCCCCATCAGGATGTTCGCAGGATTGGACTCGAGCTTCGGAGCTCGAGAACACCGTCCAGCACGTTATTTTTGAAACGCGTCCTGGACGGTGTTGCTCAATCCTCGAACGGCCCGACCAGATCTGAACCCATGTCTTCGGGCAACGGATGCCCGATCACTCGGGCCAGCGCCAGCAGTTGACCCTTGTGGTGAAATTCGTGCGTGATCGGGCGCACGACCAGCCAGCGTTGGGTCAATTTCAGGGTTTGCCCGCTCCGGTGGTGATGCTCGAACATCTCGTCGGGCCGATCAAATGCGTCCAGGGCTTCCTGCAAAAGCGCGTCCACGGCGCTGAAGCGCTCGCGCATGGCGTTCGCGTCGGGAATCTGGTCGGCGGGGAGCTCGAAACTGGCCCGGTCGCGGTTCAATCCGATCACGCCGACCCAGACCATGTACGCGAACGCCACGTGCGCGTGAATGTTGCGGATGCTGCCGTAGGCAAAATCGGGTCGCTCGAGGGTGTAGACCTCGTTCGGCAGGCTTTCGGTGAAGGCGAAGAGTTCTTCTCGGGTGCGCCGCGTCCAGTCGTAGGTCAGTTTCAGGTCGGGGTTCATGCCTCGAGTCTACGTGCCGGGAATCTGTGCAACCTGGTCGGCGTCTCGAGCCATCTTTGAGATGGCCGTACTGCGCGCGTGCTGCCGCGATGGCTTCCCGCAGCTGGCGTTCTCTCATCAACTCGAATCCCGAGCGCGTTACGCTAAAAACGTATTCGTATCTCGTATTTTGTACTGGCATTTTTCGCGCCCGAAGAGGCCCAGAACACCGACGAGGAGACCAAGATGCCCGACGCGCCTACCGACCAAACCCTCGAAGCCCTGCTCGATTCCTGGAACCGCAACAACACCATTCTGGTCAACCTGCTTCGCACCATGCCGGAAAACCACTTGGACGCCAGCGCTCTGGAAGGAAGCCCGTCCATCGCGGTGCAGTTCTCGCACGTCCAGGGAACGCGGTTGTACTTTCTCTCCAAGATCGCCCCGGAATTCGCCACTGACCAGACCCCACTTTTCCGCCAGGAAGGCGAGCAGCGCGTGGCGGAGCGCGACCGGGAGCGCATCGCGCAGGGGCTGAACGACAGCGCGAGAGCGGTCGGTCAAGCGGTCAGGGCGCGAATCGCTGACGGCCAGCCGATGAAAAGTGAGAACGTTTCCTACGACCATCCCGTTTTGTTCCTCCAGCACATGATCTGGCACGAGGGTTACCATTTCGGTCAGATCAAGCTGGCGCTCAAGGCCGCCGGGTACGTCATGAACGAGGAAGACGAGGAACGCCTGGTCTGGAACCTCTGGCGACGCGAGGAATGGTGATCCGCCAGTCGTGAAGTGACGCCTCCGACGCCCGCGAGGAGAGACGATGTACACCGATACCTTCATCGAGGTCTCACCCGACAGTCAAACGCGTTGCGGCGTCGTGCCGGACGACGCGGGCGCAAAAACCATTCACCGCCTCCAGTACGAACTGCTGACCGATCAGCCGTACACGCTGAGTAACGAAGAACTGATTTTCGAGGTTCACGTCCGAAGGTTGGGATTGAGCGCGCTCGAGGTCGCAGCGCGCCGCCAGGAACTCTGGGATGCGTTGTTCAGCAAACCGCACCCGTGCATGCGCGCTTCGGCGCTGACCAAGAAATACGGCTGGGGCGTGCATTACGATACCCACGGCAAGATGGCGCTGTACGCATCGGATTCGCTCGAGTACAGGGGTTTCGTGGAAGACGGTGCGGATGGCCCCAAGCGCATTTTCGCCATGCGCAGCAAACGCGGCTGATTGATCAGAACACCGTCCGGGACGCATTCTATAATCTGCGTCCCGGACGGTGTTCTTTGTTGCACCTCGAGCAAAAACACGGTCAATCTCGAGGGTGAACAGACCGTTCGCCCCTGCGCGAACGCGTGGATCGCGCTGGACGGTGTTCTCGAAATCAGACGGGCAGCAGCACGCGCGGGCTCGAGAGACCGACTTCCAGCGCGCCATTTTTTGCGGTGAAACGCTCCCCGCTGACCGCGTCCTGCCACGTCCCATCCGGGGCTCCCGTTGGCGCGATCTCGAGCCGCACGGTTTTGGGCGTGTTGCCGCGCGAGACGGCCACGATGGCGACCTCGAGATGGCCCGAGTCGTCTGTGAACGGGCGGGCGAAGGCGATCTCGTCGCCGTCCGCGTGCAACCACACCAGCGACCCGGATTTGAGGGCTCTGCTGGCGCGTCTGGCCTGCGCGAGCTTCCGCACGGCCTGGAACACGTCCTGGTTCCAGCGCGATTCGTCCCAGATCATCGGGGCGCGGTTATAGGGATCGCCGCCGCCCGTCATGCCGATCTCGTCGCCGTAATAGATACTGGGCACGCCGGGAAAGCCGAACAACAGCGCAAAGGCCGTCAGGAGCTTCCCGGCGTCTTCACCGAACCGGTTGAGCGCCCGCGGGATGTCGTGAGAACCGAACAGGTTGTACTGCGCGCGCCGCGATTGCTCGGGCAGCACGCGCCAGGACTCGAACAGGCGCTCCGCGAGTTCGGGTGTGGGCACCTGCACGGGGATGTCCCAGACGTTGCGCCCCGCCAGCCAGTCGGTCACGGGCAGTCCGAAACCCTGGTAGTTCATCACGCCGTCCTCGCCGCCGACGGTGGCTCCATTCAGGGTTCGGGTCACGTCCGGGCCTTGCAGCGCGGCTTCGGCGTCCAGGAAGCGTTCGCCGAAGACGTAGGCATCCGGGTTCTCGAGCCTGACGGCCTGGCGCATCAGGCGGTGAATCTCGAGGTTGCCGACATCGCTGCCGTTCGCGCCGATCATGTGCGCCACGTCGATCCGCCAGCCGTCCGCCCCGAAGCGAATCCATTTGCGCACCGGCGAATCCGGCCCGGTGATGAAATGCTCCTGCGCGCGCAAGCTGGCGTACTCGACTTTCGGCAGGCTCGGCACGCCGAAGAAGGCCGCGTACCCCAATCGCCCGAAGCGCTCATGGAACGAATAAAACTCGCGTTCCGACCCGCCGTCCCTGGCGGCCAGAAAAAGCGGGTGGCGGTCGCCGGTGTGATCCACGACGTTGTCCAGGATCACGCGCATGCCGCGCGCGTGCGCCGCGTCCAGCAAACTTTTCAGGGCCGCATCGCCGCCGAGGTGCCCATCGACCTCGAGAAAATCTTCGGTGTCGTAACGGTGGTTGGACGGGCTCTTGAAGATCGGATTCAGGTACAGCGCGTTGACGCCCAGGCCCTCCAGGTAATCGAGCTTCATTTCGATCCCGCCCAGATCGCCGCCGAAATGCTCCAGGATGTTCGTCTCGCGCGTGGGCAGTTCATGCCAGCCGCGCCTGACCACGGCGTGCGGCACGACCTCGAAGCTGCCGTCGGGTTTGAAGCGCATCCGGTCGTACTGGTATTCGCCGTCGCGCACGCCGTGACCCGCGTCCGAATCCTTGAAGCGATCCGGGAAGATCTGGTAAAAGATCCGATCCTCGAGCCAGCTGGCGTTGTGGCGGTCGCAGACGAACTGGAACCAATCGCGGAAGGCGGGCAACGTCCTGGACGCACCGCGCGTGCCCAGCACGGCGGAATCCGAGTCCGTGCGCGCGAACAGCACGTAGCGCATGGTCGGCGTTAACAGCGGCAATTCGGCCTGGTAAAACCTGAATTTTCCGTCCGTGCGGACTTCGCGCATCGGGATGCGTTTCAGGTCGCCGTGCTCGAGAATCACGAGTTGCGCGGCGCTCACGGCGGGTTCGAGCGGCGCGCGCAACCGCACCGTGACGCGCCCGCCCAGGCTGCCCGTCAGCGCGCTGGTGTAGTACGGGGTGTGATCGTGGTACAGCCATTCAGTCCAGTTCATGCGACCCTCCCTGCCCTGCCCCATTCGTTTCCTCTGCCCCGAGAACACCGTGGGGGACGGTGTTTGTTGATGCTCGCACCGGACGGTGTTCTCGCCAAAACGCACCGGGCACGATCTCGAGAAAGAGGTCGTGCCCGTCGTGGACAAACGTTGCCTTCAAATTGTGCCCCAATGTTAACGCGCTTCACGACAAATCGTGCCGAACTCGAGATTTCGCGCGTTCCAGACGGGCTCGCGGCCATGTCGGGTTTTCGATGCCATTCAATTTGATATCGGTTACGCTCAAACCATGAAACCGTACCGACCGAGCGGCATCGCACCCATCCCAGGCGTCCTCGTCGCGATCGCCTTCGCGCTCATCTCCGGGCTGATCGCGGGCGGACTGCTGTGGGCGGCGGATCACAAGATCGGGATTTACCTGATCATTCTTTTTCCGGCGGTCGCGGGCTTCATCGTCGGTCTGGCCACCGCCAGCGGAACCCGGCGCGGCAAGCTCAGAAACCCGTTGCTGGCCGGACTGATCGGCTTGCTCGGCGGGCTGTTCGCGGCGGGCGTCTACCACTTCTTGAGCTACGAAGTCAGCTTCAAGGAAAGCGTGCGCGATGCGCTCAATTCGCAGAACGCGCAGAATGCCGCCAGCGCGCCCGCCCCGACCGCGCTGGAAATTCAGCAATTCACCGACGCCTACCTGACCGACGAAGTCAAGGACAAAGGCTTTGCGGGCTACCTGAAGCTCGAGGCCAAGGAAGGCATCAGCATCACCCGATCCTCCAGCAGTTCTGGCATCGAACTCAAGAACGGCTGGGCCTGGGGGTACTTCGCAATAGAGGCGCTGATCATGGCGGGTCTGGGCGCGATGCTGGCTTCCAGCGCGGCTGGCGAACCCTTCGACGAGCGCGCCAACGCCTGGTACGGCGAACCCGTCTACCTGGGCGGCGCGGCTGGAGAGGCTGGAACCGCGCTGGCGAACGCCCTCAAAGGTGGCGCGTTCGAGCGGGCGGGCGGTCTGGTTCAGCCCGGACGCGCCGAACTCGGCTTGCCGCGCGTGGAACTGCTGGCGCGGCTCAGCCCAGACAAGGATGCTTCCGAAGCCGTGCTCGAGGTCAAGGCCGTCAAGCCCGGCAAGAAGAAGAACGAGGAAGCCAGCGAAACCCTGGTGACCGGGCTGGTCACGCGCGATGAATTGATCCGTCTGCGACCCGCTACCACCTGATCCAACGCACGAGAACACCGTCCAGGACGCAATAAATTGATCTCGAGAAAACGCGTGCTGGACGGTCTTCCCAATTCTCGCAAACCTCGAAATCGCTCGAGCAACCCGCGTTCTCGTCGGGGTGAACGTCACGCCCACGCGTGCGGGCGCGACGTGTTCGCCCTCGGTCGGTGACATTCTTGTACGACGGGAACGACCGCGACATTCTTGTACGACGGGAACGACCGTCGTAACGATTCCTCGAGATGCGGCCTTCAGCACGAACGCACCTCGAGATTCTCGTCCAATGCACAAAAAAGCAGGGCGAGGAGCACCCTCGCCCTGCCCGTCTCGAACCGCGCTTACTCCTTGACGCCGCCCGACAGCGCGCCAGACACGAAGACCTGCTGGAAGCTGTAGTACAGAATCACGATCGGCAAACTACCCAGGATCGCCGCCGCAGAGAACACGCCGAAATTCTGCGTGTCGAAGCCGGCGGGTGCCAGGGATCGCAAACCCAGACCAATGTTCCACTTGTCCGCGCCGGTGATCAGGATGTTGATCAAGAAGAATTCCGTGTACGTCCCGATGAACTGATTCAGGAAAATAAACACCAGCATCGGCCCGGACAACGGCAGCACGATCTTGGTGAAGGCCGTCCAGCGCGTGCAACCGTCCACCAGCGCGGCCTCCTCGAGACTCTGCGGTAAACCCTCGACGAAGCCCTTGTAAATCCAGGTGCCGAACGCGACCACGCCGCCCGAGTACGCCAGGATCAACCCGGCGAAATTGTTGGTCAAGCCCAGCCCGCCGATGATCTGCGTGATCGCGACCAGACCCAGGAAGCCGGGGAACATCTGGATGAAAATAAAGAACATCAGCATCTGGAAGCGCCCCGGAAAGCGCAATCGCGCGATGGCGTAGCCCGCCGTGGTGGTCAGCACGATCGCCATCACGCCCGTCAAGCCGGAAATCACGAAGGTGTTGCGCAACCACAGCAGGAATTTGCTGCCCGTACCGAAACCCTTGAACTGTCCGGGCGCGAGCAATAAGAAGAACAGCGCGACCGCGCCGATGGTCAGGTAGCTGGCGTACAGGCGTTGGCGTCGCATGGCGACGGTGGCGATCCCAGCGTTCTGTTGGGTGGCCGCCCAGATCCCGACCAGCCACAGCACGCCGATGCCCGCCAGGATCAGCAACGCCCACTGCCAGGCGTAAATTTCCACGCCCGCAAAAAGCTTGGCGTAGTTGCTGAAATCCTTGCCGTCCAGTGATGGCAGCACGCGCGCCCGCACCAGCAAAGGTTCGCTGGCCGCGCCGAGCGATCCCTGCGCCAGTCGGTTCAGCGGGTCGAGGCTCGAGGAGATGATGTAAACGATCGGGTACAGGGAAAACACGATCACGATCCACAAAAACAGATGCGTCAGCTGGTCGGTCAAGACCGCGAAGTAATCGATTTTCTTGCCCGCCCGAGCGCGCTCCCCGACGACCTTGCCGATGTAAGCGGCCACGGCGATCAACGCGATGGCGGCCAGCAAGCCCAGGATCGCGTTGCGCGCGCCGTTTTCTGGATAAAGGATCGCGAAGGATTTCGGTTTGACGCGCCTTGAGAGGTCAGCCACCGTCCAGACGATGAACGCGACCAGCTCGATACCGCCGACCCAGCCCAGGATCGAAGAGAGGGAGTTGCTGCTCGATGCTGGTGTGGTGTTCGCGTTTTGACGACCCTGAATCATCGTGTCACCCCCATCGGATTGAAGGCTCGAGCCGGGATGCAGCCCTCGAGCACACCGTGCTGGACGATGTTCATGATTTGCGTGCTGGACGGTGTCCCCATCATTTCGCGGTTCATCGGCGCGCCTCGTCGAAGACGCCCGCGACGCGGAAATTGACGACGGAAATAGCCACCGTCAACAACCCGACGATGATCGCAATTGCGCTCGCCATGCCGTACGCCTGATCGCCCTGCCCGGTGAAGGCCGTGTTGTAGCCCCACGACAGCAGGATGTCGGTGCTCTGGGCGGTCGGCAAGCGGCCCTGCTCGACGGGGCCACCGGCGGTCAGGAGGTAAATGATCATGAAGTTGTTGAAGTTGTACGCGAACGTGCCCAGCGCAATCGGCGTGAAGGCGTTGCGGAGCATCGGCAGGGTGATGTGCTGCACCTGCTTCAGGCGGGTCGCGCCGTCGATGCTGGCGGCCTCGTAGAGATCATCCGGGATGCTCGAGAGCGAACTGAGCGTGACCGTCATCATGTACGGGAAGCCCAGCCACAAATTCACCAGCAAAATAGCGACTTTGGCCCACAGGCCGTCATCCAGCCACGGCGCGGGCGAAACCCCAAACAGACCCAGAAGTCGGTTGAGCGCCCCGAAGTTGGTGTTCATCAGCGTTTTCCACATCAGAATGCTGATGATGCCCGGCACGGCCCACGGCAGAATCAGCACGGAACGATAGAAGTTACGAAATTTCAGGCGTTTGTTGTTCAGCAAAATCCCCAGAATCAGCCCGGCCACGATGTTAAAAAGCGTCGTGAAAACCGCGAACATCAGCGTCCAGACGAAGACTGGCACGAGTTGCACGCTGGCGTTCCTGAAAATTTCAGAGAAGTTCCCGAACCCGATGAAACCGTAAGGGTTGATGCGCCGCGCCAGGACGGGTTGAAAATCGGCGGGCAGCGTTTGCGTCAGCGTGATCGTGTCCGCCGTGGCGCTGGCGATCGTGTAGGTCGGCCCCTGGCGACCCGTGACGGTGGCGGAACGCAGCTCGATCGGCTGGTTGGCGCAACCATCGGTTTTGCACTGCAGGCCGCTCACGCCGCCCTCGAGCACCTTGATCTGCGTGTCGCTCAGGCGTTCGATCTTGATTTCGGTGCTGGAATCGGGACGCCCGGAGTTCTTGCCGGAATAATTGGTGAAGGCGTAATAGATGGTCAGCGCGATCGGGTAAACCGTGAAGATCAGCACGAACACGATCGCGGGCAAGAGGTAATACCAGTTCGAGAGCCACGGGAACAACCGGATCGCGCCGATCATGACCGGCACGAGCGCCACCAGCGTCAAGACCAGGATCATCCACGGCGGGATGTTGACGGTCGGTAGCGCCGCCAGCAGCCCGCCGAAGACCGCCCAGCCGACCACGAAAGCCACGGCGCACAGGCTCAGCACGGTCAGGATGGCGATCAGGACCCCTCTGGTTCCATCCGGTGCTTCAGTTCGGTACAGGTTCATGCCTCCCCTTTCATTCCTGTGGCTCGAGATTGCAGGTTCTGCGTTCAGGACGGTGTTTCTTGACTGATAAAAGGTGCGTCCAGGACGGTGCTCTTAGGCTATTCACCGCTTGCTTGAACGCAAGCGTCCCGCTCCTGAGCAGAGCGGGACGCCAAAGGCTCGAGTTACACCCCGAGAATCACTTGATGGCTGCCGCGATCTGCGCTACGGCGTCGGCGTGCAGTTTCTTGAAGTCCGGCTTGTCGGTCTTGATCGAGAGCGAAAGCGCGTTGCCCCACGGGCCCCAGACTTGACCCATGGCGGGGATGTTCGGCATCGGGATGCCAGCGGCGATGGCTGCGCCGAATCCGGCCACGGTCGGATCGTTCTTCAAGAGGCGAACGGCGCTCTTCGAGATCGGCACGCGACCGCCCGCTTTGTTCAGGCTGATCTGCTCTTCGCCCTTGACCAGGAATTTGGCGAACGCGGCGGCAGCTTCCTTGTTCTTGGAGTAGCTGTTCATGACGATGCCGCGCACGCCGATGAACGGCGACCAGGCTTTGGTCGCGCCCTCGGGCTTGGGCATCAGCGCGATGCCGTAATCGATGTTGGCCTTCTTGACATCGGCCAGATCCCACGGGCCGGTCAGCATCATGGCGACCTTGCCCTTGGTGAACAAGTCCTTGATCAAGCCGCCGTCGTCCGCGCCTTCGGGGATCAGCTTGTACTTGAAGCGAAGGTCGTTGATCAGTTGCGCGGCCTTGACCGCGCCGTCGTTGGCCAGACCGATGTCCTTGGCGTTCAGGCTGCCGTCCTTGTTCTTGCCGAAGACGTACGCGCCGAAAGCGCTGTAAATGCCGAACATGTGGTACTGAATGCCGATCGGTGCGAGGAAGCCGAATTCTTGCTTTTCGGGGTTGGTCAGCTTCTGGGCGCTGCTGATGAAGTCCGCCCAGTTGGTCGGGACGCTTTTAATGAGCTTCTTGTTGTACACGATGGCGACGGCTTCACCGAACATCGGCAGGCCGAACAGCTTGCCGTTGTAGTTGAACGCGTCGAGGGCGCTCGGGGCGACATCGGCCTTGTATTTGACATCGGCGTACTTGTCCATCGGCTCGAGGACGCCGGCGCTGGCGAACTGACCGAGTTGATCGTGCGGGATGGTGGCGATCAAATCGGGGCCTTCGCCCTTTGGGGCGCTCTGAATGAACTTGTCGCGGTTGTCACCGAGGGCGATGGCGACGACCTCGTAGGTGTTGCCTTTCGATTCTGGGGTGGCGGCGAAGGCGGCGGCGGCCTTGTTGAGCCACTCGAGTTCGCCCGCGCCGAAATCAGTCCAGATGGTGATCTTGGCGGCGCTGGCGGCGCTCATGCTGAGCGCGATGGTCATGGCGGCGATGATGGCAGATTTTTTCATGCGGTCACTCCTTTTGAAGCGATCAGGTTTTTGGTGGTGGATGAGTATTGTGGATTTGAATCCATCATTTCAAGCCATGCTTGGGAACGCTTCCACGCCGTCACAGACGCAGATAAACCTCCTGGCGATCTACCGATACTTGAATTTGGCTTGAAGCCTGGGCGCATGCTAACACATGCGAATTTCGCCATTGTGCTCTGCCACAGACTTAATCGAGATTTTCAAGCGACCACAAATGCCAGGCCGAAAGTCACCACCTGATTTCAGCGATCAACCACCGGATGAACGCGGCCACTTTTTCTTGAACCCTCTCGCCACGGCGAGATATCAAATGCGTACAGGACGGTATCGGAACCCGATTCTCGGGCATCAAGCCGCCAAGTGCTGCGATCAAGCCCCGATGGATTCCGAGCACGAGCCAAACCAGATCGTCCAGGACGGTACATACAACCTTAAGGGTTGTGGTGTCATGATGCAATTGTGACTCGCATCGCGACACCAAACCAGGTCTCAACGTGAAGGTACTGCTGTTCGCGTACCACTTCCCGCCCGCCCTCGCCTCGCAGGGCGTCCGCTGGAAACACCTGAGCGCCGAAAGCGTCAAATACGGCCTGGAATGGGACATCCTGACCGCCACCCTGAGCGACAACCGCATCGACGCGGGCGACCTGACGTACCTGACGGAACCCTGGTCTACCGCGCCCGGTGTGACAGTGCACCCGACCAGGGTTGGGCTGCGCCACAGCGTGCGGCGCTTCCGAAAAACCGCGCGAGGCGCGATGGTTCCCGTCAGCAAGGCGCTCAACCGCATCGCGCACCTGACGGATTTCATCTGGATTCCCGACCGTTCCCGCGAATGGATGGGTGGCGCGATCCAGAAAGCCAGAGCGCTCCACCGCGAGCGCCCATTTGACCTGGTGGTCTCGAGCGGCATTCCCGTCAGCGCGCACGTGGCCGGACGCGACGCCGCCAGAACCCTGAATTTGCCGTGGGTGGCGGACTGGGGCGACCCGTGGGGATTGAACCCCGTCCTGGACGCGTTGCGGGCCGATGTCGTGCGGCCTTTCGATCGGTGGCTGGAGCGCTCCTTGGTGCGCGATGCGAGCGGCCTGACCGTCACCACCAACGCGCTGGCGCAAACCTACCGCGAACTGCGCAACGACGCCCACCCTTCCGGCGTGATGACGCTCCGCATGGGCTACGATTCCGCCGAATTCGATCAGGCACAAGCCTGCGTGCCCAAAGCCTTGCAGGAACTGGGCGAACCGAACGGACGCATCCGACTGATCCACACTGGCCTGTACTATCCCGGACGGCGCGATCCGATCGGGCTGATCGAAGCCCTCAGCGCCCGCCCCGACCTGGCCGCCCGCGTGGAAATCGTCAGCGTCGGCCCCGGCGACAACGAAGCCTACAAACGTCTCGCGCAGGAACGCGGTTTAGAGGCATCGTTCCGCTGGTTGGGCTCGCGCTCCCGCATTGAAGCCATCGCCATGCAGATCGCCGCCGACGTGCTGTTGTCCTTCGGCTTCGATTCGCCCTACCAGATTCCCGGCAAGCTCAGCGAGTACGCTGCCTGCGACCGCCCCGTGCTGCACATTCGCGGTTCCCGCCACGACCCCAGTCTGGAAGTCATGAAATACTTGCGCCGTTCCGTGGTCTGCGATAGCGATCCTTTCTCGATCACGTTTGCGCTCGAGCACCTGGTCAAGGCCGAATGGAGCGAAACCATCGCGCCGGAACCCGCGACCAACCTCTCCTGGCCCGCGCTGGCCGAACGCCTCGTCGGGTTCCTGAAGGCGGTCGTGGCTGACAAGCCTTGATTGCTAAAGCATGAACACCGTCCAGCACGCATGTTTGAGTTTGCGTGCTGGACGGTGTCGTTCGCTTTTGTCCTCCCCTGCGAAGTAGGGGAGGTGGCATCAGCCCGCCCTCGGCTGATGACGGAGGGGTCTCGGCAGGGGAGGACAAAATCTGTGCGAGTCGTCGGGTGGCTCGAGCCGGGTCAATCGGGATTCTCGAGAATTCTCTTCAATCCTCAGCGTTTAATCCTCGGGGCGTTCGCCCTCATCGGCCATGCGCACGATGCGCGGCGAGAAACGCGCCACGACATCAACCAAGTCCGTTTGCGCCGCCATGACGGTGTTGATGTCCTTGTAGGCGAACGGGTTCTCGTCGATGCCCGCCGAGATCAACCTGACGTTGGCCGCCTCCAGGGCGGGCTTGACGGCCTTCCAGTTCCAGAGTTCCTTGGCTTTGGTGCGGCTCATGGCGCGACCCGCACCGTGCGAGGCGCTCTCCAGTGAGGCCGCGTCGCCGCGACCGCGCACCACGAATCCGGGCGTGGCCATCGAACCCGGAATCACGCCCAGCACGCCCCGCCCCGCCGGGGTCGCGCCCTTGCGGTGAACGATCAGATCGCGCGGGGCGCCGTCCACGACGTGCGTTTCTTTCCAGGCGAAGTTGTGGTGGTTCTCTACGCCCGCCAGCACGTCGGCCTCGAGCGCGCGGGCGATGCGCTGGTGAATCACCGCGTGGTTGGCGGCGGCGAATTCGCCCATCAGGTTCATGGCGAACCAGTATTCCTGGCCCGCTTCGGAATCCATGTCGAGCCACGCCAGTCGCTTCAGCGCGTCCGGCAGTTCCGGGTGCAGTTCCACCGCCAGCTTCGAGTAATGGTTGGCGATGCTCGCGCCGGGGCCGCGCGAACCGCTGTGCGAGAGAAGCGCCAGGTACGTGCCCGCCGCGAGGCCCAGCTCGGGCTTCGCGAGTTCTACGGTGCCGAATTCCACGAAATGGTTGCCGCTGCCGCTCGTGCCGAGCTGACCGCGCGCCTTGTCGAGCAACTCGCGCGTGATCTTCAATGACTTCCAGTCGGTATCCAGCACCTCGTGATGGTTGGGTTTTTGCCAGACCACGCCCGTGCCGAAACGCGTCTCGCGCTTGAGGATCTCCTCGAGCCAATCCGCGCGCTTTTCCAGCGCGTCCACGGGAACGTTCAGCACGGAGAGCTTCATGCGGCAGGCGATGTCCACGCCCACGCCGTAAGGAATCACGGCGTTTTCCGTGGCCAGCACGCCACCGATCGGCAGGCCGTACCCCTGGTGCGCGTCCGGCATCAAGGCGCCCGCCACCGCGACCGGCAACTGCGCCGCCGTCTGCATCTGCTGGATTGCGCCCGCCTCCAGGTCATCGCCCCAGATGCGGTACGGCGCGGGTTTTTCCCTGGCCACGAAACGCGGCTCGCTGGCCTGTTGCACCAAAGCGGCGGCCAGATCGGCGAAGTACTCGTGATCCAGGTGATCCGCGGGCTGACCGATCACGGCGCTCAGCTCGAGCTTGGTCTGCTCGAGGCCGAGACGCTTGATGGCTTTCGGCAGCAGACGCATCGCCACACCGAAGGACGGACCGGGCTTCAGGCCGAGTTGCTCGAGTTCTTTTCCCTTCATGGTCTTCCCTTTTCCTGGCGCTCAGTCCTGGGCGCGCGCCCATCATTGTAGACACGGCGCGGCCCACACGGATTCGCCAGAGGGCTGATCGGGCAATGCCGAACGGCTTAGCGTGGAGCTCGAGCCAGAGCGGCTCGAGGGCTTTCGTGGGGACGAGAACACCGTCCAGCACGATGTCGGTAAAACGCGTGCTGGACGGTGTTCTTTGGGTTCAATCAGGAGGGTCGTTTCAATGCTGGGCACGTTCCCGTGAACGGCACGGATGCGCTCGTCTCGGAGCGGCGCGCACCGGCGGCGCTGACGGTGTACCAGCGCTCGCCGCCCCGACGCGCGGCCACCAGGCAGAAATCGTTGGCATCCGCGAACTGCCACACGAACCGGTACGCGGCTGGCGCGGGCTCGAGCACCTTCGGGGTTTTCGGATCGCGCAAGGCTTCCTCGTTCCGGCGCAAGGATTCCAGGCTGCTGGCGTACACTTTATTTTTTTGAACATACCTGGCCTGCGCGATCACGACGCGGTACAGGTACGAGCGCAACTCGCCATCAC
This sequence comes from uncultured Deinococcales bacterium, assembly GCA_964244895.1. Classification (GTDB taxonomy): domain Bacteria; phylum Deinococcota; class Deinococci; order Deinococcales; family JAAFIG01; genus CAXTKV01. The sequence goes on from CAXTKV010000076.1 coordinate 21,612, forward strand.
CCACGACCCTGTTCGGATCGAGGAACAGCCTGAGCGCCCCGAACACCAGCGCCACCGCGATCACCGCGATCAGGATCGGCCACCGGAGGCGCTGAAATGTGATTGCGGGTTCCGCGCCGGGTTTGCTCATCGCGCCCAGCCTACGGCGCGGGCGCGCACCGGAATTGTTTCTTGCG
>CAXTKV010000077.1:0-21358 GCA_964244895.1 uncultured Deinococcales bacterium
GATTCAGGGCAGCCTCTCGAGCCTGAACAGCCTGACCGGGATTCTGGGGCCGCTGATCGCCACGGCAGCCTTCGGGTATTTCACGTCCGAGGCCGCCCCGATCAAGATTCCCGGCATCGCGTTCTTTCTGGGTTCCGCCTTCATTGCGGTCGCCCTGCTGATTGCCCTGCGCGCCTTTCGGAACCCCGCGTTCTCGAGACCCGCCGAACCGATGCCCGCGCCCGTCGGCTCGAGCGACTGAATGAGAACAGCGTCCAGCACGGGTTTCCTGGCATGCTCGAGATTTGCGTGTGGGACGGTGTTTTCGTCGATCTCGAGGGCAGGCTTCTCGAGCGTATGACACCAAATTTGAGTCAGCGTTTCGGCTCGAGATCGAATATCCCACGCGCTTACCCAGAACTGCTCGAGTTTTCATCAATCTCGAGAACACCGTCCTGCACGCATTTCTTGATTCGTGTCCTGAACGGTCTTTTCCAAAGCGAAGGACGGCGAATCCGGGTCGATTCACCGTCCCATAAGCGAAGCCCGGCAACCGAGACCGTTAGCGGTACGGCGCTGGAGTTAGAAGATACGCTATCGGTTCGTCAGCTTGCATGAGATAAACCAGCCATGCCCAACACGGGGCCTTCGATTCTTTCGGGGTCGTACTCAGGCGCTTTTCTCGAGCCCGGTCGTGATTTCGCGGTAGACGCGGCGCAAGTCGGAATAGAGCTTGCGCTTGTCTTCCGGGCTGCGGCCCGACCAATCGTTGCGTCCGACCAATCGCCGCAGGGCGCTCTCGCCGCCGGGAAGCTCGCGCAGTTGGCGGATCAGGTCGGCCAGGACGGTGTCACCGCTCGGGGCGGGCATCCGCGAGACGTTCGGGCTGGATGCTGCTGCGCCGTTCGATGCTGGGCTCGAGGCTGCGGGACGGGCTTCCGTCGCGGCGGGCTCGAGGTGCGCGGGAGCACGAGTCGGGGCGGGCGTCTCGTCCAGCACGGCCCAGTCCGGCAGGGTCGGCGTCTCGAGCGGGCGCTTCTTGGCGTCGTCGTAATCCACCCAGACAGATTCCAGGCGGTACAGGTAACGCCCGATGCCGAACTTGACGGCGGCGCGCTTGAGGGCGTCAGAAACGGCGGCCTTGACGCTGGACGATGACTGCTCGCCCTGCATCGAGCCCTCGCCGACGTCCTCCTTGGAGATGCCAAGGATCGTGAGGCGGCATTTGGCCTGGACGGTCTGGTGGTCGATGCTGGAATCGGCGGGGTAGACCTCGTAGCTGTCGCTCCAGCCGGTCGGGCCGACCACGGCGTCCAGGCGGTCCATCACGGCTCGGGCGTCCAGGTAAGCCAGCACCAGCGCGCGGCGTTTGTCCTTGCTGACGACTTGCACCTTCCACTGGACTTCACTGGCTGGGAAGGGCTTGGCGAGTTCATTGAAAACCCTGGTCTGTTCCATGCTCAGGCGCTCCTTTGTGTCCACGCGTTCGGAGATGCGCTGCTCTAAGCTGCCCACGTCGGGGAATGGGCAACCGACCCGACCGGGCTTGGCGGGACATTTGAAGTTCGTTTGCAGGCGGCACCAACCGCCGACCGGGCTGAGGTGTGGGCACGTGTTGTCTGGCATGTTCGGGACTCCTTCGTGATGTGCGGTGCCGGTCGTGGGGTCAAACCTTAGCTGGCTTTGAGGTTCAAGAGTTCGACGACCTGGCGGTCAAAATTGCGTTGCGCCATCTTGATCGGCGCGACCTGACCGTGTTCCTCGAGGTACGCGCGGGTGGCTTCGAGCCAGGCCTGGGCGAGCTTGCGCTGCGGGTCGGAGCGGTCGTAGGAGCGCACTAGGCGTGCGACGCGGTATTCGAGTTCTTCGAGCGCGTGGATGCCCTGGGTGTTCTCGAGTTCGATCAGGGCGTTCAGCACCGTGGTCGGGTGTGCGTGTTGGGCTTTGAGCGTTTTGGCGATCGTCTCGAGAATGCGCATGGTCTCCTCCGTGTCAGTCAAAGCGGGGTCAGTCGGTACTGCGTCGGTCACAACCTGCTCGTCTGGTGCGCTCGAATGAAGTACGAATACCTCTTCTTGATTCTGATGGTAACATAATTTCCGCACCTAGTGCAAGTCCGGTGTCGGATTACGTCTTGACCGTAACCATATGCTCGTGCTACTCTCCGCTTAACGAAGGGGTTTTCGGCTTCCGGCGTCCCATAAACGCCCTGCCCGACGGCCTCGCTCGAGGCGGGAAAGAAAAAAACCCGTCACGGAGCGCGAAAAACGCTCAAAGGAGGCAAGAATGAAGTTACACGAACGACTCCGCGAGCTTCGCCAGGAGCGCGGGCAACGACTCAAGGATGTCTCCGAGATCGCCGGGATTTCGATCCCCTACCTCTCGGATCTCGAGCGCGGACGCACCAACCCGAGCCTGGAAACCCTCCAGACGCTCGCTGGCGCGTACGGCATCAGCGTCCACGACCTCCTGGAACCCGTCGAGTTCTACGGCGAGCAGACCGAATCCGCCCTCCCGAAGGGATTGGCGGAACTGGTGGCCGACCCGGTTCTGGGCGCGCAGATTTCTGGCGATTGGGTCAACAGCCTCTCGCGCATCGAGTTGCGCGGCAAGCGTCCCCAGACCAAAGAGGACTGGTACGACATCTACCGCAACCTCAAGCGCATCCTCGAGTAAGACACGCGTCTCTCACAATCGGCGGCGAGCATCCCTCGCCGCTTTTTCATTCCTCAAACACAAGAGTACGGCCCTGGACGCAGCCTGAAGAACGCGTGCCGGACGGTGTTCTCGAGACTCACGAGAGGTTGCGATGGGCACAAAAGCTTCAAACGATGCGCTCAGCCAACTCCGCGCAAGCTGCCTGGTGCTGCCCGAAGCCGCAGAAACCCTGACCTGGGGAGAACCCGTCTTCCGTGTGCGGAACAAGATTTTCGCCATGCACCGAACCGACGACGGGCGCGAATCCTTGTGGTGTAAGGCTCCGGTCGGCGCTCAAGAAGACCTGATCCGAGCCGATCCGAAACGGTTCTTCAGGCCCCCCTACGTCGGGCCGAAAGGCTGGGTCGGCGTCAAGCTGGACGGGAAACCCGACTGGAATCTGGTCGCGTACCTGATCGAACAGAGTTACATGCTGATCGCGCCGAAGAAATTGGTCGCCATGCTCGAGCGGGACTGATCCGAGAACACTGTCCTGGACGCGTTCCATAATACGTGTGCTGGACGGTGTTCTTGGAAATCTCGAGCGACCCAGAATCAGCTTTAAATCCCGTCCAGAACGCGTCACTTTGACTTTTCAAGCCTGATCCCTGAGACTGTTGCCCGTGGTTCTGAGCGAACACAAAACCCGCGTCCGCGAACTCGCCGCGAGCTTCTCTGCGGCGCATCCTGGGCGCGAACCGTCCGACCTGGCCGATGCGATCGGCGCGAGGCTCGAGTACGGCGATATCGGCGACAAGGACGGGATGTACGACCCGTCAAAGAACGTCGTGCTGCTCTCAAAATCCAGCGGCATGGAACGCCAGCGGTTCACGATGGCGCACGAGATCACGCACGCGCTGATCCTGAGCGACGACGATTTACTGTCTGACCTGCACGATGCCTACGAGGGCGACGATCTCGAGGAAGCCATCGAGGTCTTGTGCAACGTCGGCGCGAGCGCGATCCTGGTGCCGGAAACGGAATTGGCGTTGACCTTAGAGCGCTACGGGCGCGGCGCGAAAGTCATTCCCCGCATCGCGCAGACCTACGGCATTTCCAAGCCCGCCGCCTGCGTCACCCTGGCGCAACACCTCGAGACGCGCGCCATCGTCAGCGTGCTGCGCGCCAAGGGCAGGAGCAAGAAACGGCTCGAGGTCGAGTTCGCCGCCAAGACCGACTCGATGAAATACCCGCTCAAACCCGGCACCGTCATCCCCGAGGATCACACCGCCTACGAAGCCCTCGAGACGGGCATCCCGACGGACGGCAAGGCCTACATTCCATTCCGGTCGGGCAAACGCATGCCCGCCAGCGTGGATGCCTTCCCGGAAGCGGGCACGGTCTACGCGGTCTTCACGGTCTAACCCGATCTCGAGGGCACGATTTTTGAGGGCGAGTCTCGGGCGCAGGTTAAGCTCGAAGCCCCACAACTCGAGCTTCCCAGGACAAGGAGCGCCATTGTGACCACGCCGCCGCGAAACCACAAGCAGATCGCCATCGTCGTGCGCGATCTCGAGAAAGCCCTGGAGCATTACGTCAACGCGCTCGGCATCGGGCCGTGGGACGTGCGACGATTCACGCCGCAGACCGTGCGCGAGTTTCACGTCTACGGCCAGCGCGTCACCGAAGATTTCGAGTTCGTGATCGCCGTCTGCTGGGAAGGCGAGCTGGAATGGGAATTGATCCAGCCGGTGCGCGGCCCGAACATCTACTGGCGTCACCTCGAAGTTCACGGCGAAGGATTGCACCACGTCAAGGAAATCGTGCCCGACGAACGCATCCCGCGCGTCCTGGCGGATTTCAGGGCGAAAGGTTGCGAGGTTCTGCAGACCGGCTGGATCGACGGCGACGTTCATTACTACATCGATACTGAAAAGCTGCTCGGCTTCGTCTACGAGATCGGCAACGGCGGCCCGATCGGCCCCGCAGAGCGGCGCTACCCCCCAGACGTTTGATCTCGGCAACTCGAGAACACCGTCTGAGCGAATATCGCCAGAATACCGTCTGGGACGGTGTTTTTCGCATATTCCCCGAAAGTCTGTCGCTCGTGGGATACGCGCTCGATGACGGCGCACTGTTCATGTCGAGGCGGGTCTTTGATCCACCCTCGAGACGAATCGGTGGCGCACGAACGATCCGATGGAGCCGCGCGTGTACGACCTTGGATACTCGAACATCCCGGTGTCTCGAGCTCGTCCCTTCTCGAGATACGGGTTTTGAAGGTCGTGTCGCCGTGTATTTTCCAGATCGAATCCCGGCGTGATGCGCGGCGTAACCTGAACCATGGACGCGTCGCCAGAGATCACCGCAGTTCAACTCAAGGCTGAACCGAACATCGCCTCGAGCCCCCGAGCCAACATTCCGCAGGCCGCCACCATCGACAACGACCTCGGCATCGGGCGGGTCGCGGCGGAAGCGACCTCGAGATTCCTCAAACCCGACGGCAGCTTCGTCTCAAAACGCGAGGGGCTGGGCGCGCTCTCGAGCCTGAACCCGTACTACTGGCTGCTCAAGATTTCGTGGCCCGCGTTCTTTGCGCTGGCGGCGGGCGCGTTTCTGGGATTGAACCTGGTATTCGCCGGATTGTACTTTTTGTGCGGCTCGGACGCGCTGGTGGCGACCGTCGAAAGTCCAGCCTTGAAGAACCCTTTCTGGCGCGCGTTCTTTTTCAGCATCGAGACGCTCTCGACCATCGGTTACGGGCACATCGTGCCGTTCAGTCTGATCGCGCACGCCCTTTCGGCGGTGCAGGCGTTCACGGGTTTGCTCGGCGCGGCGCTCGCGACGGGGTTGGTCTACGCCAGGTTCTCCAGGCCGCGCACCCGCATCTTGTTCAGCCGCAACGCCTTGGTCGCGCCCTTCCAGGACGGTTGGGCGGTGATGTTTCGCATCATCAACGGTCAACGTTCCGAGATCATCGAACTCGACGCGCAAGTCACGCTCTCGAGATTCGAGACGATCGATAGCAAGCGAACGCGGCGGTTTTACCAGCTCGCCCTCGAGCGCAATCACGTCGCCCTGTTCCCGCTCGCCTGGACGCTGGTGCATCCGATCCAGGAATCCAGCCCGTTCTGGGGTGTGACCGAACAGCAACTGCTGGAGTCCGAAGCTGAAATTCTGGTGTCGTTGCACGGCATGGACGACGTGCTGTTCCAGCGCGTCCACGCGCGCGGTTCGTTCAAGGCCGGGGATTTCGTCTGGCAAGCCAAGTTCGCCGACATGTACCTGCGCGACCGTCCGGGCGTGGTCGCCGTGGATGCGTCGAAGCTCAGCTTGTTCGAGCCAGTGCTCTGATTTCAGGGATCTAAACTTGCGGAACACGATGCTGGACAGTGCCTTTCAATACCGTGGTGAACGGTGTTCTCGGGTGCTGGATCATCCTGACGTGACGGTTTTCTCCCAAGATGGCATCGTGAAAGCCGTCCAGAAAGACTTGAAGCGTTTGTACAAACGCCGTTATAATAAAGCAGTCGTGAAACGAACCCTGATCACCATCGGCAACAGCATCGCCGTCACCATACCCAGAGAATACTTGGATCGTCACGGCCTGCACGTCGGCGACACCGTGGAACTCGAGGTCACGGAGCGCGGCATCAACATCAAACCGGAGCGGGTGCTGGATGCGGACTTCGAACGCGCCTTCCGAGCGGTGGCCCGCCGTTACCGTGGAACGCTCTCTCGGTTGGCGGAGCGCGATCGCCTGAAGAAGCCGTGAACCGCGAAACGATCCGCTGGTTGACCCTCGAAGAGATCACGATGATGCACGACGTGATCCTCAAATTAGACGGTGGTAGACGCGGTATTCGCAAACCCGACGCGCTTTCGGCGGCGCTCGAACGCCCTCGGGTCGAGCGCGTCAGCGTCAGCCTGTTCCGGCAGGCTGCAGCCTACTGTTATGACATTGTTCGTACAAAGCCGTTCATCGATGGCAACAAGCGCACGGGCATGATGGCCGCCCTGACCTTTTTGGAATTGAACGACCGCTGGCCCTCGCTGGACGAGGATGCCGCCTTCGAGCTGAGCCTGATGCTCGAGCGTGGCCGGCTGTCCGAAGATGATCTGGCTGCGTACTTTCGCTAACGATTTGGCGGTTGTAATTGAAGGTTTAACGGCGTTTGTACGGATGTATCTAACTTGTCCTGGACAGTATTTCTGGCATTCAACCTCTCCATTCGAGAAAGCCCCGATTGTCCTTCTCGAGCCTCGAGGCAGACTTGGCCGACGTTACCTGGCGCCTCAGGTCGAGCGATTGAACCCGTGACAGCCGGGGCGCCGGAATCAGCTTGGCTCGAGGTTTTCGCAAGCATCCGGTATTTCTGGTTGAGCAATCGCCCAGAAATATTTCATCTCGAGTTGCCGATGCGAATCTTGCGGATCGGTCTACATGCTGTCGTGGACGCCACGAATTCATTTCAGTTTTCCTGCGACTCGAACGCGTGTGCGAAAAACTTGCGTTTACGAGGGGAAGTTTGCTATATTCAACCTCGAAGGTGCTCAAATTCATGGCGAAAACCCAGCGTCCCACTCGAGCGCAAGACACCTCGAGCCTGGGGCGCGACTCGTTTATGGCCTCGCGTCACGATTTCGTGCGCGCGGTTTTTGTCTCGCACTTTTCGCCAGCTCTTGAGACCACCTCAGAAGGGAGGTGAGTATTTTGGCTACTGCTCCAACGACCACCAAGAAAGCGACCGCGAAGCCCGCTGCGAAGAAGGCCGCTGCGAAGCCCGCCGCGAAGAAAGCTGCTGCGAAGCCCGCCGCGAAAGCTGCTCCGAAGAAAGCTGCCGTGAAAGCCGCTCCTAAGGCTGCCGCGAAAGCTGCTCCGAAGAAGGCTGCTGTGAAGCCCGCCGCGAAAGCTGCTCCGAAGAAGGCTGCCGTGAAAGCCGCTCCTAAGGCTGCCGCCAAGCCCGCCGCGAAGAAAGCTGCTGCGAAGCCCGCCGCGAAGAAAGCTGTCACGAAGAAGTAAACCCAAGGCATTTGTTCATACGAGGTCGCGTTCGCACGGGTCTGCGAAGGCGGCCTCGCCTTTTGTACTGATTCGGTTGGTATTGCTTCGGTGCGCGCTGACGCGATCAATTCTGTCGCGGGTCTGCGTGGGTATCTCGAGATTTGGCTGGATGCGGGCTGAACCCTAGCTCATTGCGGTTGGGCAGCACGGTTGCTCGAGCGGCAACGTTCAGACTTTGATCTTCGCGAGCGCCCGATTTCATCCGACGCGATTCGACTCGAGATGGGATGCCCAGCGACTTCGAGATCGGGTCGTTCAAATCGGGCGGTTCATACGTTGCCCGACCAACCTCTCGAGGGCTGCACTCGCGGTTCTCGAGATCGTTTCGTGATTCGAGGGCTGGTCGCACTCTCTGCCTGGGTTCGAGCGTTGTCCCTCGTGATCTCGGGGACGATCCCGGATCGATCCGTTCCTACGTCTGACTTCAGGCAGCGGGATTTTGGGGCTGTCGCTGATACGATTTTGACCAGATTTCTTTCTGGGGCACGAACTCCAGACCGAGGCTCACTTTGGGCAAAATTTGGGTATCGGGCGGTCTTATTGAACCTGGGTCGAGTGTAGTCTGCGCTGCTTGACAGGCCACCATCCGTTGGCCTATTCTTAGTGGCTTTTGCGCGCAAGTACCCGGCGCGCAGGACACAAACCACCCAAACCGCAGCCTCGAGAGATACGTTCTCGAAGCGCGTAATACCGCGCTGTCCGCAAGGCCCTCTTACCCCAAAGGAGCGACACATGCCGCAGATTCTGGAACGACCGGATGCCTTCGAAGAAGAAATGCAGATTGACGAGCTCGGCCTCGAGCCCGCCACGGCCCTGTTCGGCTTGGACGACTACGCCGAAGAGGAACAGACCGAAACCGTAGAAGTGATCGATCCCGAAATTGCCGCTGCCGACCTCGAGGCGCAGTTGCTCGAGGAATCCGCCCGCGTGACCCTGGGCGACCCGGTGCGCCAGTACCTCTCAGAGATCGGTCGGGTTCAGCTCCTGTCCCTCGAAGAAGAGATTTCCTTGGCGCGCCGCTACGAGGAAGGCGAGGCCGCCCGCAAGCGCCTGGAATCCGAGTCCGATGGCCTCGACGAGCGCGCGCTGCGTTCGTTGCGCCGCGTCGTCGAGGACGGTCAGGCCGCCCGCGCCCACCTGATCGAAGCCAACCTTCGACTGGTGGTCAGCATCGCCAAGAAGTTCAAGGGACGCGGCATGAGCTTGCTGGATCTGATCCAGGAGGGCAACCGCGGCCTGATGCGCGCCGTAGAGAAGTTCGAGATCTCGCGCGGCTTCAAGTTCAGCACCTACGCCACCTGGTGGATTCGTCAGGCCATCCAGCGCGCCATCGCCGATCAGTCGCGCACGATCCGGATTCCCGTGCACCTCTCCGAAACCCTGTCTAAAGTTTCGCGCGTCAAGCGCGAACTCGAGCAGGAACTCGGGCGCGAGCCGGAGTTTGCCGAGATCGCCAAGGCCCTCGGCGAAGGCTGGACGCCCGAGCGCGTCGAGGAACTGGCCGATGTCGGCCTGGACACGATCAGCCTGGAAGCGCCCGTCGGCGAGGATGGCGATGCGTTCTACGGTGATTTCATCGCCGCCGAGATCGACGGCAACCCCGCCGAGACGGTCACCCAGTCGCTCCTCTCCGAGGAACTCGAGCGCGCCCTGTCCCACCTGGGCGAGCGCGAGGCCAGCATCATCAAGATGCGCCACGGCCTGCTGGACGGCCAGGAGCGCACGCTCGAGGAAGTCGCCAAGGTTTACGGTGTGACCCGCGAGCGCGTGCGCCAGATCGAGTCGAAGGCGCTGCGGAAGCTCAAGTACCTCGAGAGCCGTTCGCGTCGCCTGCGCGATTTCCTGGATTGAGCCTTTCGTTCTGGACGGTCTCCTCGGTATCAGAGAAGACCGTCCAGGATCGTTTCAACTCGAGCGCCGCCTGCGTCTGGGCGGCGCTCTTTGCCGTTTCAGAAGTCGATGGTCGTCAAGGGTTCCGGTTTGAACTCGAAATCGACCTCGAAAATCGCGAAGCCGGTATCCGCCGTCTCCGGGACGCTCGGCGTTCTCGGGTTGCTCGGGCGTCCGGTGGTGGCCCGCAAGCACTGGCGTTGCACGACGTACACGTCGGTGAGCCAGTTCGCGTCCTTCGGGGGACGAACCGATTTGTAGTTGCTCGAAACCTCCAGCGCTTTGATCATCTCCGACCTCCGAGGGAAGAATAGGGGAGGGGGGCTGAAAGCAGTCTGGAAACTTCAAGGGTGTAAAGCCGTCTCTGGGTTCAGACTTTTAAGCCTTTCTCGAATCCGCCCAACCCAAAACTCGAGCCGATGAGAATACCGTCCTAGACGGCATTTCGAGATCGTGTGCCGGACGGCGTTCTCGGATAATGGTCGCGCCTGAAAAGGCTCGAGGTTCCCTGGCCTCGAGCCGCAGCCTGCACATGGCTTCTATTTCAGACCCGTCAGGGCTTTTGAATCTCGCGCAGCATCTGCATTGCGCCGATGGCTCGAGGAAACCCCAGGTACGGCGCGGCGAACAGGATCACCTCGCGCAATTCCTGTTCCGTCGCGCCCGCGTTGGTCGCGCCGCGCAGGTGCGTTTTGATTTCCGTCGGGTTGCCGAGCGCGATCATCATGACGATCGCCAGGAATTCCTGGGTTTTTGGTTCCAGCCCGCCCGGTCGGTCGGTGCGGGCGTACACGTCCTTGTACACGAACTCCCGAACGTACTCTTCCAAATCCGGGTCGAGGTCGTGCAGGCGTCGTTCGATGGCGTCCTTGTGCTTGCCCCAGATCAGGTCGCGCGGGTCGGATGGGTCGCTCATGGCTCGAGCATACCCAAGCAGACCGTTCCAGACGCTATCTGGGATGGTGCGTGCCAGACGGTGCTCTCGAGATGGGTTCTGTCCGAGAGCGAAGACGATCCCGAGATTCGCGAGAAGCCCATCGGTGGATATGAAAAGAACACCGTCTGGCACGGTGTTCTCAAGAAATCAGAAAATGCGTTTAGAACGGTTTCAATCGAACTTGTAGCTCTTGGAAACGACCACGATGCCGGATTCCGTGATCTTAAAGCCGCGCGCCCGATCCGCTTCCAGATCGAAACCGATGGTCGTTCCGGCGGGTACGATCACGTCCTTGTCGATGATCGCGTTCTGGATCTTGCAGTGGCGTCCGATTTCAACCTCGTCGAACAGCACGCTGCGGTTGACCTCGCTGTACGAGTTGACGCGCACCCGGCGGAACAGGATGCTTTCGCGCACCGTGCCGCCCGAGACGATCACGCCGCCGCCGACCAGCGAATTGAGGGCGTGCCCGGTGCGGTCGCCGCCCTCGTGGACGAACTTGGCGGGTGGGCTGTCGGTGTTGACGGTGCGCAGGGGCCATTCCGGGTTGTACAGATCGAATTCCGGGCTGACGGAGATCAGGTCCATGCTGGCCTCGTGGTACGCGTCGATCGTTCCGACATCGCGCCAGTAGGTGTTGGGGCGTTCCTGGCCGGGGATCGGGTTCTTGGCGAAATCGTAGGCTTGCAGGTGGTAGCCGTCGCGCAGGGCTCTGGGCAGCACGTCCTTGCCGAAATCGTGGCTGGAGGTTTCCTCTCGGGCGTCGGCATCCAGCAGTTCGTCCAGCGCCTTGCGCGAGAAAATGTAGTTGCCCATGCTGGCCAGCGCCATGTCGGGGCGGTCGGGCATGGCTTTGGGGTCTTTGGGTTTTTCCTGAAATTCGGTGATTCGGGCGCGGTTGTCCACGCCCATCACGCCGAAGCGCGTGGCTTCGGCCAGCGGCGTCGGGTAGGCGGCGATGGTGATGTCGGCGCGGTTGGTGACGTGCATCTCGAGCATGTGCGCGACGTTCATCTTGTAGATGTGATCGCCGGAAAAAATGGCGACCGCGTCCGGGTTGTGGTTGTCGATCAGGTGCATGTTCTGGTAGACGGCATCCGCCGTGCCGCGATACCAGACCGCGCCGAGTTCCTCGTAGCGGTACTGCTGGGCGGGCACGAGGGTGATGAAATAATCTGCCAGGAACGAACCGAATCGCCAGCCGCGCTGGATGTGTTCGGTCAGGGATTGGGCTTTGAATTGCGTCAGGACGTAAATCGAGTAAATCCCGGAGTTCATGAAGTTGTTCAGCGCGAAGTCGATGATCCGGTATTTCGAGCCGAACGGAACGGATGGTTTGGCGCGTTTGGCGGTCAATGGCGCGAGTCTGGAGCCCTGCCCTCCGGCGAGAATCATCCCCAAGGTTCTGGTCATGATTCAGTATAGGCAATTCTTCGCTTTGGTGCGCGAGGTCGAGGTCAGGCGAGAAATGGCATCCCGAATGAAATCTTGCGCGCACGCGCCAACTGTCACGAGCGCCCTGAATTGCACGCTCGCGGCATCATCATTGCCGTGACGGTCTATCTTGGGCGGTGGATTCTCGAGCGTAGGGCTCGGTTTCGCTCGAGCTGATTCGTGCGTATTCCTGAAGAAACACCGTGCGGGACGAAGTTATTCGTTCGCGTGCTGGACGGTGTTCTGGTCTTCAGCGCACGCCGCGAACGCGGGACACGAAGACCGTGCCCAGCAAGAAAAATACGATCGCGATACCGAACAGCATCAGGTACCCCACGGTGTTGCCGCCGACGGTGCCCGCGTCGCGGATCGCGCCGAAAATGTACTGGAACAACTGCGGGAAGGTCAGCGCGATGTGCCAGACGCCCATGTCGCGCGCGTTCCTGGACGGGTCGGGCAGCACGCTGGTGGCCAGCGCCCAGTCCACGCTGATGTACGCGCCGTAACCCAGCCCGAACACCAGCCCGAGCGCCAACGCCAGCGCGTAACTGTGAACCAGCGCGAAACCCAGCGCGGCCACCGCCATGACCGCACCCGCGAAGTAAATCACGGGTTTCTTGCCGACCTGATCCGACCTGGGGCCGCTGATCACGGCGGTGATCGCGGCGGTCACGGACAGCGCGATCAGCAACAGCGTGACCGCCAGCCCGGAATCCGGTTCGCCCCTGGCGGTGACGAGCACGAAACCACCGATGGCGAAAACCTTGATCACGTCGCGCAGGTAGTACGCCAGGAACGGCTGCACCGCGTACCTGCCGGTTTCGATCAAGGCTCGAGTCAGGAAGACCCAACGAAAGTTCAAGTAGGCGGGCGTCAGGAACACGCGCCACGGGAAACCGTGCTCGTGTGAACGCACAACTGAAGGTTCGCGCGTCAGCAGGCGCGTCACCAGGAAGCTCAAACTGAGTGCCACGATCACCGCCACGAAGGCACTCGTGCGGTTGCCGTGAACCACGAAGTTGGCCACGCCGCCCGCGATCTGCCCCAGCAAGCCGAACAGCCCGAGCGCCGCGCTCGAGGTGCCGCGTTGCGCTTCCGGTACGACATCCGGGATCAGCGCCTGGTACGGCGTGCTGGCGATCGAATTGCCGAGCTGCACCACGCCGAATGCCAGCGCGTACGTCCAGAAGTCCGGCGCGACGATCATCAAGACCAGCCCGAGCACGTTCAAGAGCGTGCCCCACAGCATGAACGGGAACCGCCTGCCGACCCGATCCGACCACGACCCCAGGAACGGCGGCAGCAGCAACGGGATCAGCACCGCCACGCTCGCCAGGCCGCCGTAGTACGCGCCCGCCCGTTCCGCCCCGACGAAACCGCGCACGTCGGCGGGCATCAAAATGGGCAGGAGCAAAAACCAGTGGAACGAAAAGCCGAACCAGTACGCGGACAGCGCGAAATACCTGGAGATCGGCGCTCGAACGTTCGGGATGGTTTGCATGAGTGCCAGGAGTATAAGCAGGGCACAGCCGTCAGAGGTCAGAAGTCAGGGGTAAAAGCTCGAGCATGACTCCTCCACGAAGACGTTCTCGAGGATGTATCAAGGCGAGGGCAACCGTAAAGATTGTGCCTACACGACGGGTTTTGTAGGGGCGAACCCTGTGTTCGCCCCTCCCTCGAGACGCCCTCGAGTGCGCCCGCCGAGCGAGCCGACCTTCCGCGCGGTAAGGCGCAACACCGTCCAGAACAGCGTTCTTGCGACTCGATAGATCGCGTGCAGCACGGTGTCCTCGAGCAAACGCCAGATCCGCTTCCCTCTGACTCCTGACCCCTGACGGCTTTGCTGCATCAAATCTGTCGTGATGCACGCGAAAAACCTGACTTTTCGATAGCGCATTCGTGATCAGGGGTACGATCCTTTCAATGAATGCGGGCGCGAAACTCGAGTGGCACGGGCGCGTGGTCACGCTCGAGGCGGGCGCGGTCATGGGCGTGCTGAACGTCACGCCGGATAGCTTCAGCGACGGTGGGCGCTACAGCGACGTGGAACGCGCGCTTTCTCGCGCACGCGCGATGGCCTACGCGGGCGCGGCCATCCTGGACGTGGGCGGCGAAAGCACGCGTCCGGGCGCCGAACCCGTCGTGGACGACCAGGAAGCGGAACGGGTCGTGCCGGTCATTCAAGCCATCAAGGCCGCGCAACTCGAGGTGCTGGTGTCGGTGGACACGCGCAAACCGGGCGTGGCCAGGCGCGCGCTCGAGGCCGGGGCGGACATCGTCAACGACGTGACGGGCTTGCGAGACCCGGAAATGCGCGAGGTCTGCGCGCAATTCGGCGTGCCCGCCGTGATCATGCACATGCGCGGCGACCCTCAAACCCTGGGCTGGTCCAGTGAAGCGGAACCCTTCGAGGACGTGGTGCGCGATGTCCGGCACGAACTGGCGGTCATGGCCAGGAACGCGATCAAGGCCGGTGTGCCCAGCGTGATCCTCGATCCGGGCTTCGGTTTCGGAAAAAGCCTGGAGCAGAATTTGCGGCTGGTCAAGAACCTGCACAAGATTCGCGATCTGGGATTTCCCGTGCTGCTGGGCGCGTCCCGCAAGTCCACGCTCGGGCGGATCGCGGGCGTCGAGAAGCCCAGCGACCGCGACGCGGCGTCCATCGCGGCGCACCTGTACGGCCTGCGGCGCGGTGCGGATATTCTGCGCGTTCACGACGTTCCCGGTCACGTTCAGGCCGTGCGCGTCTGGAACGCGATCGATGACATCCGAGACGCGCCGTACTGAGCGGATTCTCGAGGATTGTGCGATTCGAGGAACACCGTCCAGAACGGTATTCTCGAGTGAATTGCGTGGGTTTCGCAGTTCTGGACGGTCTTTTCGGTTCCTCGAGAAATCTATCGAGAGCGACCGAGCGACGCATCGTGGGATGATCAAGCGTGGATCGCATCGTTCTGAACGGCCTGGAATTCTTCGCGTACCACGGCGTCTTCCCGGAGGAAGCCGTGCTGGGCGGTCGGTTCGTGGTGGACGCCGAACTCCACTTGCCGCTTTCAGACGCGTCCAACCTGGACAGCACGGTCAGTTACGCCAGCGTCTTTGAAACCATCGGTCTCGAGATGACCGGGCAACGCCACGCCCTGCTCGAGACGCTCGCCAACCGCATCGCGGCGCGGGTGCTGACGGACTACGCGCTGGTCACGCGGGTGATCGTGCGCGTCCACAAACCGCACGCGCCGATCCCCGGCGTCTTCCGCGACGTGTTCGTCGAAGTGGATCGCGCCAGATCGCTTCCCGGCTCGTGATCGCGCGAGAAGACCGTCCTGCACGCTTTCGTCTCATCTCGAGAATTGGCGTGCAGGACGGTCTTTATTTCCAGAAGGTTGCGCTAGATCAACCCGAGTTCCCTGACCGCGTCGCGTTCCTCGGTCAGTTCCCTGGCGGTCGCGTCCATCCTGGCGCGGCTGAAATCGTTGATCTCGAGCCCCTGCACGATCTCATAGTGACCGTCCTTGCAGACGCACGGGAAGCTGTAAATCAAGCCTTCGGGAATGCCGTAACTGCCGTTGGATGGGATCGCCATGCTCGTCCAGGAACCTTCCGGCGTGCCCAGCGCCCAATCGCGCATGTGGTCGATCGCCGCGTTGGCCGCCGAGGCCGCGCTGGACAGGCCGCGCGCCTCGATGATGGCCGCGCCGCGCTTGGCGACGGTCGGGATGAACGTTCCCTCGAGCCAGGATTGATCCACCAGGCTGGACGCGGCTTGCCCGTCCACCGTCGCGTGGAAAATATCCGGGTACTGCGTGCTGGAATGGTTGCCCCAGATGGTCAGTTTCTGAATGCTCATGACGGGCTTGCCGGTTTTGGCGCTCAACTGGGACAGCGCCCGGTTGTGGTCCAGTCGGGTCATGGCCGTGAACTGGCCCGGATTCAAAGTCTTCGCGTGGCTCTGCGCGATCAGGGCGTTCGTGTTGGCGGGGTTGCCCACGACGAGGACCTTCACGTCTCGAGCGGCGACCGCATCCAGCGCCTCGCCCTGCGGTTTGAAGATGCCACCGTTGGCGGACAGCAAATCCCCGCGCTCCATGCCCTGCTTGCGCGGCATGGCCCCGACCAGGAGCGCGTAATTCGCGTCCTTGAAGGCGACCTTCGCATCGTCGGAGGTCACGATCCCCGCCAGCAGCGGGAAGGCGCAATCCTCGAGTTCCATCACCACGCCCTGAAGGGCTTTCAGGGCGGGCGTGATCTCGAGGAGTTGCAAAATCACGGGCTGATCCTTGCCCAGCATCTCGCCGCTGGCGATGCGGAACAACAGGCTGTAACCGATCTGACCGGCAGCGCCGGTCACGGCGACTCGAACGGGTGCTTTCATGGGTTCTCCTTGAGGCTCGAGCCGTGGGTTGCGTCGGGCTCGAGACGCGTTTTCGCGCACGAATCATACCGCTCCGTCACCGCGACGAACGGGATGCTCGAGCGAGGAGGATTGAACTCTGTTCTCGGGCAGGGGAGTGGTCGAAACGGTTCGCAGGAGGTGACCTGCCCCTGCGCTCTTGCGCGAAGGTTCTCAGGCTTCGACTCGCGCCGCCCGATCTCGGAAACACCGTCTGGTACGCTTGTTAGTATATGCGTGCTGGACGGTGTTTCTGCGTGTCCCTCGAGAATCAAGCTGGGCGCGAGGCAGCCTCCGGCGCAGTCGTGGACCGAGCGGGTGTCGGCTCGCGGAACTGGCGGCGGTACAGGTCGGCGTAGCGCCCGTTCTGCTCGAGCAGTTGCGCGTGCGTGCCGCGTTCCACGATCCGTCCGGCTTCGATCACCAGGATCAGGTCGGCGCTCAAAACGGTGGATAAACGGTGCGCGATCACGACGCTGGTGCGGCCCGCAAGAAGCGTCTCGAGGGCCTTCTGGATGATCGCTTCGGTGCGCGTGTCCACGTTGGCGGTGGCCTCGTCCAGGATCAGGATGCGCGGGTCGGCCAGGACAGCCCTGGCAAAACTGAGCAACTGGCGTTGGCCCTGCGACAGGTTCCCGCCGCCCTCGCCGAGCGGAGTGTCGTAGCCCTGCGGCAGCGCGGTAATGAAATCGTGGGCGTTGGCGGCTCTGGCCGCCGTCTCGACCTCGGTTTGCGTGGCGCTGAGCTTGCCGTAACGGATGTTTTCCCCGATCGTGCCGCTGAACAAGAACGCTTCCTGCAAGACCATCGCGATGTTGGAACGCAGGCTCTGTCTCGTGACCTCGCGCACGTCGCGCCCGTCCACGCGCACGCTACCGCCCGTCGCGTCGTAGAAGCGCGGGATCAGGCTGGCGATGGTCGTCTTGCCTGCGCCCGTGCTGCCGACCAGCGCGAGGGTCTGACCGGGTTCGACGGTGAAACTCACGTCCGTCAGGACGTTCCGGCTCGAGTCGTAACTGAAGTTGACCCGATCGAACTCGATCTTGCCGCGCGCCGCCTCCAGGGTCGGGATGTTCGGAGGGTCGGCGGGCTCGAGGGTTTCGTCCAGAATCGCGTAGATGCGTTCCGCGCCCGCCAGCGCGCTCTGAAGCTGCGTGTAGACGCTGGCCGCGAGCTGAATCGGTCGGAAGAACTGCTGCACGTACAGCAGGAAGGCCGCCAGCAAGCCGACCGTCAGGTTTCCCCGAAGCGTCAGCCAGCCGCCGTAGCCGATCACCAGCGCCGTGGCCAGCGTGCTCAGCACGTCGATCGACGGCGAGAACGCGCTGGTGATGCCGACCGCCTGAACGTTGGCGTCGCGGTTGGCGGCGTTGCGCGTCCTGAAACGGTCAATGTTCGCCTGGGTGCGGTTGAAGGCTTGCGCCTCGCGCACGCCGACGATCTCTTCTTGAATGTCCGCCGTCACGTCCCCGACCGTCTCGCGCGTGCGCCGGAAGGCGGCCCGCGCTCGAGCCGCGAAAAACGCGGTCGTCAGCAGCATCGCCGGGATGACCGTGAAACTCGCCAGCGCGAGCGGCACGTTCAGCGCCAGCATCGCCACCAGAATCCCGATCAGCCCGAACAGCGACCCCAAGAGTTGCGTCAAGCCCTGCGAAAAAAGCGTGTTGAGCGTGTCCACGTCGTTCAGCACGCGGCTCATCAGGTCTCCGACGGGCCGCGTGTCGAAATACGAGAGCGGCAAGCGCTGCAGGTGGCTGAACAACCGCTCGCGCAACCCCGCCAGCAGGCGCTGCGCGATCCCGCCGATCAGCATGGTCTGCGATCTGGACGTGATTGAACCCACGATGTAGACGCCCAGAAGCTCGAGCATCCGCACCGTCAGGCCGTTCGGGTCGCGTTTGGAAATGTTTTCGTCGATGGCGCGCCCGACCAGCCACGGCCCGCCCGCCTGCGCCAGCGCCCCGACCACGATCAAGAAGAACGCGAACAGCAAACTCGAGCGGTACGGCGCGAATTCCGCCAATAAACGCCGCGCCGTCTGACCGCGGTTCTTGGCCTTCTCCTGCGGAGCCTGCGCCATGCTGGCCAGGCTTCCCGGAGGCCCCCTCACGCCGCACCGCCCTTGCCAATGGCCGGAACGGTCGCGGGGGCTCGAGGTGCATCGGGTTTGAGTTGCGAGCCCAGAATCTCGTTGTAGAGCTCGCTGGTCTGCAACAATTCCTCGTGCGTGCCGGAGGCTTTGATCGCGCCATCGTCCAGCACGAGGATCAGATTCGCGTCCCTGACGGTACTGACGCGTTGCGCAATCACGAAGGTCGTGCGGTGCGCGGCGCGCATCAGCCGATCCAGCGCGTCCTGGATCAGCCCTTCGGTCTGCGCGTCCACCGCTGAGGTGCTGTCGTCCAGGATCAGCAACCTCGGGTTGACCAACAAAGCCCTGGCGATGGCGATGCGCTGGCGTTGCCCGCCAGAGAGGCCCACCCCGCGTTCGCCCACCACCGTGTCGTAACCGTTCGGCAGGTGCATCACGAACTCGTGCGCCTGAGCGGCCTGAGCTGCCGCCTCGACCTCGGCTTGGGTGGCCTCCGGTTTGCCGTAGGCGATGTTTTCGCGCACCGTGCCGCTGAACAAGAGCGCCTCTTGCAGGACTGTCCCGACCTGCGATCGCAAACTCTCGAGCGTCACGTCGCGCACATCCAGGTCGTCGATCAGCACCGCGCCAGCCGTCGCGTCGTAGAAACGTGGGATCAGGTTCGTCAGCGTGCTCTTGCCGGAACCCGTCGTGCCGAGAAGCGCCACGACCTGACCGGGCTGGACGGTGAAGCTCACGCCGCGCAGGATCTCGCGCTCAGAGCCGGCGTACCGGAAACGCACCTCGCGGAACTCGACCTTTCCCTGCACGGCGGGCAGTTCCTTCGCGCCAGGTTTGTCCTGAACCTCCAACGGCGCGTCCAGCACCTCGAACACGCGCAAGGCCGAAGCGCCCGCCCTCGAGATGCTGGCCGCCAGGAAGCCCAGCGTCAGGATCGGTTGCACCAGGAAACCCAGATAAGAATTGAACGCGATCAACTCGCCGATGGTCAAGCGGCTTCCCAGCACCTCGAGCCCACCGAACCAAACGACCGCCAGCGTGCCCAGGTTGGCGAAGAAGACCACGAACGGGAAGTTGTTGCTGATCGCCTGCACCGTCTCGATGTTGCGATCGCGCAGGTTCTCGTTGGCGGCGCGGTAGCGGCTCGCCTCGAAATCCTCGCGCGCGAAGGCGCGCACCACGCGCAAACCCTGCAAATCTTCTTGAAGGATCGTGTTCAGCTTGCCCAGCGCCACCTGCACCCGCCCGAAGAGCGGCCCGACGCGGCTGACGAAACGAAGGAGCAGCAGCACGATCGGCGGGATCGTCAACAGGGCCACGACCGCCAATCGCGCGTTGATGGCGAGCAACAAAATCACCGTGCCGATCAAGGTCACGCCCGCCGCCGCCATCTGCACGATGCCGCCACCGACGAAAGTGCGCACCTGTTCGACATCGTTGGTCAGACGCGTCACGAGCTGGCCCGTCTGCGCCTGGTCGTAATAGCTGAAGCTCAGGCGCTGCAACCTGGAAAACAGGCCCTCGCGCAGATCGAAGGCCACGCCCTGCGAGGCGCGCTCCGCCAGGTAACCCTGCAAGAAGGTGAACAAGCCGCGCACGACCGCCACCCCGACCAGCCCGCCGACCGCGATCAGCACGGTGTTCCAGTCACTTTTGGCGATGCCGCCATCGACCGCGATCTGGATCATGCGGGGCGCGACCAGGTTGGCCGCCGTGACAAGCAACAAGGCCACCAGCGCGCCCGCCGTCTCGAGCCGATACGATCGCAAGTATCCGAGCGCCCGCCCGACGGCCTTGCTGGCTCCCGGCGCGGGTGGAGGTCGTCCCCCAGGAGCACCAGCGCCATTGGGTGGTGCAGCGCCGTTCGGTCGTTGCGTCATCAAGATCCTCCCCGCGCGGCCCTGTTCCGGGTCGAGCGCAGTAGACATTACATCCCCTGGGCCGTGAATCGCTCGTGAACGCGGCTACATTAATCTCGAGGTTGTGCATGAGAACACCGTCCAGCACGCGAAATCGAGGACGCGTGCTGGACGGTGTTTCTCGAGAATCTAAGCTGAGGTACGTCACGCCGTATGCTCGAGGACATGAAATTCTGGCAACTGGCCCTGATCTCGAGCCTCACGCTGTTGAGCATCACGCTCGTTCTCGCGTCGGGCACAGTTCAGGTCGGTGTGTTCGACCCGAAAACCCTGAAACCCACCGATCAGGGCGACCTGTTCACCGTTCAGAACGGCGAGCCCGCCCAGCGTTTAACCACCTGGGGCCACAATTTCGCGCCCGTGATCTCGAGGGATGGGCGCTTCGGCGTGTACCGATCAAAGACTCAAGCCTCACTGGATGCGGACGCCATCGTGGGCGCTCCTGGCCCGCCGTCTGTGGTCAACCTGTACGTACTCGATCTCGAGCGATTGAAGATTCTCAAGCTGACCTCGCAGGGTGCGATCCGATCAGATGTCGTGTGGTCTCCGGATTCGGGTGCTTTCGCGTGGCTCGAGAGTCGGCCCGGAACACCCGATACGGTCACTGGTCCAAATCGTCTGATGTTGTACGCACTCAAGCAGGGGCGCACCCGAGAACTGCTCGGTGGTGTCCCATCCAACGGTGGGGTGGGCGGGTGGGATATCTTTTACCTTCGATGGACTTCGCGCGGCATTCTGGTGGCGGCTGATCCCACGGACACCTTGACCAATTTCGAGTGCTATCTGGTGGATGTAGCGCACGGTGGGCGCATCCGCCGTGCCACGGTTCCCAAAGCTGTTCCCGCGTACAAACCCAATGGCGCTGTGAGCGATGAAACGTATTTCTCACCGTGTGCGAGGATCTTCTAAAGCCCGCCCCATCAGGAACCCCGTTCTTGCTCACGGAAGAGCACCTGCCGGGCTGTTCGCGCTTCTTGCTCACGGAAGAGCACCTACCGGGCTGTTCGCGCTCCAG
>CAXTKV010000078.1:0-21278 GCA_964244895.1 uncultured Deinococcales bacterium
CGATCTTCAAGAGCCCTTGCGGATGGTCTCGAGTTACACGCAGTTGCTGGCGCGGCGTTATGCGGGCAAACTCGACGAGAAGGCCGACACGTACATTCGTTTCGCCGTGGATGGCGCGACCCGCATGCAGAACCTGATCGAGGATCTGCTGGCGTTCTCGCGCATCGCCACGCGCCCGCCGACGCCTCAGGAAGTCAACACGGAAAACGTCGCCCGTCAGGTCGCGGCGGAGCTCGGTCTGGCGCTCGAGGAAAGCGGCGGCAGCATCGAGATCGGCCCCTTGCCGAACGTGCTGGCAGATCGTTCGCAGGTCGCGCAGGTCTTCTCGAATCTGATGGGCAACGCCCTCAAGTTTCGTCGACCCGGCGTCCCACCGAGGGTCGAGGTCAGCGCCAGGCCAGAAGCTGCCTTCTGGCAGTTCAGCGTCGCTGACAACGGCATCGGACTGGAACCCGAATATTTTGATCGGGTCTTCGTCATCTTTCAGCGCCTTCACACCCGCGACCAGTACCCAGGCAGCGGTATCGGGCTGGCCATCGTCAAGCGCATCGTCGAACGTCAGGGGGGCCGCATCTGGCTCGAGAGCACCCCTGGTTCTGGAACGACGGTCTATTTCACGTTGCCTGCCGCCAGCCCATCGGCTGCGCCGCAGGCGGCATCCTCGGAGGTTTAAATGGTTCAGCCCAACGACATGATCGAAATCTTGCTGGTCGAGGACAACCCCGGCGATGTCGAACTGACGCGGGAAGCTTTCGAGGAGGGCAAGATTCGCAATCGGTTGCACATCGTCGGTGACGGTGTCGAAGCGCTGGCGTTCTTGCGTCGGGCGGGCAGTTACGCTGGGCTGCCCAGGCCGGACATCGTGCTGCTCGATCTGAACTTGCCCAAAAAATCTGGGCTCGAGGTGCTGGGAGAAATGAAGGCCGACCCGGATTTGCGCACGATTCCCGTGGTCGTGCTGACCACCTCTCGGGCCGAGGAGGACGTGGCGCGAAGCTACCAGGCGCACGCGAATTGCTACATCGCCAAACCGGTGGATTTCGAGAAATTCATGGTCGTGGTGCGCTCGCTCGAGGATTTCTGGTTGTCCGTGGTTCGGTTGCCGCGCCGGGAGGCGTGAGCCTTGAACGCGGCGCGGGTTTTGCTGGTCGAGGATCATCCGGGTGACGCCCTGCTGGTGCGCGAACTGCTCGACGAGGCCGGGGTGCGGGTCGAACTCGAGGAAGTGCCCAATCTGGCTCGGGCGCTCGAGCGGCTTCAGGCGACCACCTGGGAGGCGGTGCTGCTCGATCTCTCGTTGCCGGATGCGCAGGGCATCGAAACCGTGCGCCGGGTTCGCAGGGCCGACCCGAGCGTGCCGATCGTCGTGCTTTCCGGTCTGGGCGACGATGCCACGGCGCTGGCTGCCGTGCAATCGGGCGCGCAAGATTACCTGGTCAAGGGTCAGGTCAGCGGCTTCCAGTTGGCGCGGGCCATCGCCTACTCGACCGAGCGCGCCCGGATGTTCACCGAGGTCGAGACGGCGCGCGAGCGCAGCGCGTTTCTGGCGGGGCAGCTCGAGCGGCGCAACGCGCAACTCGAGGATCGCACCCAGTTCGCGCTGCAGGCCGCCCGGATGGTCGCCTGGGACTGGACGCTGGCGGGCGACCGGATCGCCCTGTCCGATACCGCGCAGGAGGTGCTGGGCATCGCGAGCGACGGCCTGATGACTTCAAAGATGGTGCGGACATTGATCCACCCCGATGACCTTCCAGGACACAGCCGACATTTCATCGCGGGCAGACGAAGCGGTCGGGGCTACGTCTCGCGCTACCGTTTCTGGCACGCGCAACGCCGGGAGTACATCTGGCTCGAGGAGCACGGTCGAGTCTCGCTTTCGGCCTCCGGGCGCGCGGTTCGCGCCAGCGGGCTGGCGCAGGACGTGACTGAACGCGTCCGCGCCGAGAAGGCGCTCGAGGAATCGAGCGCCTTCATGAGCGCGACCCTCGATTCGCTGGGTGCGCACGTCGCCGTGCTGGCCGCTGATGGCACGATCCTGGCCGTCAACGCCGCCTGGCGAGCCTACGGGCAGGCCAACGGAGGGCGACTCGAGGATCACGGCGTCGGCGCGAATTACCTGGAGGTCTGCGACCGGGCGGCGGATACCAGCCCGGAGGCGGCGCTGATGGCTCAGGGCTTGCGCGACGTGATCTCGGGCGAGACCAACGACCTGGTGATCGAATACCCGTGCCCTTCGCCGGCGGAAGAATTCTGGTACATGGCGCGGGTCACGCGCTTCCGCGACGGTTCGGATCGCGTGGCGGTGGCGCACGAGAACATCACCGAGCGCGTGCGCGCCGAAAGCCTGCTGCGCCGCGTCAACGATGCGCAAAAACGGTTCGTCTCCGATGCCGCCCACGAACTTCGCGCACCCCTGACAGCCATTCAGGGCAACCTGGAATTGCTGATCCGCCATCCGAACATCAGCGCCGAGGATCGGGCGGATTCGCTCTCGGACGCGCACCGCGAAGCCGCGCGCCTCGGGCGGCTGGTGGCGGACTTGCTTTCGGTCGCGCGCGGTGATTCCGGCAGCACCCTGTACCGCGCCCCCGTCCAGTTCGAGGTCGTGATCGCCGAAACGCTGCGCGACGCCCGCCTGCTCTCGAGCAATCACACCTTCAAGGAAGGCGAACTCGAGCCCTGCGTGGTCGAAGGCGACCGCGACAAGCTCAAACAGCTTTCGTTGATCCTGCTGGAAAACGCCATCAAGTACACGCCCAAGGGCGGCCAGATCAGCGTCAGGCTCCACTGCAACCCGGAATGGACGACGCTGGAAGTGTCCGACAGTGGGGTCGGTATTTCAACCGACGATCTGCCGCACGTGTTCGAGCGTTTTTACCGGGCGGATCGGGCGCGCTCTCGCGGCGAGGATCCGGGCGGCACCGGCCTGGGTTTACCGATCGCCAAATGGATCGTCGAAAGCCACGGCGGAACAATTCAGATCGAGAGCGAACTCGGGCAGGGCACGCTCGTTCGGGTGCGCTTGCCGATTGCGGGTGCGGACGAAACGCCTCTGGAACGCAGTTCTGGCCATTGAAGCGATTGTTTTTGCGGGTTTGCGACACCAAAAAAACGTGTCCTGAACGGTGTTATCTGATGCGCCCACCCGAGATCGCCGTCCCGGACGGTGTTCCTGAATGGTTCGCCTCGGGTATCAGCTGCTCCTCAGGTGCGCCTCAGCCCTCGAACAGGTGCCGTCCGTAGCGTCGATCCCAAAGGTGGGACGCGACCGATGAACGCCCTCGAGACGACCCTGATTCACAACCCGCAAGCGGGCGGCTCCAGTCTGGTGACGGCTGCCGACCTGGAAGCTGCGCTGCAGGCCATCGGTCTGGACGCGCACCACCGCCCGACCGGGTGCGAGGACGACCTGGACGGCGTTCTGGAACACCCCGGCGATCTGGTGGTCGTGGCGGGCGGAGATGGCACCATCCGGGCGGTCGCGCGCCGTCTGGCCGGGCGCGGCGTGCCAATGGCGGTGCTGCCGCTCGGCACCGCCAATAACCTGGCGGGGGCGATGGGTGTGGCCGGAACGCCGCTCGATCTGGCCAGCCGGCTGGCCAACCCTGAACGCCGCAAGCTCGATATCGGTCGCGCGATCGGCCCGTGGGGCGAGGGCGTGTTTCTCGAGGGGGCGGGCGTCGGCCTGCTGGCGGCGACCATGGCGGCCTACGCGCCCGAGGACGGCAAGAGTCCGTTGCGCGCCCTACAGGCCGTGATCAAGACCGTGCCCGGTTACGCGCCGATCGCCTGTCGGGTGAGCTGCGACGGCGTCGAACTCGAGGGTCGGTACGTGATGGTCGAGTTGATGAACACGCCCGCCGTCGGGCCGCGCCTGCGCTTCGCGCCGGAGGCCGATCCCGGCGACGGCTGGCTCGAGGTGGTGCTGATCGAGGAGCACGACCGCGTCGGTCTGGCCGCCTATGCGGCGAACCTCGCGCTCGGACAGCTTTCGGCGCTGCCGAACGTCAGTCTGCGACGCGCCAGGCGCGTCAGCCTGGAGTGGCAGGGATCGCCGGTTCATCTGGATGCGGAAATCTTCGGCGACGCGACTCAGGGGGGCGAACCCGCGCTTTGCCGCGCGGAGTTCTCGCTCGAGGTGGGGGCGCTCGAAGTCTGGTTGCCCGCCAAAGTAGAATCCTCGCTGCCCGATCAGGCTGCGTCAACGGAAGCTGCGCCAACGGAACTCGAGGTGGTTCACCCGTGACTGCGCCAATTGTCCAGCCCACCAACATGCGGATCGATCTGCATTGCCACACGGAAGCCTCGCACGATTGCCGGACGCCGCTTTCGCTGATTCCCGGACGCTGCCTCGAGCGGCACCTGAACGTCCTGGCCGTGACCGATCACGATCAGATCTGGGGCGCACAGGAACTTCAGGCGCTGGCGGCGGATCAGCCGAACCTGACCGTGATCGTTGGTGAGGAAATCTCGACCATCGAGGGCGAGTTGATCGGGCTGTTCCTGCGCGAACGCATCCCGCCCGGTCTGAGCCCCGAAAAAACCATAGATGCCATCAAGGAGCAGGGCGGGTTGGTGCTGCTACCGCACGGCTTCGACCCGCTCAAGGTACACCGCCTGCGCCCGGCCTCGCTGAACCGCGTGGCGGAACGCATCGACATCATCGAGGCGTACAACGCCCGCATCTCGAGGCCATCCTGGAATCGCGCCGCTTCAACCTGGGCGCGAGAACACGACCGCCCCGAGAGCGCCGGATCGGACGCGCACATCCTTTCGAGGGTCGGGGATGCCTGGGTCGAGACCTCCGAGCGTCCGATCCGATCGCCCGAAGACCTGCTGCTGGCCCTGCGCGAGGGGCACATCGGCGGCAACTGGACGCACCCGGTACTCGCGTTCGTGCAGAAGCTTTTCGATGGCGCTCGCGGTTCGGATTCGCGTCGTTCCGGGCCGAGTCAGTAGACCCGAAATTCCCGGCGGCACGTTGGGCTCGAGTGATCCGCTCCAGGATTCGGGCTCTCGAGCGGATCAGAGTTCGAGATTACCGTCCAGCACGCGTTATTTAATTCGCGTGCTGGACGGTCGCGCTGGAACAAGAACGTTGTCTACCGAGGTCTGCTCGATTCCTCGTGCCGGTCACGGCCTGACCCGCAGCCTGACGGGCGCGCTCATGTACGATGTGCCGCGTGAGCCTACGCGCGAGGTTGTTCGGGAAGCTCGAGTTCGAGGTGGGTGAGCGGGTTCTGGCGTTGCCGCCCGGTCGCGCGGTGGAAGTGATCGTGTACTTGACGGCGCGGCCCGGATTGCGAGCCTGGGCGGAATTGGCGGCGCACCTGGGCATGGGGCGCGAGCAAGTCGAAGCACTCGGGTTCGGCGCGTTCCGCGAGCACCTGGAATTGAACGACGCGGGCGCGTTCCTGGATGCGGAAAGCGACCTGGTGGATTACTTCGCGGCAGGAGGCGACATCAGAGCCCTGTCGCGTCTGCGCAAGGAACTCGCGCCGGGTCTGGAAGAACGCCTCGAGCCGTCCAGCGCGGCGTTCAGGGCGTGGCTGAAGCGCGAGCGCTTCGAGGTCAAACGCACCTTCCTGATCGCGCTGATGGATCACGCCGCGCGCCTCGAGACGGAAGGCAAAACCCGTGAGGCCGAAGCGAACCTGGCCTACGTCCACAAGCAGCTCGAGGCCGTGCAGACCGCCAGCCCGCACTTCGGGGCGCTGTTGCGGCTGGACGTTTCCAGGCACCACTGGCGCTTGAACCGTCCCGAACGCACCATCGAGTTGATCCAGCAGGCCGTGCCGGATCTGTTGCCCGAAGATGCGCTGGAGGCGCGGGTCAACCTGGGCGCGGCGCTGGTTCGGTGCGGGCGCTTGCAGGACGCCATCCGGGCGCTTCAGACGCTGCCGGATTCGGGAAGCTCGCGCGGTTGGGGGCTGGTTCACCTGGCGAACGCGCACCGCTGGTCGGGCGATCTGGATGATGCGGTTCGGATCGCGGATGACGCGTATGCCATCGGCAAAACGGAATCGGACGGTCACCTGGCCATTTCCGCGCTGACCGTCAAGGGCGAGGCGCTCTTAGCGCGCGACATCCTGCAATCCAGGGAACCCAAAGAGGCCGTGATCGCGTTCGGTCAGGGCGTCGGCATCAGCGAACTGCTGGGCGAGGACGCCTCGGCGGGCGCGCTGGCCGGGCTGGCGCACGCGCACGTCATCTGGGGCAACAAACAAAAAGCGCTCGAGGGCGCAGAGAAAGCCTTCAAACGCGCCCGCGCCGCCAAAGACGGCCCGAACGCGACCCGCGCGCTGCTGGCCCTGTACGCCGCGACTCACATCGGCAGCTTCGCGCGCAACGCGCTTTCCGAAGCGCGCGCGTGCCATCACCGAGGACTCGAGATGCTCGCGCTGATCGCCGTGGCCGAAAAGGAGCGCGATGTCGGCACCGCCCAGGAAGCTCTGACGCTGGCCGAACAGCTCGGGGCTCGAGGCGGAATCGAGGCTGCCAGAGCCGTCCTAGAGGCTCTGAGCCAACGCGCCTGACCGAAGAGCACCGTCTAGGACGGTATTCTTGTCGCTCGAGAAAACACCGTGCTGCACGGTGTTTTCTCGATTTCCGGATCGAAGGCTCGAGAGATTTTGATCGGTGGGACGGGTTCCGGGATGGATTTCTTGCGAAAGCGAGTTCCTATTGACCCGCCCCGCGAGGGCAACCCCCTACGCGACACGGTTTTTGTCAGGGCAGGTTCGTGACCGGTCCTTCCCTCGAGCCGCCTTCGAGCGCTCCCTCGCAGAGCCTTCTTTTTTGTCCGCCCCACGGCGCTCCAGACATCCTCACGCGCATTGGTTAGACTTCAAGCGTGAGACGCGGATTTTCCGATCTGAGGCGACCGTGCGGACGATCCTGATGGCGCTTCTGATGGCGCTCGCGGCTGGCACCGCCGGAGCCACCAGCCTGAGCGTGCTGGACACGCGCGCGCAACTCGAGCACTCGAAACTGGTCGGGGTCGCGCTCGATCCCGGAGCGGCCTTGCGCGCGTCGCTCTCGCCGAACACGAAATCGGGCACGCTCGAGACGCCACCCATTCCGGCCAGCGCCTTCGATACGGCCATCGTCTCGTGGAACGCGAGCACGCCCCTGGGCACGTTCTTGAAGCTCGAAGTGCGCGCCAGAATCGGGGCGCGCTGGACGCGTTACTACCCGCTGGCGGTCTGGTCGAGCGACCCGCGCATGGGATCGCGTTCCTTTCCGAAAGCGGAATCGCAGAACGCGGACGGCGGCATCGGCACGGACACGCTGCAACTCAAACGCGCCGCCAACGCCTTGCAGGTGCGCGTCCGGCTGGAAACGCAGAAACCCGGCTCGATTCCCGTCCTGAGAGCCCTCAGCGCCGTCACGAGCGATTCCAGCACGCACTTCACGCCCGATCCCGCACCCAGCGACCAGCGCGCCTGGGGTACGGAACTGGTGGTTCCTTCGCATTCGCAGATGATCTACCCCGACGGCGGCGAAGTCTGGTGCTCACCCACCAGCGTCACGATGATCCTGGGCTACTACGGCTCAAACCTGCCCGACACCGTGCCGATGGCCGCGCAGAGCGTCTGGGACAGCGTCTACCAGGGTGCGGGCAACTGGCCGTTCAACACCGCTTACGCCGCATCGAAGGGCTTGCGGGCCTACGTCTCGAGGCTGGGGAGCCTGGCGCAGGCGGAAGCCTTCATTCGGCGTGGCGTGCCGTTGGCCATGTCCATCGCCTGGGGTGCGGGTGAACTGGACGGCGCGCACATCGCCGAGTCCGGCGGTCATCTGGTCGTGCTGCGCGGCTTCACCAGGTCTGGCGATCCGATCATCAACGACCCCGCCGCCGCGTCTGATGCGAGCGTTAGAACCGTGTACAAACGCGCTCAGCTCGAACGCGCCTGGGTCGGGCATTCCGGCGGCGTGGTCTACGTGATCGAGAAACCGTAAGGGCGCAGCGTATCTCAGGACGAGAGGCCGCGAGTGCACAGGTGATTGGCCTTCCCTCGAGCACGACCTGTTCTCGAGAACACCGTCCCAGACGTATCTTCAAGAAGATCGCGCAGGACGGTGCTTTCGCATCACGGCGTTCTGGCCTTGCCGGAATGCCATGAACCGCTGATCCCGCCCGACCAGTACCAATCCCCATTTATCGGTTTTTGCTCGAGCGCCGCACGAACATCCTGAAGATTGACGCGCGACACGAAACGCGTTTTCGCGTGCCAGGCGCTCAGGTCGACGCTAGAGTTCGCGCCCCGCACGAAGGCCAGAGCGCGGTTGACCGCCAGATCGAAGATCGCATCGACGGCGCTCACGCCATTTCCGTCAGCGCCAGTTGGCACCAGGCGCGCACGTCCGGCACGAGGTCTAGCCTCTCGAGCGCGTCGGCGTCGTACCACGCGAAACCAGCCTCGAGTCTGCCATCGTAAGGCTCGAGTGGACGCCCGAAGTAAACCAAATCGATGCGCTCGTGACCGTCAGAAATGTTCTCAAGTTGCACGCCGCGCGGCCTGGGCAGCATGAGCGGGCTGGAAACACCATTCGGCAACTCCAATACGAAATCCGGCTCGAGCGTGATCCGCACGCCTGTCTCCTCGAGCACCTCGCGCAGGGCGGCATCGTTGGGCAATTCGTCGGGTTCGACGTGACCGCCGGGCGGAAAGACCAGCGAGCCCAGTTTGGCGTGGCGGTGCAGCGCGACTTGAGCCCGCCAGACCACAAAAACGCTGGCCGTAAAATCTCGCGTCACCGTCATGCGCTCATCCTCCGAAAGGAGAAGGGCGACAGAACGCTCGCCCTTCAGATCGTGAAATGCCCTCAGCTCGCGCTGCTCGAGCCGGAACCCGAAGGTGGGGTCTGCGCGGTCGTACCGGTTTGTCCAGCCTTGAAGGCGTTGTAGCGCGCGATTTCCGGCTTGGCGTAATTCAGCGCGAACATCAGCACCGCCACGTCGTCCGTCAGTCCGAGCGGCCCCAGGAAGCGTTCGGGCAGCAGGTCAATCGGCGAGATCAGGTACGCCAGCGCGGCAATGCACGCGATCTTGACCTCGGATTTCATCTCGAAACGCTGGTCGAAGGCCATCGTGTAGATCGTCTGCACGTCCTGCCAGGCGTCCCCCAGCTTGTCCTTGACCTGCGCGAAGGCCGCGCCGAAACCGGATTCGATCCCCTGAAGGGTCTTCGGGTCGGTCGCTTTGTCCTTGAAGCCCTGGAGCATCTGCTGGATCTTGTCCTCTGAGAACGGTTGTGACATGTCCACCTCCGGGTTCATGTTACGCGAGGGAACGCGTCGGGGTTCCGGGCCGATTCAGTCTCGAGCTGCGCGTCTGGTGCTGCCCTCTTGAAGATCAAAGAACGCTGTCCAGAACGGTGTCGCTCGGATCTCGAACCGCGCGAGGCGTGAGGCAACCGTTTTCTTCTGGTTTCAATCCGCGCTCGAGGTCGCTGAACTGGGCTCCGGAGCGCCCCTGAGCGCCAGGTTCAACCACGCCAGTCCGATCAGTGCGGCGATCGCGCTCGCGCCCAGCACGCCGATCTTGGCCTGATCGAGCAGCGCGGAACCCGCGAAGGCGAGGTTGGAAATAAAGAGCGCCATCGTGAAGCCGATGCCCGCCAGCAGGCTGACGCCGACCATCATGGGCCAGGTCACGCCGGATGGCAGCGAGGCCAGCCCGGAGCGCGCGGCCAGAGCGCAGAACACACTGACGCCGATGGGCTTGCCGATCAGCAACCCGACCAGCGCACCCAGCGTCACGTTGTGAATGCCCGATCCACCTGTACCGCCGATGGCGACACCAGCGTTGAAAAGCGCGAAGACGGGCAAAATCAGGTACGTCACCCACGGTTGCAGCGCGTGCTCGAGCCGGTGCAATGGGCTTTCGTGCTCCAAGTCGAGTTCCTGTTCCGCATCGCGCCCCGTGGATTCCTCGGTGCGGTCGATCCTGGCGGCCAGAGGCACGGCCAGCGCCAGCAGCACGCCCGCGATGGTCGCGTGCAGCCCGGATTTCAGCACGAAGTACCACAAGAGCGTGCCCAGCAGGCCGTAAACGCCGAGGTGGCGCACGCCTCGAGCCCCAGCAATCAAGGCCAGCGCCCAGCACGCACCCGCCGCCGCGAGCGCGAGCCAGTTCAGGTCGGAGGTGTAAAACAGCGCGATCACGACCACCGCGCCCAGGTCATCCACGATGGCCAGCGCGGTCAGGAAGACCTTGAGCGCCACCGGAACCCGAGCGCCCAGCAAAGCCAGCACGCCGAGCGCGAAGGCGATGTCGGTCGCCATCGGCACGCCCCAGCCTCGAGCGCCGTCGGTTCCGGCGTTCAGCACCGTGAACAGCATCGCGGGTACGACCATGCCGCCCAGCGCCGCGAAGATCGCCAGGCTGGCCTGACGCGGGTTGGCGAGCTCTCCGACGCGCACCTCGCGCTTGATTTCCAGTCCGACCATCAAGAAGAACACCGCCATCAGCGCGTCGTTGACCCAGTGCTCGAGCGATTTTTCGAGCACCCAGGTCTGGCCCAGACGGATGCCGAAGGGCGTTTCTTTCACGCCAAAGTACGCGCTCGCCCACGGCGAGTTGGCCCAACCGAAGGCGATCACGGCGAAGAACAGCAGCAGCACGCCCGCGAAGGCTTCGCTGCGCGCGAAACGCGTGAACGGCGTGGAGGTGGTCACGCCTCGAGTCTAACGGTTCGGGATTCTGGTGATTCGGGCGTGACTCACACGCTCAAGTACCCGAGAAGATCGTCCCACACGGTGCTTCTCGAGTCTGGCGAATGCCGTGCTGGACGGTCTTCTTACGCGTTTGTCTGTTCGTAGTCGGGCTCTGGATCCAGACCGCCGTGCGGTTTCGAGCCAATCCAGTACTTGCGAATCAGGCGGCTGCCCAGCGCCGCCAGCGGTACGGCCACCAGCGCGCCGACGATGCCGCCGAAGGCCAGCCCCGTAAAAATGGCCAGGATCACCGTGACTGGATTGAGGTGCAATGACCTCGAGAGGATCTGCGGGCTCAGCACGTGCGCCTCGACCTGGTTGGCGATCGTGAAGACCAGCACCACGCCCAGCACCTTGAGCCAGCCGAATTGAATCGCCAGCAGAATCGCGGGCGTGATCGCGATGATCGTTCCGAGGTTCGGCACGATGTTCAGCACGCCTGCCAGAAAACCGAGCGTCGGCGCGATCGGCTCACCGATGATCGTCAGTCCAGCCGCAACCATCACGCCGATGGAGACGGCGATCAACAACTGCCCCCGGATGTACCCGCCGACGGCCACGCTGACATCGTCCGCCAGACTGGCCGCCAGCGCGCGCCACGACGCGGGCAGCACGTTCAAGAACGTCTGACCGATGCCCGGAAAGTACAAGAGCATGTACGTGCCGACCACGAAAATCACGAAAATTTCCAGCACCCCGGAGATCACGCCGAAGGTGCGCGACAAGAAGTTCGCGCCCTGACCTTGCAGGACTTTCAAGACCGTATCGACCAGGTTTGAAAGCCCATCTTGTACGGCTTTCGTGCCCTGCACGACGGCGTCTTTGAGTTCCGGGCGCTGTTGCAAGACGGCCACGTAATCCGTTAAGGCGGTCTCCAGGCTCGAGACGAGCTTCGGCAGTTGGCGGCTGAAATCCACCAGTTGCGCCACGAGCGTGCTCAGGAGCACGCTGGACAGCACCAAGAAAACAATCACCATCACCAGCACCAGCGTCACGCCCAGCACGCGCGGCACGCCGCGTTTTTCCAGGTTGGTGACCAGCGGGTTGCCCAGGTACGCGAACAGGTACGCCAGCAACCCGAGGCGCAGGACGCTCTCGACCCTGCCCAGCAGGCGGTAGAGCGCGTAGGCGACCAGCGCGTAGACCAGAACCCGCACGTAAGGGTTGCGCCAGACCGACACGAAGGCGTTCACGCCCAGACCGTCCCAGACGGCGTTCTTGAAGATTCGAAAACACCGTCCCAGACGGTGTCCTCGAGGACTCTCGGGGCATAAACCTGGGGTGCCGTGCGCGCGACCGCCTTCACTCGAGCCTCGAATCTTCCGAGCCGAGCGCCGTCGGCATGGGACGAGCCGCACCCGTCTGGGACGGCGCAATCGTGAACCCGACGGGTCGGGTCGCGGCGCGCGATTCGTTCGAGAGCACGAAACCCTCGAAGGCGTCCACACCGTTGGCGGTGACGTGCACGTACAGATCTTCGGCTTTCAGACCGCCCCTGAGCAGACCGTCCGCACCCATCAGCACGACCAACCCGCGTTCCAGCATGTAGTACACGGCAGCCCGCAACTCGAGCGGCGTGGGCGGGTTTTCCGCGAAGCGCACGGCGGGCGGCGGGTCCTTGGCCTCGGACGCCGCGTCGAAGGACAGGCTCGAGACATCCACGAAACCGTCGGGGTCCTGAATGAACGCGGCGTAAGCAGCGTTCAGCAATCGCATTCGCAACTCTCGTTGACGGTGAACGGCATCGTGCATGAATAGGTCACTCTACCGTGCCAGAGCGCACCGAGGTGCGAGCGCGCACCTCGAGACGGACGGTTCGCGCTCAGCGCTGGATCAGCTTGGCGGCCTGCGCGCGCACCTGGGCGGGTTTCAGCCCAGCCCCGAAGAACGCGTTGTTCGCCCAGATCTCAAATTGCAACCGCGCGTTGCCCGCGCCGCCGCGCACGCCCTCGAGCGTGCCGGAATTGCCGACGAACCCGATCACCGCGCCGCGCCTGACGCCACCGAAACGCAGTCCGGGCGCGATCCGTGAAAGATGCCCGTAACGCGTGACCGCACCGTTCGGGTGCTTGATCCAGACCTGCCGTCCGCGCAGCAGGTTCAGGTCGTTCTCGCTCGCGCCGCTTTGAACGGCGCTCAGGAGCTTCGCGTAGTCTCGGGGTGCGATTTCCTTGTAGTCCAGATCTGCGCGCACCACCTGACCGTCTGCGGCGGCCACCACGGGTGAACCGAACCCGACCGGGACGCCCGCGTCGGAAGCCTGAAAGGTGAAGCCCTGCGAGACGCCCTTGCGGTACGCGCGCGGCGCGTTCGGCAGGTTGTCATCCGACTTTGGGATGCTGGCGCCCAGGATCGGCCAGGTCAGGGCGCTGCTGGGCGCGAGCCTCGCTTCCAGGGTTCTGACGCGCTGCTGGCTGGCATCCAGTTGCCCTTTGGACACGACCAGCAGCACGGTGACCATCAGCGCGTACAGCGTCCCGATGCCGACCACGTACCAGCCGGGTTTGATGCTCTCCCAGTGAACCCGCCGGAACGATTCCAGGCCAGTTCCAAAAATCCTGGCGATGACCGCACCGATGCCGGATGCGAACCTCGAGAATCCCGAGAGGCCGTTCCTCAGGCGCGGTCTGGCTTGAGTCCAGAGCTGCCCGACCCGATCAAGCACGCGCTGCTGGGTTCGCATAGCGCATTTTACGCCACCCCAAGATCTTGGGTGCGCGAATCGCGAAGCCCTCAATCTTGGGTGCGGGTGATTTGGCTTGAAAACTCGAGAAAACCCGTGCCAGACGATCAAAACGCATTCCTTGCGTCCGTGACGGTCTTTATTCATCAGAAAAACACCGTCCCACAGGCCAATTCTCGAGAAAACACTCCAATGCGTCTCAGACGGTATTCGGCGCGTTTTGACCCCAGGACATGCCACCAGCAAGCGTTCTGTGATGATTCCATGACAGGTGTTCGTGCTAAACTGCGCGCATGACCCTTTGAGGGTTACGCGAATCCCACCCGCTCCCCGCAATCTGTTGCGAGGGGCGGTTTCGCTTAAAAAAGGCACTCTGCATGGGATTCGTGCGTCATCACCGGGAGGTTACGGTTATGAAGCGACACAGCCTGCAAGACCTGCAAGACCTCGTCTGGGAAGGCCGTTACGCCATCAAACCTCACGCTGCCCGTCACGCCATCAGTGAGGGCTTCACCGAGGTAGACATCGTCGCCGCCCTCCAGCACGGACGGGAACTGGCGATCTACCCGGAAGATTCCAGAATGCTGGTGCTGGGTTACATCCGCGTCGGACAGCTCAGAATCCCGTTGCACGTCGTGGTGGATTACTCGCCGTACCGTTTCCTGGACGTGGTCACGGCCTTCATTCCGACCGACCCGTACCGCGTCTGGAGCCGCGAACGCGTCGCGATCCTGGTCAGCCCCGGTCAATCCCAACCGCGCGAACGCACCGTGCGCCCCAGAGGGCAGGCCAGCAAACCTCGCGCCTGGCGTTTACGCGGCGCCTAAAGCACCACAGAACCTTTCAGCTCGAGAATCCCACAAATGTTCGACCCCCGCTTTGGGCGGGGGTCGTCAAGGGACTTCCGGGGCGGTCACGCGCGGCTCACGCGGAATCCGGCGGGGCTGGCCTTGCGGCTGGGGCGCACAGCATCCAGGATCGCCTGGAGCGGGTTGCGGCCCTGGCGTGCGGCTCGAGCGAGGGCCTCGTTGCGGGCTTCACTGCGGAGGGCTTCAGCGCGGGCATTGGCGTGATTCTGAGCGACGAAGTAGGCGTTCACGGTTCCCTTCCTTTCTCGAGCCGGGCTGTGCCGCGCTCATGGGTTCAGTATCGGCGTTCGCGCGGCTTCTCGCGTCACCCGAACGGCTTGTTGCAACCTAAGTGCGATGACCCGCGCCGCTAAGCTGTTCGGCTGAGGCTAAAAATACTGTCCTGGACGGTGCTTATCGCGCCTCGAGGCGATGATCTTTCAGGTCGTCGTTCCTGAGGTCAAACCGAACCGGCGATCTCGGGAAAACACCGTCCCGAACGCCATTTCTCTTCTTCAGACAGACCAAATCCGAAGCTGCTAGACTGCGCAAACGCACAACCCAATCGGCCCTCTCGCACCCGGAGGTGAGCCATGACGGTATCGGCAGCATTTCGACCCGCCAGCGAAAGCGATCTCGAGGCGATCCGCGCCATCGCCTGGGAAACCTGGGCGGACACCTACGGCGGCGAGATCGAGCCCGAAACGATCCAGGAATCCCTGGAGCGCGCCTACGCCCTGGAAACCTTGCGCAACGAAATCGTGCGCGAGGACTGCGGGGTGTTCGTGCTCCAGCAACCCGACCCGGACGCGCTCACGACCGGTATCGTCGGCTTCGCGCGGCTGTACTTGCAGTCCTCGGGCGCGGGTCATCGCGGCGTGCTGGGCGCGGTCTACCTGATGCCGCGCGTCCAGGGTCGCGGCCTGGGGCGCGCGCTCCTGAACGGTTGCGAGGAATGGTTCGTCAGCCAGCGTGTGCGCGGCCTGGAACTGATCGTGACCGCCATGAACGCCCGCGCCAGACGCTTCTTCGAGGCCGCCGGATGGAACCTGGAAACCGAACTGGACGCGTCGCTGGGCGAACAGGTCGTGCGCGAGGCGCGCTACCGCAAGATGGCCTCGAGCCACGGGCCGCAGACCGCGAAACCCGCGCAGACCGGGCGATAAACGAAAAAGCGGGAGGCGATTCGCCTCCCGCTTCACCACTCGAGTTCTTAGAGCCCGAAGTGCGTGCGGTTCTTGGCGATGAACGAGGTCTGATCGGCGGGCATGTCCTCTTCCGGGAAGATCGCGCTGACGGGGCAGGCGGGAACGCACGCGCCGCAGTCGATGCACTCCTCGGGGTGAATGTAGAACTGATCGTCGCCTTCGTAAATGCACTCGACGGGGCAAACTTCGACGCAGGCGGAGTCCTTGGTACCGATGCAGGGCTGGCCGATCACGTGGGTCATGATGTGCTCCTTTCGGATCTCGAGGCTGCCTCGAGCCGTGTTCCTGAAACGCATTATAGGAGTCGCGCGATGCGCGTCAAGTGGCTTCTGCACGCAATTTAACCTGACTGGAATACTCGGGATTCCGTAGGGATCACCCTCGTTTACCCGCGCGGCAACATCGTCATCGAACGGTCATCCCACAAACCCGACCAGAACAAACACCGTCCTGAACGCATGTTAAAGAACGCGTCCCAGACGGTGTTCAGGCTGCATCGCCGCGTTCGCGCAGCGGAAACCCGCCAGGCTCAGCGCGTCTTGCGCCACAAACCAGCCACGAACATTTCCTGCGTGATCAAACCGTGAACCTGATCGCCGTCCGCCACGACCACGAACGGCGCTCGAGACAACGCGCCGCGCAACTCCGTCACCGCGATGCTGCCGGACACGCGCGGAACCTCGTCCCAGGGAAGCGTGCGGTCGCGGTCGCCATCGTGCAGACCGATCGGGCGACCGTTCTGGCGCAACACGAAAGTGCGCGTCCCCAGCTCGAAGGTCGAAGGATTTTCCAGCACGTCCAGGGGTTCAGCCACGTTAGACGCGTCCGTCGGCGCGATCAAGCCAGCCGTCAAACAGGTCGTGATCGGCAATTTGAAGAGCTCGCGCGTGCCCAACAGACTGCTCGAGAAGGCCAGCGCGAACGCCAGGAATTCAAAGATGCCGCCCGGATTGAGGCTGGTGAAACTGACGTTCCCGACCGACCCGAAGATCAGATGCACCACGAAAGCCGCCACCACGCCCGCCACCAGCGACAGCGCGTAAGCGATCAACGCGTTCAACCGAACTTGTTGGGGTGTCCTCAAGGCTTCACTCCTGCATCGTTCATTTGTTGACTCCCGGATTGGTCTTCAGTACACCGTATCAGACGCGCCCAGCTCCGAAGGGGATTCCCACACACGCAAACTCAACCGCGATCCTTCAACGCCCGCACCGCCACCTCGAGATCACCCGGTTTGTCCACGTCGAAACCGATCTCGGCGTGATCGGTGATCAGGGCGCGCGCGTCCACACCCAGAATACGGGAGACGCGCACCTCGAGTTCCCGGATGGTCAACGAACCCAGCACCAACTTGACCAGCACCGGCAAACCGATCAACCCGGCCAGCGCCAGCACGTTCTTGCGGTTCTGAATGACCTGCTTCAAACGCGGCATGAACTGCCCGATCAACCTCGGCTCGAGCAAGAACAGGTTGCCGCCCGTGAAGCGTCCCTCGCGCACGCGCGCAGCGGTGCGACGACCGCCCGGAAAGCGCGCCTCCGAAGCCGCCATCGGAATGATCGGGTAGACCAGCCCCGCGCCCGGATCTCTGGTCAACAAATCCCGCACAGATTCCGCCGTCAAGAGCGGCACGTCCGCCGTCGAAACCAGCACGCGCTCCGTGGCGGGCAGGGCGGCCAGACCCAACTCCAGGTTCTCGAGCATTGCGCCCCGATCCTGGACGTGAACGTCAAAAAGCCCGTCCAGCGCGGGCGTGACCGGCCCAACGTAGACGATCTGCCCGACCGAGCCGCTCTCGCGCAACGCGCGCAAAACGTAAGCCGACATCGGCGCGCCGCGAATCGGAATCAACGATTTGACCGGAACGCCGAAGCCCTGCGCGAACGCATCATCGCGCCCACCGCCCAGCACGACGGCGTTCAGGGCGCCCTCAAGGAGCAAACCAGTGTCCTCGAGGGCGCTCCGTGGGTTGCGGTCATCACGCGATTACGATACCCCGCAGCCCGGATCCCGCAGCCCGAGATCACGAATCTGGCGTCGGTGCAACCTTCCGACGCGCGAACAACAGAATCCCGACACCCAGCAAACCCATCACCACCGGAATACCGACCAGCACCGCGATCAACAGCACCGGGAAACCCTGATTGGCGCGCTGCGCCCCCGGTGGCGGCGTCGCGGGCCAATCCCAGATCTGCACGTCCTGATCTTTCGGGCGCGGCAACGAGGCCGTGATCTCGCGCTCGAGCGACTCGTAATCGAAGGTGCTGTCGATGACCTTGAAGGTGTACGCGCCCTCCTGAAAACCCCGATCGATCTTGTACGTCCCCGGCGGCCCCTCGATGAACGACTGACGTTCATTTTTTCCGTCCGGGCCGCGAATCTCGAGTTCGAGCTTCGCGCCCGTCACCGGAAACCCGGAGCTGGAACCCAGCAAATGCAACTGCACACCGCTCCGCGATGCGGTCGGGAAAATGGCTTCGACCCGCACGGCCTCCAGGTGCGCGAAAGCGCTCGAAGACAAGACCAGCCACAGAACCACCAGGGCGCGACGCATGGTCTTTAATCTAGCAACCCGCACCTCGAATGCTCGTGAAGAGTTCGCGTTGCCCGACTCGAGCCTCACGAGCCAAAGATCGACCCGGCGGTCGCGATCACCGCCGGGCGCAAAGGGGAACCGTCTTCAGTTGCCGACCGTGAACGAACCAACGCCCGAGATGCTGCTCGTGGCCGTGACCGTGACCTTCTGCGTGCCCGAGGTGAAAGACACATTGCAAGCCGTCAGCGTCGCCGGGCCGGAGCCCGCACCGTAGCTGCCCACCGTGTAGCTGCCCGTACACACGGTGGTTGGCAAGGTCGTGGCGCTGATGTTGTCAGCGATGTACGCGTTGGCCGCCTTGAAGACGTTCTGCGTGTACGCCTGCTCCGCG
Organism: uncultured Deinococcales bacterium; assembly: GCA_964244895.1. Taxonomy (GTDB): domain Bacteria; phylum Deinococcota; class Deinococci; order Deinococcales; family JAAFIG01; genus CAXTKV01. The sequence goes on from CAXTKV010000078.1 coordinate 18,389, forward strand.
CGCTTCTGCGCGGTCACGCGGGCGCTCAGCAGGTTCGGGATCAGCACGGCGGCGAGAATACCGATGATGGCGATCACGATCAGCAGTTCGATCAGGGTAAAACCTTGCGATTTGTGGTTCTTCATAGTGCTTCTCCTCGGTTCTGATCGTCGGGTATAGGGAATATGCGATCAGGACTGGTTTGCAACCCAACGCCCGAGGACCCACCCCCACGCGTCGCTGCCGATATTGTCACCAATGCGTTATCACGCTTCTCTTACGTTCTGGAAGTGACGTTGCCCAGACAAAACTGGCGTTTCCTGCCGTTCCTTCTCGAGCCAATACGACCCGCTCGGACTCGGGTTTTCCCCCCTCGCGTGAGCGAGCAGAACGAAGCGCGATCCTACGGGTGCCTACCTCGAGAACACCGTCCTGGACGCATATTTAGAAACGTGTGCTGGACGGTGTTCCCGTCATTCCAGCTGCAAACCGTGCCCGCGCGCTTGCGATCCGGGCGCTTCGTTTGTAGACTCCTTTCAGTGACCTCGCCTGCCGCACACGCTTAACGACTCGAGCCAGAAAGCTGGTTGAGTCGTCGCGCACCGCGCAGGTTTTTTTATTGCCCACTGACACGGAGGATTCCCCATGAACGACCCCAGATACCTGACCACCGCGCAAATCCGAGAGTTGTACCTGTCTTTTTTCGAATCCAAAGGCCACCTTCGCGCCGCATCGCACCCGATCCCCGTCTACGACGACAAAACCCTGATGTTCAGCGTGGCTGGCATGACGCAATTCAAACCGTACTTCATCGGTGCGGAACCCAACTTTCCCGGCAAGGGCATCTGGCGTCGCGTCACAACTTCTCAGAAGTGCATCCGGATCGGGGATATCGAAAACGTCGGGCGCACGGATCGGCATTGCAGCTTCTTCGAGATGCTGGGCAATTTCAGCTTCGATTCGTACTTCAAAAAAGAAGCCATCGAATGGGCGTGGGAATTTTTGACGAATGATCAATGGCTCGGCCTCGACCCGGCTCGCATGTACGTCACGATTTACAAGGACGACGACGAAGCCTTCGAATACTGGCGCGGCGTCGGACTGAGCGCCGACCGCATCAACCGCTTCGATGCCGACGAGAACTTCTGGCCGCAAAACGCGCCCAGCAAAGGCCCGAACGGCCCGTGCGGCCCGTGCTCTGAAATTTACTACGACCGAGGCGAGGCTTACGGCACCGACACCTGGGCCGATTACGCGCAGAACCCCGAAAGCAACCGATTTCTGGAAATCTGGAATTTGGTTTTCCCCGGCTACAACCGCACGGACGGCGAGGATGGAAAAGGCGCGCTAGAAGACCTGGGCCGCAAGAACATCGACACTGGCATGGGCATGGTTCGCGTCGTCGGGATCATGCAGGGCGTGCGCGATTTCTACGACAGCGACGACTTCAAACCGTTGATCGCCGAGGTCGAGAAGTTGAGCGGCAAGCCCTACGACGGCCCCTCGAGCATCAGCCACCGCGTGATCGCGGAACACGTTCGCATGGTTTCCATGACCCTGGCCGACGGCGTGACCTTTGGGAACACCGGGCGCGGCTACGTGGTCCGCAAGGTCATGCGCCGTGCGAGCCGCCACGCGTACCTGCTGGGCATGAAAGAACCCGTAATTTACAAACTGGTTGGTTTGGTCGCGCAAACGTTGGGACAGCATTACCCAGAGATTGTTGAACGCCAGGAAACCGTGGCAAAGCAGATCAGGCAAGAAGAAGAACGATTCTTGAAGACGCTCGAGAATGGCGTCCGCTTGCTCGATGAAATTATGTTTGCAGCAATCTTCGAGACGGGTTCGAAAATACGTGAAAGCCGCAAGTTCAAGGATGATGAGTACATCGGACAATGGTTTGGCGTGGAGATGGATACTCGAGTTCGGAAACAACTTGTTCAAATGTTTGGTGTCGAGTATATGCGTGAACATTCAAGCCAAGTAGCTCGTGATCTGGTCGAAAAGACGGGCTACTCCGGTTCAGTCGCGCCAATTCTTGAAGCTGAAAGAAATGAAGAACTGACTAAACCTTTAATTTCTGGGGACAAAGCCTTCACGCTTTACGATACCTACGGTTTTCCGCTCGATCTGACTATCGAAATTGCGGAAGAACGCGGTGTAGCGGTTGACGTTGACGGTTACAACAAAGCGCTCGAGACCGCGCAAAATCTCGCTCGGGCAGGATCGAAATACAAAAACCTAGAATTGTTTTCGGGCGTGTCGGATGTACTCGAGGGCTTCAGCGAGACAAGATTCGTGGGCTACGAGCACCTGACGGCGGAATCGAAGGTGTTGGGCATCATCGCGGATTCGGATTCCATCTCGAGGCTGAACGCGGGGTCATCGGCGCAAGTGATCCTCGAGCCGACGCCGTTCTACGCGGAGGGCGGCGGGCAGGTCGGGGATTCGGGACGGCTGGAATGGGATGGTGGCGCGGCGGAGGTCTTGAACACGATCAAGACGCCGCAGGGCGTATACTTGCATCAGATTCGCGTGCTGGACGGTGTTCTCGAGGATGGGTCAACGGTTCAGGCGAAGGTCGGCGGGGTACGCAAGGCCACGGAGCGGCATCACACGGCCACGCACCTGTTGCAGGCGGCCTTGCGGGCGACGTTGGGCAGCGGCGTGCAGCAGAAGGGGTCGTTGGTCGCGCCGGATCGGTTGCGGTTCGATTTCAGCCACAATGAAGCCATGACGCCGCCAGAAATTCGGCGTGTGGAACAACTGGTGAACCGCTGGATCGAGGCGGATTTCCCGGTCACGTACAAGCTCATGCCGATCGACGAGGCCCGAAAGACGGGCGCGATGGCGCTCTTCGGCGAGAAGTACGGCGATGTCGTGCGCGTCGTGTCGGTGGATGGGAACGTGA
>CAXTKV010000079.1:0-21257 GCA_964244895.1 uncultured Deinococcales bacterium
CTCACGCCGCCCTCGGCTGCGACGTAGGTGAAGCTCAACAGCGCGAAACCGATCAAGGCCAGGTTCAATCGGCTCGAGCCACCGTCTTTTGTGGTTTGACCAGTGCGCGCGGGCTCGAACTGAAGCTGCCAGAGCGTGCCCGCGACCAGCAGAGCCATCGCCCCGCAGGCCGACAGCAACCACCCGTAATGCACGCTGCCGATCACTCCGATCGCGGCTGGCCCCAGGATCGAACCCAGCCCGAAGGCCACGCTCATCAGCGACATCACCGCGCCCGCCCGAGCCCCGAAACCCCTGGAAAAAATCGCGGCGTAATGCACCTGAAAGACGCCGAAACCCAATCCCGTCAGGAACGCGATCGCCAGCGTCAACGCCCACGCCTCGGACATCGCCAGCCCGACGCAGGCCAGCCCGAACAAACCCAGCCCGCCGCCCAGCCGCACGCCCACCGAGGTTTTCGGCAACCATCCCGGCGAGAGATTGCCCGCAATTGCTCCCGCGAATTGCGCGCTGCCCAGCAACCCGACCGCGGCCTCCGTCACGCCGTAGCGCGCCCGAATGCTGCCCAACGATGGCCCGATGCTCGAGGCCATCAGGCCGATCAAGGCCAGCCCCACGAAGGTCGCACCGATCTGAAGAGGGGAAATGCTCGCGGTGCGTGCGGTGGTCACGCCCAGATCATACGGTTCAAATTGGACGCGCCGACCCGAGTTCTCGCGCCTTGAGTCAGCAGAAACACCGTCCGGCACGCAATATCTCGAGGCTCAAAATGCGCGTCTAGGACGGTGCTCCATCTCGAGCCACCGAAAACACACCGCGCTGTCGTATCCCACTCTGGGACGAACAAAAACTGATCTCGTGCTCGCACGACCCCAGCCGTTAAGATGACCCGATGCTCGAGCAGACACCGCCCACCGCCCACACCGACCAGGAACGCGATTTCATCGAATTGATCCGCCAGGCTGTCAGCATCCCCAGCCTGAGCACCCAGGAAGCCGATGTCTGCCGATTCCTGGTGCGCTGGATGCACAAACGCGGTTTCAAAGCCGAGATGGACGGCGCGGGCAACGCGGTCGGCGTGCGCGGCACGGGGCCGCTCGAGATCGTCATGCTCGGCCACATCGATACCGTCCCCGGCGAGATTCCGGTGCGCATCGAGGATGGTTATTTGTGGGGTCGCGGCAGCGTGGACGCCAAAGGCCCATTCTGCACGCACGTCGCCGCCGTCGCCAGCCTTCCAGACCATGTGCTCGAGAAAGCGCGGTTCGTGTGCGTCGGTGCGGTCGAGGAGGAAGCGCCCAGCAGCAAGGGCGCGCACCACGCCATCAGCAAGTTCACGCCCGACTACTGCATCATCGGGGAACCGTCGGGGTGGGATACGATCACGCTCGGCTACAAGGGCCGCTTGATCGTCAAGGCGCGGCTCGAGAAGGATAACTTTCACAGCGCGGGCGACGACACCACCGCAGGCGAGGACATGATGCGGTACTTCGGTGCGCTGCAATCCTGGGCGAGCGTGTTCAACGAGGGCCACCGCATCTTCGACGGCGTGCAGGTCGCGCTGCAAGGGATTCACAGCGATTCCGACGGTTTGCGCCAGCGCTGCGAGGCGACCATCGGATTGCGATTGCCGCCCCGACTGAACCCCGACGATGCGCTGGCGGAACTCGAGCGCGTGCGTCTGGAATTGGGATTGACTGCCATGCGAACCCACTACTCCGGGCGCGAGGAACCGTACCGAGGCCCGAAAGACACGCCCCTGACCCGCGCCTTCCGCGTGGCGATGCGGGCGCAGGGCGTGACGCCGCAACTGACATTAAAAACCGGGACCGCCGACATGAACGTGGTCGCGCCGCTCTGGGGCTGCCCGATTGTTGCGTATGGGCCGGGGGACAGCACGCTGGATCACACGCCGAACGAACGTCTCGAGATCGCTGAATACCTCCGTGCCATCGTCATCTTGCGCGAAGCGTTGATACGGTTGGTCGGTTAACGCTTGTGTGCGCTGTACGGCTGTCTCGAGTTCCAAGTACGTGGTTCTAAGGATCGTTTTGGTTTGAACCTATTCTCGAGCCATTCAATTCCCCAGATCAGGGTGTTCTTGATCCAGTGGAGGATGAAGCCGTACACAAGCGCAGGCCACCATCCAAAGAAGAGATGAAATGCGTTTCCGAAACCACTTGAGGATGGCACGAACATGCCAAAAAGCCAGTACAGAACGGCTCCTGCGAAAGCACCTTTTCTGTCAAAACGCCATACGAACCAGACAGGTGTTCCAAAAAAGACGAGCAGGGTTGCAAAGTTCCAGAATGTGGTCAATCGAGTCTCCGTCTGCAAAGAAATCAGTGGAACTACGAAAGCATATTTGAAATAACCAAAGGCTTACGAGAAGCTGATTCTCGAGAAACACCGTCCAGCACGCAAGTTCAAACTTGCGTGCTGGACGGTGTTTGTGCGAGTCGGGTACTTGATTCGGCAGGATCGAAGATCATTTCGCGCTAGCGGTAGCGATCTGCACGCGGACGATGCTCGAGAAACGTTGAGAAGATGAGACCGTTACGCGACGCCCGCTACGACCAGCAGCACAAACGCGGCGACGATGATGCCCACCCGGAAGTAATGAAAGAGATTCCAACGACCGACCTGCTCTCGCCAATCCTCGGGGACGCCCGTAAATGACCAGCGAGCGACCCTCGAGTTGATGGGGACAAGGAGCGTCACTGACATCACGACGCTGACCAAAAGCAATGCGACAGCCGCGACGACCGTTATCGCTTGCGGACGACCCCACGTTTGGGCCGCCCACCAAATCCCGAGTACGACTGATCCGATGTACCAGAAAGGCATCAGCCGCCCGAGTACCCTAGCTCCGTCACTGCGGGCCGCGATGGCTGCGTTGTTGGGAAGGCGATCAAAGATGGGGTTGACGAAGGCCGCCACTGAGAGTTCTACGCCCACCATCAATCCAACGACAACGACCGTGACGATGATCAACAATTCCGGCATGATTCCAACCTCCCTAAAGAATTTCTAGCAGCGCTAGTTTATCGTTCAATGCTAATAGTAGCTTTGCTCGGATGTCAAGCGGTGCTAGCCTCGTGCCATGTCAGTCCATCAACGCAAGATGCGCGAGCGCACTGAACGCCAACAGATGATCGTTTCAGCAGCCCGTGAACTCGCCGAAACTGAGGGATGGGATGCCGTTACAACGCGAAGACTCGCTGAACGCATCGAGTACAGCCAGCCGGTGCTTTACAGCCACTTCAGCGGAAAGGATGAAATCGTTGGAGCGGTCGCGCTTGAAGGCTTCGTTGAGCTGGCGGCGGCATTTCGCCGCGCCGTGCCCAGCGGGGTCACGGGGCGTGCGGCGGTCGCTGCGTTGGTCAGTACCTACGTTGTCTTCGCCGAAACGCACCCTGCCGTCTACGACGCCATGTTCAGTCTCCGCAACGGGCTTCCATTCGCCGATGCGGCCACACCAGCACCGCTGCGCGAGGGGTTCGCGGCGCTGTTGGAAACGCTGGGCGAGGTGGCCGGTGCAGTCGAGCCGGAGGTGTTCACCGAAGTCGTTTGGGCGGCGTTGCACGGTTTGGTCACCCTGACCCGCGCCGGTCGGCTCCCGTCAGAGCGAACCAACCAACGGCTCGACGCGCTGGTGGATCGGCTCGTCGGTGTGCGACGAAGAGCCAAACGTTGAACGGGCTGAAAAACCCAAAGGTCTACAAAAGGTGTTTCTCGAGAACGCCGTCCTAGACGCATTCTCGAGTTCGTGTGTGGGACGGTATTCTCTGGTTCGGATCACGCAAACAATTCGCGCACGACGCAGGAGAAACCGGGCAGCACGTTGGCGTTCTCGAGCGTATCGGTCTCAGTTCGGGTGTGTGCGAGACCGTCGGGCGTGTGTTCCACCACTTCTCGAGTGCGCGGGTACACGACCCACACGAGTGGCGTGCCTGCAAGTAGATAATCGCGCACCTTGGCGTGGATATCCTCGGCGCTCTCGCTGGGTGAGACGACTGCTACGGTCAGATCGGGCGGAATCTTCCAGAATGCCTCGGGGATGCCACCTGCCTTTGTAACTCGCTCGGCCTTGATAAAGAAGACATCGGGTGCGCGGGTTGTATCTGGCCCGAGCGCGAGCGTAAAACCAGATTCCGTACCGACCACGCCACGATTTCCAGTCATCGACCACACTTGAAGTGCCCCGACCAGTCTCGCGGCGATGATCCCGTGGAGTCCGCCTGGTGGCATGATTTCATTGATCCTGCCTCGAACCAGCTCGAGCTTGGTTTCGCGCTCGGGCAGTTTCCAGAATTCTTCGGCGGTCATGAGTTTTTCTGCGATGGTCATGCGAGATCAACTCCTCTTGCCCACTGTGCCACGAATACGAAATCTAGGCCGCGACCCCGAACGATGCGAACCACGCCTTGAACGACGGCTCGAGCTTCATCACGCTGCGGGTCACGCCGCCGCGACCCGATGATTGCGGCAGCGCGTCCATCGCGGCCAGCACGAATTCCAGCCCGCGACGCTCGAGCAATTCGGCGGCGTGCAAGGTGAAGCGCGCCTGATACCAGGCCTGATTCGCCAACGGCAACCGCACCAGCGGGTATTCGAACGCGCCCAGGTCGGTGCGGTGCAGGTCGGCGTCCTGAAGGCGGGTCTGGCGTTTTGCGGCCTTGCGTTTGCGGTTGCCGCTGGGCATCAAAAGGTTCGCGTCCCCGAGGGCGCAGTCGTCAACGCTGGCGCTCGAGAACACGCGGCCCCACTCGAGAATCCTCTTGTACGCCTCGGGCATGGTTGTTCTCAGCGCGGACAGGTACAGGTAGGTCGCCAGGAATTCGTCCAGCCAGCGCACGTGCGTGCGCAGTTCCAACTGATCGGCCAACGCGTGCCCCAGTTCGTGTCCGAGCGTCAAATCGAGGAATTCTTCGACGTTGCCGGGCGCGCGTGCGCCGTTTTGTTCGGCGCGCACGATCACGGCCTTGAAAACCCACAGCAAGCGGGCGGGGTAATCGCCGGGCGCGAAGATCACGCCGTCGCCCGTTTTCAGGCGGCGGTAGAAGGTGAAACCGTACGGGTACGGCAGGTTTTTTGTCCAATCCGATTCGGTCAACACCCGCAGCGTCACGGGCTGGAACGCGGTCTGAGGCCGCAGCGCCCGAAGTTCTCGCTCGAGCGTTTCGTGCAACCCGCCCAGGTACGCGCCGAGCGCCCGAGATCGTCCCGTCAGACCATCTGAATGCTCGAGCATGATGCGTTGCGCGTCGCTCACGCGTCGATTCTACCTCTGGGTTTGTGTTCCCGACGGTGTTCTGCGACCAAACCAGATTTCGTGCTGGCGTCGTTTCGCCTCGCATCTCGAGGAGCCTGCCCGGATTTGGTAAGTCCGCCTGGGACGGTGTTTTTGATCATCAAAAATGTGCGTCCAGGACGGTGTTTCTGAACATGAACGAAGGATACAGGCCGGAATTACCGTTCCTGCGGCGGCGCGCGCTAAACTGTCAATTCGATGTCAGACGCGCGCGCCACCTCGAGCGAGACACCCGCCAGCCCCGTCCCGAAGGCGGTGAATGATGCGGCGTTGCTCGAGCTGCACGGCTACCCCGAACTGGCCGCGAAATTGGGGTACCTGAAACCTGGAGAACGCGCCAGGATCGAGGCCGCCTACCGCTTCGCGGCGCGCGCCCACGACGGCGTGATGCGCAAGAGCGGCGAGCCGTACATCACGCACCCGGTCGCGGTGGCCAGCATTCTGGCGGACATCCGCATGGACGTGGACGCGCTCTTGGCGGGCTTGCTGCACGATACGGTCGAGGACACCAGCGTGACCTTCGAGGACATCGAACGCGAGTTCGGCTCGACCGTCAGCCGGATCGTCGAGGGCGAAACCAAGGTCAGCAAGCTCAGCCGGCAGGCCAAGGATCACCTCGAGGACGAGCAGGCCGAGAACCTGCGGCAGTTGCTGGTCGCCATGACGGGCGACGTGCGAATCATCATCGTCAAGCTGGCGGACAGGTTGCACAACATGCGCACGCTGGACGCCATGAAGCCAGAAAAGCAGATTCGCATCGCCACGGAAACGCTGGACATTTACGCGCCGCTGGCGCACCGCTTGGGCATCGGGCAGATCAAATGGCAGCTCGAGGATTTGTCCTTCAAGTACCTTCACCCCGAGGATTATGCGGAACTCGAGACCCAGATCAGGCTCCAGCAGGACGAGCGCGACGCCTTCGTGGAGCGCGCCATCATCTTCTTGCGCGATCACCTGGAAGACGACCGCGAGCTGAAGCGCTGGCTGGTGCGCTTCGAGATTTCCGGGCGCAGCAAGCACCTGTATTCGATTTACCAGAAGATGCAGCGCGACGCGCGGCATTTAGAGCAGATTTTTGACCTGTCCGCCGTGCGCGTGATCCTGGAACCGCGCCCCGTTACGGAATCCGAGATCGGCTTCACGCCCGATCCCGAAGATTCCCCGGAAGTCCAGGCCCGCAAGCACACCAAAGCCCGCGCGGATGCGGAAACCCAGCGCGAGAAGCGCGTCTGCTATCACACGCTCGGCATCGTCCACTCGATCTGGACGCCGATTCCGGGCCGCTTCAAGGATTACATCGCGGTGCCCAAACCCAACGGCTACCAGAGCCTGCATTCGACCGTGATCGCGCACGAGGGCCAACCCTTAGAGGTGCAGATTCGCACGTCCAGGATGCACTCCGTGGCGGAATACGGCGTGGCCGCGCACTGGTTGTACAAGTCCGGCGTTGAGGACCCGCAGGAGGTCGAGAAGCGCTCCGGCGATCTGGAATCCTTGCGGCGCAACATGACCTGGCTCGAGGAACTGAAAACCCTGGGTTCTGAAATCAACGACGCGGGCGATTTCGTGGACGCTGTGCAGTCGGATATCCTCTCGCAGCGCGTGTTCGTGTTCACGCCGAAGGGTCGCACGCTCAACCTGCCGTTCGGCGCGACGCCCGTGGACATGGCCTACCACATCCACACGGACGTGGGCCACCACGCGGTCGGCGCGCGCGTCAACGGTCAGATCGTGCCGCTCTCCTACCGCCTCGAGAACGGCGACCAGGCCGAGATCATCACCAATCGCGGCTCGCCCGGCCCCAGCAAGGACTGGATGAGCTTCGCCATCACGCGCAGCGCCCGCCAGAAGATTCGCGCCTTCTTCCGCGCTCAGGAACGCGCGGAAGCCCTGACGCTCGGGCACGACGGGCTGGCCAAATACCTGCGCAAGCGCGGACTGCCCGCCGCCAAACTGATGCGCACCAAGGTTTTAGAGGACGCGACCGAAAAATTGATCGGCAGCCGCAACCCGGACGATCTGTACCTGGCGCTCGCCACCAACCGATTGTCCAACATTCACGTCGCGCGCGTGCTCTCGCCGGAAACGGAGATCGCGCCGGTCGTCGAAAAGAAGCCCGTCCCGAAAAAAGTCTCGACCATCACCGGCGTGACCATCGAGGGTTTCGACGCGCCCACCAAATTCGCGCAATGCTGCAAACCGATTCGCGGCGACGCCATCGTCGGCTACCTGACGCGCGGTCGCGGCGTGACCGTCCACCGCGCGGACTGCCCGAACCTGGCGCACCTGCGTTTAGAGGAATCCGCCCGGATCGTCAGCGCCGCCTGGGAAACCAACACCGCCTCGAGCCACACGGTCGATATCGAAGTCGTCGCGTCTGATCGTTCGGGTTTGCTGAAGGACGTGTTGGACGTGCTCTCCGACATGAAAAAGAGCGCTCTGAAAGTTGAAGCCAGCGTCCAGGGCAACTCTGAAGCCCACATTTACCTGCGCTTCGAGGTGCGCCACCAGGCCGAATTCGAGTGGATGCGCGAGGCGTTATTGCGCGTTCCCGACGTGCGAAACGTCTTCCGTCAAGGCGTCAAGGGTTCGGGGCGGAATTAAGAAAACACCGTCCAGCACGGTGTTTCTCGAGCATCGAGATTTGCGTGTGGGACGATGTTCTCGAGTGTCGGAACTGAACCGCTTTGCGCTTGTGCGTTCGCTACCCTCGTCGGATGCGGCGCAAAGCTGTGCAGGGCTGCGAAGGTGAACTCGAGTGAATTACGAAACGTACTGGGATTTTGCCAAGACAAGCATTTTTGATGCTCCATCAACGGTCGCATGGATTTCCGGCTCTGTCGTAATCTTTTTCGTGTTTATTGTATTTGTGAGTATTGGACAACCTGAGGAATACTTATCAGTTCGCCATCTGTTAGTAAAAAACTTTATCCATCTTTTTGCTTTTCTCGCTTCAGTATGCTTACTTGGATTCTTTGCTTTTTATGATCAACTGCACGCCAGATATCTTATAGGCCATCATATTATCAGTGTTTTTGAGGGAAAAATAGAAGAATACAGAGCAGGTGTGACTGATAGACCATCTGTAATCTTCAGCGTGAATGGACGCGATTTTGAGTTCCAGTTTAACGAACTGATAAGCCCTTCGTTCTATCTGGTAAAAGATTTGCCACTCAAGAATGGCTCTCGAGTTCGTCTGACATACGTTGATCCATACCGTGATTCCACATGGTGGTGGGTCGGAGGACAACAGTGGGTCACGCGTTTCGAGATTGCTCGTGACGAAACGCCGCGCTGATTTCTCGAGGACGCGTATTGCATCTGATCGCGGTTTCATTGTTTCGCGCTCAAGCATACTGTCCTGAACAGTTCTTCCTGATCTCGAGAATAATCATCTGTCAACCTTCGTAGATCAGCACCTTCCGCAATTCTCGCGCGCTGTGTAATCTCGAGGCATGGAAAACAAAACCCAGGGGATCGGTCAGATCAACGTTTCCGAAGTCGAGGCGCACGACGGCATCACGGTCATCCGTGGCGGTGGCAGCAAGCGCGGCTGGAACGGCATCCAGTACCAGCAAGGCGTGTCCGCCAAGAACGTGGGCACGAAAGACATCTCGGTCAACGTGGCGCGGGTTCCGCCGGGAGCGATCGCGTACGCGCACATCCACGTGGATTTCGAGGTGATCCTGTTCATCGCGCAGGGTCGGGTCAGGCACACGTTTGGCGAGGGTTTGAAGGATGAGGTGTTCAACGAGGCCGGGGATTTCATTTACATCAAACCGGGCGTGCCGCACGAGGTTTTCAACGTCGGTGAGGATGACGTGATCGCGTTCGTGGCGCGCAGCACGGCGGACGAGTGGGATAAAATTGTCAATTACCCGTCCGAGTTCCGCCCGAAAGAGTAATCGAGCCAAGAGAACACCGTCCAGCACGCGAATAAAATAACGTGTGCTGGACGGTGTTCTCGTGAATGCGGCTGGCTCGAGCCTGGAGATTTAAGATGCTGTGCAGTTCGCGTGCGGGAGCATCCCTTGTCGAAATACCCGGTCATCAAAGCCGCGCTCAAGGCGCGTTTGCAGAACGCCTCGTACCGCGTTGGTCAGCCGTTGCCATCTGAATCGAGTCTGGCCGAGGAATTCCAGGTGTCCAGGATGACGGTGCGGCGCGCGCTAGACGAACTCGAGCGCGAGGGTTACATCTACCGTGTTCAGGGTTCGGGCTCGTTCCCGACGGGCAAGCGGTTCAGGCAGGGCGTGTACCGTATCCGCAGCCTGGAAGAGATGGCGCTCGAGCGCGGTCAGGACGCCGTGCCGTTCACGCGCGTTTTGCGTTCGGGCCTGACGAGCAATGCGCCGCCTGAGATCGTGCGAGCGCTGGGGCTCGAGCCCGGTTCCGCCGTGGTCGAGATCGTGCGTTTGCGCGGCGTCAACGACGAAGCCTCGTTGCTCGAGCGGCGCTACTTGCGTCCAGACCGGGCGGAGGGCGTGCTGCGCTTCGATCTGACGGGCGAATCCTTGCACGACCTGATCGTCTCGCGCCTGGGGCTCGAGATCGTTCGGGTCGAGCAGAGTCTGGAGGCCGTCAACCTCGAATCCGAAGAGGCGAACGCGCTCGGGTTGCCGCCCGGCGCGGCGTGCTTTCTGATGCGTCGGGTCAGCTTCGATGCGCTCGGGGCGCTGTCGGTGGCGCTGTATTTCGTTCGTGGGGATCGCGGCGCGTTCGTCAGCGATTTCGAGCCATGAATGTGAAGAACACCGTCCAGTACGTAAATCTTGGAACGTGTGCTAGATCGCCAGTAGCCCGATAGGTGCTCTAACTTTCGGGCAAGAAGCGCGAGCAGCCCGTGAGGTGCTGCCTGACGAGCGAGACGGGTGTTCTCGATGAGCAGTACGTTTTAAACTCGAGATATCGAGCATCACCCGAGAGGCAACCATGAGCAAAAACGAAATCGTGCGAGATCCACACTGCGGCCCGGTTTCGGATCGGGCCTGGCAGGCTGACGCCGAGGCGCGAAAACGGGGTCGGGTCGAGGTTTTCAACGCCGTCAAACCCGATGGTCTGGATCACTGGACGATGGATCTGGGACAGTACGAACTGATGCGCGCGCACATCCTTGAGATGATCGATGGCGCGGCTGATGATGACGGGTCGATACTCTTGAAAACCGTCGTGGAAGCGGCGCAGGATCGGTACTCCGAGCACGCGCTTTTTCCCAAAGGACGGGTGCGTAATTACTGCACGTTCACCAAGGTCGATCTGGAGGCTCGCTGCGAGATCGAGCGCGTTCCACGCCAGAGCCCTCAGCGCATCAGGCGACGGCTCGAGGGCTGAAATCGTTCCAAGGTGGCATACGGCACCGTCCTGAACGTATTCCAACGGTTGCGTCCAGGACGGTGTTCTCGAGAATCACGCGCTGGCGGGTTTGCTGGAACCGGGTGCGGCCTTGCCCAGCACCTCGGGCAGCGTGCGCTCGAGGTCGCGCCATTCGAGGGTGAAGGCGGCGCGCATCGGGGTCGGGTCGGCGGTGTTGCCCGCTTTGAGCATCGCGTACTGATCCTTGGTGATCGGCGCGATGGCCGGAACCAGGTTCATCAACGGAACCGCGATGTCCATCAAGAATATGGGTACGGCAACGGCGGGTTTCTTGAAGCCCAGCACGTCCATTTCCATGCTCACCAACTGCTTGTAAGTGTATTCCTTCGGGCCGACCAGATCGAAGGTCTTACCGATGGTGACGGGGTTGGTCAGGGCTTGCGCGAACGCGGCGGCGACATCGCCGACCCAGATGGGCCGAAACAAGAACATGCCGTCCCCGATCTGCGGCACGATCGGGCCGCTGGAAACCAGGTTCTTCAGCACGCGCCCGAAGAAATCGTCGCCCTTGCCGAACACCAGGCTGGGCCGGAAGATCGTGTAGTCCAGCCCGGAAGCCTGCACCAGCTGTTCCGCCGCGTACTTGCTGCTCGAGTAGCCCGAATTGGCTTGCGGCCCAGCCCCGAGCGCGCTCATCTGCAGGTAGCGTTTGACGCCCGCCGCCTTGGCCGCCTCCAGGACGTTGCGCGTGCCGCCGACGTGGACTTTTTCGAAGGTCTGCGCGCCCTTCTCGGCGATGATGCCGACCAGGTGAATCACAGCCTCGACGCCCTGCATGGCTTCTTTCAGGCCAGCACCGGAGGCCACGTCGCCCGCGCGGTAATCGACGTTCGGGTCGAGCGATAAATTCGCACCGGAAGCGGCCTTGGATTTCTTGCCGTCCCTCGAGAGGCCGACCACGCCGTGTCCGGCTTGCACGAGCGCTTCAGTGACGGAGTGACCGACGTAACCGGTGGCGCCTGTAACGAGTACTTTCATGTCTGTATCCTCGCGCGTGTCGTGCGTTTCGTCTGAAGTCTGGGCTGCGTTGCGCAGCCTCGATCTCGAGCCGTAACTGTAAAAAGAACACCGTTCTGGACGGTGTTCAGGGATGGCGTGCTGGCCGGTGGCGGGGCATGGGGCTTTTAGAAATTATCGTCGCCCAGGTCGTTGGCTTCGGCCAGTTCCTCGAGCGCGGGAATGTCCAAGAGCGTGATGCGGCGGTAACCGGATTGCACCAGGCCCTCGGCGCGCAATTCCGTGACGATCTTCGAGACGCTCTCGCGGGTGCTGCTGGTGCCTTCGGCGATCAGTTCGTGGGTGGCGCGCACGTAGGTGCGGGTCTGCTCGTCCGCGCCGCCCAGGGGCGTCTTGGAGAGTTCGATCAGGTAACGCGCCACGCGCTGGCGCAGGTCGCCGATCTGAAGGTGGTACTCGTAGGCCATCACGCGCTGAAGCTGGTCGGACAAAGATCGCGTCACCAGCGACAGATTTTCCTGGGTCATGCCGTTCGGGTCGACCGGTATGACGGTCGCGTCCGTCAGGGCTTCGACCTGATGGTCGCGCCAGGCTTTGGTGAAGGCTTCCTCGCCGAAGTAATCGCCGGGCAGGACGTGGCGCACGGTCAGCACGCGACCCTTGGGGGTCAGTTTGGCGATGCGAATCAAGCCGGATTCGACGCGGAACAACGACAGGGCCGGGTCGCCTTCGTAGTAGACGGTCTGACCGCGACGGTAGCGCATGGTGTGCTGCCTCGGGCTGATGGCTGTGGTCATGCGATCTCCTTTTTTGGCCATGTCAGGCCACCTTCTGGCTGTCTTCGGCCTTCGAGCTGACCGAGCGATCTGGGTGAGTGGCGGTGGCTGATCCGACGCGACCGAGAATCCGTGCCGCGGTGCGAGACGCGTTGAAGCCGCTGACGGCGACCCCGATGGTTCCCTGACCGGGAAAGATGGTTTCGCCAGCCAGCAGAAGGCCGCGAACGCTGGTGCGATGGTGCTGGGCGTTGAAGTTGGCCGCGGCTGGGGTCTGCGGAATGCCGCCGACCCGTCCCATGCCGTGCAGCGTGAAGCGTTCAAAAGTGCGCGGGCTGCCGGATTCCAGGTGTACCAGGTTGGCGTTGAAGCCCGGCCAGAGCGCCTCGAGCCGCGCCAGGATGCGCTTTTCGTGCTGGATTTTCTGATCGTGATACGCGTCTTCTGAGAGCTTGAACCAGTCCTGCGCGTGAACGTGGGTGCTGATGGTGATGCTCCTGAAGCCTTCCGGGGCTCGCGATCTGTCCCAGGCGGGGCTGATGGAGACCAGAAAGTTTTGCGTCAGGCCGTCCCGGTCGAAGTCCACGACCTGCTCGAAGCAACCGACATCGGCGGGCAGAGCGTTTTCGCGCACGCCCATGTAGAGCGTGAACGCACCCCAGATTTCCGGGTAGCTCGAGGCGTTGGGCTCGAGCGCGGCGGGTTTGGCGTCGCCCAGCAGCGCCATCGTGTCGGTCGCGGGAGCGGTCGAGATCACGACCGGGCTGCGGAACATCCGTCCATGCGTTTCCACGCCGACCACGCGCCCCTTCTCGGTAACGATGCCGCGCGCGCGGGTGGCGTAGTGCACGTGCGAACCGCTGGCTTCGATGCTGCCCGCCAGATCCTCCGCGATGGTCGCCAGGCCGCCGGGGACGTACTGCGCGCCGTATCGGTAAATCTCGAGGGCGTACGATCCGTTCGGTAGAGCGCACTCGTCGGAGACGCACTGCATCGAATCGAGCAGTTGCGCGTCGATGAAGGCTTTGTGCGCGGGGTCGGTTACGCCGTGCCTGTCCAGCGCGTCCTTGACGGTCTTGTTCAGTCCGAACAGGACTTTCAGCAATCCGGGGTGAATGCCTCGGGCGGTATCCAGGATGTCCTGGAGGCTTTTGAACGGCATGACCGGGAACTTGCGCGCCACGTGGTGCATCACGTCCGCCGTGCCCTGAATGTCTTTCCAGAAAGCGCGTTTTTCGTTGAGCTGACCCGGAAATGAACGCTCGAGTTCCGCGTCCCAGGCAGCGCGCGTGCCGCGCAGGAAAACGGTTCGATCAGGCAGATGCAAGCGCATGGCAGGATCGAGCGCCACGGCTTTGGGCGTCATGCCCAGCGTGGCGTAAATCTGGTTGAACAACCCGCCCGGCTCGAGTCCCGACGCGACGGTCGCACCGACCGGAAAGCGGAAGGTCCCGAGCGCGGTCTTGCGGCTGTAGGCGGTGGCGCAACCGCCGGGATGAATGTCGCGCTCCAGCACGCGCACGCTGTAGCCGCGTCTGGCAAGCAGGGCTGCGGCGGTTAGGCCCGCGAAGCCCGCCCCGATGACGGTCACGTCGGCGTGCAAATCCTGGCGCTCGACGCGCCCCGTTTGAGGCACGGCGCCCCCTGAGATGGCCGCGTTCATCGCTCGAACCTCGAGAGCAGGCTATCGAGCGCGACGGATGCGTCTTGACCCAGGTACTCGCCGCCGAATTCGTGCGCCAGTTCCGGCGAGGCGTTGAAGGCTGCCCCGCCGAAAGCCACGACGGGCGCGGCGGTTCGCAAATCGATGTTGTTCTCGCGCAGGGCATCGAGGGCTTCCGGTGAACCCGCGGAGATCATCACGGCGTCAGCCCGAACTTCCTTGCAGAAGCGCACCAGATCCTCGACGGGCGTGTTCGCGCCCAGGTAGTGCGTGCGCAATCCGGCGCGGCGCAAGAAAATGGCCAGCGTCAGGCTGCCGATCTCGTGGTATTCGTGCGGTGCGCACGCGACCACGACGACCGGGCCGTGGCGCGGGCTGCCCGCGAGTTCCAGGAGTTGATGAAGTTTCCCGCGCAGGTAGTTGCTGGCCTGGTGCTCGTGTGCGACCGTAATCTCGCCGCGGTGCCATTTCTCGCCGATCGTGATCAGCGTGGGTTGGATGACATCCAGAAGCACCGCTTCGACGCTCAGGCTGGCGTGCGCGTTGGCCAGGATGCGATCAGCTTTGTGGGTATCGCCGCGCATGGTCGCGTCCACCAGTTGCGCCACCAGATCGTTGCTGATGCCGCGCGGGTGTCCGACCTGGGCGGCGGGATTCGGAATGGTTTTCTGGGTTCGCGCGCCGTGCTGAAGGACGTACAGCTGGGCTGCGCGGCTGGCGGGTACGCCGCTGGCAATTTTTTCCTTGAGGAATTCGATGCAGGCGATGTCTTCGGGGCTGTACAGGCGATAGCCGCTGTGCGTGCGTTGCGGGTTGGGCAACCCGTAGCGGCGTTCCCATTGGCGCAGCGTGGTCGCTGGGACGCGCGTGCGCTGCTCGACTTCATTGGCCGTGAACATCGGCGTGTCGTCGGTCGAGGTGAATGTCGTCTGGCTGGATTCGTTCACGGTTGAGAACCTCGGGTTGAGCCAACGCTGTAGAAAGTTTGAAGCACCTTTGATGTCCAATGTATGTCTAAGGTTTGTCTAATGTCAAGTCGATGTTTGTCCCGACGCGGGGTGTAAAGGTAAAAAACCCCGTCCAGAAAGCTCAATTGCGAAGCGGACGTTTGAATTGAAGCGGGTTGAATCCGGCTCGAGCGGCCAGAAGTTTGAACAAGCCCGTCCAAACGCGAGGGCTTTGACAAAGCTTATACAACCGATCATTTGGTTTTCCTTACGTGCCGGGCACCGTCACGGACTAGAAAGAGCGGATACCGTCCTGGACGCAAAAAAATCGAGGTTCCAGTTTGCCGTTCTGGACGGTCTTTTCCAAAAACCGGAAACCAGCCGCGCGACTCACACGCCAGCATCGAGCCGCGAAAGGTGAAAGGTGCGTGTGAAACGGGCTTCGTCGCTCGAGCTGAAGTTCTCGCAAAGCGCACGCCGGTCGAGCCGTGACCACCAGAAATTTGCTCCAACGTCTCGAGCGTTCACCGAAACCGAATGCCAGCCCCGCGATTCAGATGTGTAGCCCATATTTGTAGATCGTGAGGAATTTGGCCTCTGGTGCAACAGAACGGTCGCTATCATGCGATCTGGAAACCGGGATGAGCCTGATTAGCGACACACTGAAACGCAACCAACCGCGCACCGAAACGGCCACCGTCCAGACGCGCGGCCCGCGCTTCGACCATCTCGGCGGCACGATCGCCGGAGGTATCGGCGGGCTGGGCACAATCTTCGCGCTGATGATCGCCTCGAGATTGCCGCTCGATCCGAACCCGCCAGCCGCCCTGATCGGCGCGGTCTGGCTGGTGCTCGCGATCGGCTTGAGCGTGGTTTTTGGGCTGATCGTGGCGGCTCGTGGGCCGCTGCCAAAAAGATTGACTGGCGCGCTCGCCGGGATCGTCGGCGTACTGGAAATCGGCGCTGGACTGCGCGCCGGAAGCGTGCTTTTTGGAAGAATGCTCGAGCTAGCGTGGCTCGAATTGGCCTTCGACCTGCTGCTGGCCGGGGGTGTGTTGTTGGTGCTTTACATCCTGCGCCGCGAACTGACCGGCCTGGCTCGCCGCGAAGTCGAAGCTGGAGAGCGCGACCCCTTGACCGGATTGCTCAACCGCGACGGCATCACCCGGCGCTACAACGAACTGCGGCGCGGTACGCCCGCCTCGATCATGATGCTGGACCTGAACGACCTCGATCAGATCAACGAGATCCAGGGACACGGTGCGGGCGATGCTCGCCTCCGCCAGGTGGCTCGAGCCATCGAAGCCGCGCTGCCTTTCGGCGCGATTGCGGGACGCTGGGGCGGCGACGAATTCCTGGTGCTGCTGCCCGGACGCCACGAACGCACCGCGCTCGAGCTCTCGCACCGACTCCAGCAGGCCGTTCCAGGCCCGCGCACCAACCGTTTACCGTTCAGCATCGGCGTCGCACCCGCGCCAGGAGGCCGCCCGCTGGAGCGTTCCGTCGCGACCGCCGACGGGCGCATGTACGAGGACAAGGAAACCCAGCGCGAGGCCGAAGCTGAAATCACCGGTGAACGCTCCCTGGCGGGCTTCGAGGAGTTCTCGGCGCGGCTCGAAGGGCTCTCGGACGCGCCCGAAATCGTCGAATCCGGACTGGGCATGGCGCGCGAACTGCTCGGCTTCGACGCGTGCTTCTACATCGAACGCGAGGAAGCCAAGACCTTCATCCTGGAGCACCTCGATGGCGACCTGGAAGACGGCATGGAAGCCCTGATCGGCAAGGCCAAATTCCGCCCCGGCAAGGGCCTGATCGGGCGCGTCCTTCAGGAAGGCTTCACGCTTTATTCCAGCGATTACAGCGACGACCCCGAAGCCCGCGAGGAAAACAACCTGCGCGGCGTGATCATTAAAAGCATGGTCGTGGTGCCCGTGCGCGACAAGAAAGGCGTCACCGGAGCCGTCGGCGTTTTTTCCTACCATCGTTGGCGTCCGATCACGCCCCGCGTGCGCCGCGCCGTCGAAGCCGTCGGATTGCGCCTCCAGCACGCGCTGGAACGCGATCACGCCGTGGACGAGATTCGCCGCACCCTGGAAAACGGCTTGCTGGCCATCGGCGTGGCATTAGAAGCCCGCGACCTCGAGACCGCCGGGCACACCGAACGCGTCGTCAAGATGAGCGAGATGCTCGGCGAACAACTCGGTGTGCGCGGACGCGCCATGGACGCCCTGCGCCAGGGCGCGTACCTGCACGACATGGGCAAGCTGGCCGTGCCCGACGCGGTCTTGCTGAAAAAAGGCAAGCTCGACGCGGCGGAATGGGCGATCATGCGCGCCCACAGCGTGATCGGCTTCGACCTGGCCAGCCGCATCCCCAGCCTGGAGCGCGCCGCGCTCGACGTGATCCGACACCACCACGAACGCTGGGACGGCACCGGCTACCCGGATCGCCAATCCGGTTCCAACATCACGCTGGCCGCCCGAATCTTCGCCGTCTGCGATGTCTGGGACGCGCTGACCAGCGAACGCCCGTACAAGAAAGCCTGGACGGAATCCGAGGCGCTGAGTGAAATCAAGCGCCTCTCCGGCACGCATTTTGATCCCGAAGTCGTGACGGCGTTCGAGCACGTGCTGGACAAAGTCTCGATCGATTAGCTACGCGAGCTTCGTCTCGCGGAGTCCCGTATTTCAGGCTGATTCTCGAGATCTTTGACGGCAACAAAAACACGATGCTCGCGGTTGTTTCACGCGCACGACACGCGGATTGCAGAGGGCGAATACAAGAGTCGCCCTACAAAACCTGTGAGGGAGGGACTGTGATGCGCCCTCGAGACGTACCGAACGCTCGCGGGGATTGCGCGCATCTCGAGAACACCGTCCAGCACGCATTATTCAATATGCGTGCTGGACGGTGTTCCTGAGGGTTCACGCTTTGCGCGTGCTGCCATCGAGCGTCAGGATCGGCCCGTACAACTCCGGCCTGCGATCCCGGAAAAACCCGAAGCTGGCGCGGAAACCGCGCGCGATCTCGAGGTCGAGTTCCGCGACCAGCACGGTCTCCTCGGTGGTTCCGGCCTCCGCGATTTTCTCGCCGGTGTAATCCGCGATGAACGACGAACCGTAGTACGTCTGCGTCAGCCCCTCGACGCTTTCCGTGCCGACCCGGTTGGCCGCCCCGACGTAACACAGGTTCGCCACCGCGTGCCCAATCATCGCGCGTTGCGACATGGCGCGCGTGTCCGTGCCGCCCGCCTCGGCGGGTTCGGAACCGATGGCGGTCGGGTACAGCAGGATTTCAGCGCCCAACAGGGCCATCGCGCGGGCCGATTCCGGGTACCACTGATCCCAGCAGATGCCCGCACCGACGATCGCCAGGCTCGAGCCGCCAGGGTGCGTCGGAAACGCCCTGAAGCCCGTGTCGCCGGGGTTGAAGTAATACTTTTCCATGTACCCCGGCCCGTCTGGAATGTGCGATTTGCGGTACACGCCCAGCACCTCGCCGCTCGAGTCGATCATCGCGAGGCTGTTGTAGTGCGCCTGACCGGCTTTTTCAAAAAACGATACGGGCAGCACGACCTTCAGTTCCCTGGCGAGCGCCTGGAAGCGCGATATGAACGGGTGATCCGCGAACGGGTGCGCCAGCGCAAAGTACGATTCGCGCTGCACCTGGCACCAGTACAGGTTCTCGAAGAGCTCCGGCAGCAGGATCAGGCTCGCGCCCCGCGATGCGGCCTCGCGCACCATCGAGACGGCTCTGGAGACGTTCGTCTCCAGGTCATCCGTCATGCTCATCTGCACCACGCCGAGACGCAAGTTGCTCATCGAAACTCCTTCACTGACCGCGCCAGACCTGGCCCGCGGGTTGCTGTTGGGTGATGCAATGGAACGATCCGCCGCCCGTGATGATGCCGCGCGAGGACAGGCCGATGACCTCGCGGTCGGGAAACAACGGGCGCAGAATCTCGAGGGCGCGAGCATCGTTCGGGTCGCCGTAGGTGGGCACGATCACGAAGCCGTTGCCGATGTAGAAATTGCAGTAGGTCGCGGCCAGCCGGTCGCCCTCGAGCCCTTCGGCCCGCGCGAGTTCACCCGAGAGTTCCAGCCGATTTTTCGGCAGCGGGAGCGTCACGATCTGGAACGGGTGCCCGTCAACGTCGGTGAAGCTTCTCAGTTTCTCGAGGTTCGCGTTCATCGGCGCGAAATTGAGATCGGATTCGTCCTCGCTGATCGCGGTCACGATCACGCGTTCGGACGCGAACCGCGTGATCGTATCGATGTGCCCATCCGTGTGATCGTTCTCCAGGCCGTCACCCAGCCACAGGATTTTCTCGAGCCCCAGGGAATCGCGCAGCGCCGTCTCCAGATCCGTTTTTGAGCGTCCCGGATTGCGTTCCGGCGACAGCAAGCACTGCTCCGTCGTCAGGCACGCGCCCGCGCCGTTGACATCCAGCGAACCGCCCTCCATCACGATTCCCGGTCTGAAGGCCGCCGTCTCGAGGATGCCTGCGACGAACTTTGGAATCGCGTTGTCCAGTTCCGCCGGAAATTTGTTGCCCCACCCGTTGAACTCCCAGTCCACGGGCGCGATTTCACCGAACGCGCCGGGAACGACCGGCGCGATTCCTCCATTGCGCTTGACGAAGATCGGGCCGCTGTCGCGCAACCAGACATCGTTGTACGGGTGCCGGTGAAAGGTCACGTCGCAACCCGCCAACCTCGAGCGCGCGTCCCGTTCAGTTTCCTCGTCGCGCACCAAGAGATGCGCGGGTTCAAAACGAGAGATGGCGCGCACCAGACCCGCGAAATCGGAGCGGACGGATTCCAGGTAACCCAACCAGAGCCGATCGCTGTACGGCCACGCCATCCAGGTCGCGGCGTGCGGTTCCCACTCGGCGGGCATGGCGAATTGCAATTCACGGGGCGTCTTCACGGGTGACCCAGTGTACCGGGAATCGG
Organism: uncultured Deinococcales bacterium; assembly: GCA_964244895.1. Classification (GTDB taxonomy): domain Bacteria; phylum Deinococcota; class Deinococci; order Deinococcales; family JAAFIG01; genus CAXTKV01. The sequence goes on from CAXTKV010000079.1 coordinate 19,986, forward strand.
TGGGGGAGAGGTCAGGCTCGAGATTCGCGTTCCGGTCTCGAGAACACCGTCTGGCGCGCGTTCAGAAAACGTGCGCTCGAGCCTCGGGTTCCGGGAGCCGAATTGCGAGAGCACCGTCCAGCACGCATTCCAGGATTCGTGTGCTGGACGGTGCTCTCTTGTTGCTCAGTTTTTCTCGTCCTCGGCTAGAGCGGCGATGAAGGCTTCCATCTCGGCGTTGAACTCCTCGGCTTCCACCTCGAGCTTCTGGCGCTGATCCGCCGAATGGTACGCCCGAGCTACGCCCTCCATGACATCGATCAGACCGCCCTGCGCATCCTCCTGGACGCGCGCAGTGGCCGCGTCGAAGGTGTACGCGCCGCTGCCCAATGGAAATGCCCACATCAATTCCTGATCCAACACGTCCGGCCATTCCTCGAGTTCTTCCGTGCGCCCCTCCGCGTACTCGATGGACGCGTACTCACCCAAATCGGGTTCATCGTTGTTGAAATCTAAGCCAAAATGCACGCGCAGGATGCCCGCTTCGCGCAAACCTGCGGCCATCGCCTCGAGCGCCGCACGGTTTTTTTTGTGGAACGCCTCGACTTCTTTTTTGAGCCGCGCGTCCATCGGGTATTGCTCCCATTCAGCCACGATCTTCCCCCGCTTTTGTCTCGAGTTCGCGGCTGAGGGCTTTCGCGCCCAGCGCCATCCACGGCCTGATCGGTAAACCTTCCAGCCAGTCCTGCACGGTCGGTATCTTGCCGCCCATGTCCTCCTTGACGTGCTGTTCACCGATTGCGCGCACCGGAATCACCTTGCCGACGGAATTGGTGATGGTCGCACCGAAGACCTGTTCGCACAGGAAAATCCCGAAGCTCGAGTGCAGAATCGCGCGGTGCCGCACGTCCGGCAGGTGCGCTTTGGTCTGATCGAACCAGTCGTGAATCGCCTGGTAATCCTCTGGGGTGCCGCCGTATTTTTTAGCGGAACTCAAGCTGTGATGGTACGGGTGCGCCACGGTTTCTCCTGATGTCCCTCGAGCTGGTGTCCCTGGAGTATCGCACTGATCCCGATGGACGATGGAACACCGTCTGGTACGTGAATTTCAAGTCGTGCCTTAGACGGTATTCTCGAGCCTGAACCACCACGCCATCAAGGCGACCATCGGGTCGCCGTCGAAATCGAGCAGGTCTTCCTTGCGCGGTCGGCGCAGCCCACCGTAATCCCATTCCAGCAGATCCGCGCCCGTCCGCCGCGCAACTTCGCGCAGTTCCAGGACGTGCGGGTTCG
>CAXTKV010000080.1:0-21104 GCA_964244895.1 uncultured Deinococcales bacterium
ACCAGGGTGGCTTCGGGCCCGAGGCCGTGGATCGACGTCGAGGAGGCGGCCGGCGTGAAGCCGGTGGCGTTGTTGGAAATCGGCACGGCGCCGCCGTTGGACACCGTGATCTTCTGCAGCAGGTCCCCCGCGGTGGTGTAGCCGGTCTTGTCGTAGTTTTCCAGGTTGACTTTGGCCACGAAGAACTTCATGCCGCCCTTGATGTACGGTTCCAAGGCCGCGCGCGCCCCGGCGGGAATCTTGTAGCCGTTTTCCACCAGCCACGTCTCGAGCCCGTTCGATTGCGTGGCGGAGAGGATCACGATGTCGTACTCGCCGACGCTGTACTGCGCTTCGATGGTCACGCCGAGGGCGTTGGCGCGTTGACCTGTGGATTCTTTCCGGACGGCATCCGTCGCGGTTGGAGCCGCCATCGGTTGTGGAATGGGCGCACACGGGTCTTCATCGAAATACTCGACCAATCTTGGCGCGCTGTACGCATCCAGTTTCTGCACGACCGCCGGATCGACGATCCGGATCTGGTCTTTTTGCAGCACGCTGGGCACGGGTACGACCATCGCGAAATCCTTGACGCTGCCCTGGAAGTCCGAAACCATCGTGATGTTGGTGCGGTTGCCGTCCCTGGCGATGATCACCTGGGATGCTTTGTTGTAGAGCTTCGCGTCCGCCCGAGCGACGTAAAAGCCGCAGAAGGCCAGCACTTGCGCACCGAACCCGATGCCCAGAATGGAAAGAACCGTCCAGCCGATCAACCGACCGCGCGCGTCCAATCTCATGTTGTCACCCCTGGTGGCAATCCTACGCGATGGCGTCGGGCTCGAGTACGCGAAAGCGCACATCTCGAGCGCCGAAGTCCCGAGCCCGCTTTGCAGCCTCGGAGACAGACCTTTTCGTGTCGCGGGACGAGACTCCCGTGGTGATTACCGTTTACTTCGATTACCTCTGCCCGTTCGCCTGGCGCGGTCTGGAACTGATCAACGCCATCGCGCCCAGCCTTCAACTCGAGTTCGAGGCCAGGCATTACAGCCTGCACCAGGGCAACCACGCGTCCAACACCCCGTTGCCGCGCGGCAAGCCCGTCTGGAAGCTGGCCGAACAACCGGACGCCAACCTGGACGAGAACCAGCGCGGTGCGCGCCTGGCGTTCATGGCGTCCCACGCGGCGCGGTTGCAGGGCAAGCGGCTGTACGACCGTTTCGTGCTGGAATTGTTCCGCGCCAAGCACGCGCACAAGGCCGCCTTGACGATGGACACGATGCTCGAGGCCGCACGCCACGCCGAACTCGACCTCGAAAAATATCAGCACGACCTGAAGGACGAACCCGCGCGCTTGGCGGAACTCGCGGTCGACCTGGACGCCGCCGACGAGATCGCCGTGTTCGGCACGCCAACCTTCGTGCTGGAATCCGGAAACGCTGCGTACTTCCGTTTCAGGGATCTGCCTGAATCGCTCGAGGCGAAGGTCGCGCTGTGGAACCTGTACACGACCGTGCTCGAGAGTGACGCGGGAATCGAGACGATCAAACGACCCAGAAAGCCCTGAGCGCGGGTGGCTCAAGGAAGACCGAATCCAGGCTACCAACCACATTGGCCTTCCTGCAAAAGTCAGTCTCGAGAACGGGTTCACGCGAGGGCAACCATGAAGGTTGCCCCTACACAACACGGTTTTGTCGGGGTCGGGCACGTCCCCACCCTTCACTCGAGACGTTTCCGACCGCTTTCGCAACAGGTCTATTGAGAGATCTCGTCGAATGCGAGAGCATCGGCGAAAGTTCCCGAACTTTGTTCAGGATGACAGCACACGAGAACACCGTCCAGCACGCGCCATTAAATCTGCGTGCTGGACGATGTTCTTCGACTACTCCCTGATCTCGAGCCCTTCGGAACGAACCGACGCGATCACGGATTGCATGGCAGCATCCACCTCGGCGTCCGTCAAGGTGCGACCGGGCGCCCGGAACGACAGGTGAATCGCCACGCTGCGCGAGCCTTCAGGAATCGGTTTGCCCTCGTAGACATCGAAGGGTTCGACGCCCTCCAGCAGCAACCCAGCCGCGTCACGCGCGAGTTTTTCCAGCCTGGAGTACGGCACGCTTCTGGGCGCGATGATCGCCAGGTCGCGCAGCGCGCTCGGCTGACGGGACGGGTCGAGGAACGTCCATTCGTGCGTGGGTAAGGGCAAGCGCAATTCCGCCACGAAGGTCTGCGGTAATTCCAGATCGGACGCCACCTGCGGGTGCAACGCGCCGATCACGCCGACGGAAACACCGTTCCAGACGATCTCGCCCGCGATGCCCGGATGCAGGTAGGTCGGTGGTTGCTCGAGTACGCGCACCTCGAGCGCATCACCCAGTTTGGCGGCGGCGCTCTCGAGCAAGCCCTTGAAGGCGAAGAACCCGCCCTGCACGCCATCCGTCCACGATTTCGGCGCGATCGGCCCGCTCATCAGCAAACCCAGGCGTTCCTCCTCCAGATCAAGGGATGGGAACACCCGCCCGACCTCGAAGAGTTGCAACGATTCCACACCACGGTTGACCCGCGCCGCGTTCAGCAAGCTCGAGACGAGCTGCGTGCGCAAATGCGTGCGCTCCGAAGATTGCGGGTTGCGCAACTCCAGCACGGGTTCCGGCACGCGCGCCGACGCGGCCTCGCCGGGATGCGTGAAGCTGTAACTGACGATTTCCTGGAAACCCAGGCCCACGAACGCGTCCTTGACGGCCCGCGTGACCCGCATCGGCGCGTCTGTCGCCTTGGCGAGCGGGTTGACGGTGAAGCTCGGCAGGGTTTCCGGGATCGCGTCGTACCCCAGAATTCGCGCGACTTCCTCGATCAGGTCTTCTTCCAGATCCATGTTGATGCGCCAGGTCGGGGAATGTACAGTCCAGACCTCGCCTGACGCGTTCTCGAGAACGAACCCGAGACGCTCGAGCGCGGCTTTCATGTCGGCAGCCTCGTAACCCGTACCCAGGTAATCGTTGGCGTGGGACGGGCTGAACTGAACGGTCACGCGAGCTTTCTCGCCGCCAGCGTCGCGGTGTCCGGGCACGACCTCTCCCCCGCCGGTCTGCTGCACGAGTTCCATGTACCGATCCGCCGCCCACGCGCAGAGGTTCGGGTCGACGCCGCGCTCATAGCGGTACACGGCGTCCGTGGCCAATCCCAGGCGTCTCGCGGTCAAGCGCAATCGCACGGCGTCGAAGTGAGCGCTCTCGAGGATCATGTCGGTGGTCGCGTTTGAGATCGCGCTGTAGGCCGCGCCGATCACGCCCGCCACGCCGATCACCCTGAATTCGCCGTTCACGGGCGTCGTGATGACCAGGTCTTTCGACGAGAGTTCACGAGTCTGATCGTCCAGCGACACGACCGATTCGCCGTTCAGCGCGGCACGCACCAGAATTGCGGATTCAGGCAGGTCACGCGCGTCGTAAGCCGCCGTGGGTTGCCCGAGTTCCAGCATCACGTAATTGCTGGCGTCCACCAGGTTGTTGATCGCGCGCATTCCGCCGTTGACCACGCGGCGTTGCAACCACGCGGGGCTGGGGCCGACCTTCACACCCTTCGCCATGCGGGTCACGAACCGGTCGCAGTGCGAATCGGTGATCTCGAGGCGGACGGGGAAGTTCGCGTCGTGTTCGCTCTCGAGACCTCGAGATGGGAGTTTGAGTTCGAGCTTCAAATACGCCGCGATGTCACGGGCGATGCCCAGGACGGACAGCGCATCCGCGCGGTTGGGCGTGACCTCAATGTCCAGGACGTGATCAGTAGGCCACAGCTCGGACAACGGCGTGCCCGGTTTCGCGTCCGTGACTGGGAACTCGAGCAAACCGCCACCGTAGTCACCGATGCCCAGTTCCTTCGGGCTGCACGCCATGCCCCACGATTCGATGCCCTGAATCGTGCGGATGCCCACGACGGTTCCCTGACCGTCCGTGTCCACGCTCTGAAAGGCCGCCAGTTGCGTTCCCGGCACGGCCACCGCCACGCCCACACCCGCCATCGCGTTCGGCGCGCCCGTCACGACCGTTTTGGGAACACCGTCTCCCACGTCAATTTTGAGCACCTTCAGATGCGTGTCTGGGACGGTGTTTTCCTCGAGCACCAGGCCGAAGACCACGCCATCGGGCGGCGCTGGCGCATCAATAATTTCTTCGATACCCGTGCCCAGCATCGCCATGATCGGCTCGAGGGCGTGCGGGTCGTTGCCGATCCTGGCGGGAAGCTCTGGCAGCAATTCGATCAACCACGAATACGGAACGTTCATTGGAACCTCGTTTGGGTGATGAGCCTCAAGCCGCAAGCCTCAAGGTCGGGACCGCAGTTTGCGAACGAAAGTGATCAGCATGCGTTTGATTTCTTCGGTTTGAAGGTTGAGATGGTTGTAAGATTCGCCATCAAGGTAGCCGAGGTCTTTGCAGAGAATCAGGTGGTACTCGAGTTCAGTCGTTGAGCCGAGTGCGATCGTCAGAAATCGGTGCATCTCAGGATCTGTGTCCCGTCCGCTTCCTTCAGCAATATTGGCTGGTACAGATGATGCTGCTCGTCTCACCTGACTGACGAGTCCGTACAACTCTTCTCGAGGAAAGGTTTTGCTCACCCGATACACCCCGAGCGTCAACGCGTGGCTTTTTTGCCAAACGATCAGCTCCCTGAAATTCCTCATCCCCTGCCCCGCCGTTCCTTGTGGCTTGCGGCTCGCGGCTTGTGGCCCTTCCGTTTCATTCCAACGCCCCTCTGAACTGATTCAACACCCGCAGATCGTTCTGGAAGAAGTACCGCACGTCGGGAATGCCGTACTTGATCATCGCCAGTCGTTCGATGCCCAGCCCGAAAGCGAAGCCTCGAGCCCCGCCGTAGACGGTGTCACCGCGCAATTTGCAGACTTCCTCGAAGACGCGCGGGTGAACCATGCCGGAACCGCCCAGTTCCAACCATTTGGCCTCGCCGGTTCTGGTGTTCTCCCAGTACACGGCGAAATCCGCGCTGGGTTCGGTGAAGGGGTAGTAGCTGGGTTGGAAACGCACTCTGGTTTTCGGGCCGAACAGGGCGCGGCCCATTTCGGCCAGCGTGCCTTTCAGGTCGGCCATGGTGATGTCCGGGCCGACGACCAGGCCTTCGAGTTGGTGGAACATGGCTTCGTGCGTGGCGTCCACTTGTTCAAAGCGGTAGGTTTTGCCGGGCACGACGATCTTGAAGGGCGGCGTGAAGGTTTCCATGAAGCGCGCCTGCATCGGGCTGGTGTGGGTGCGCAGCAATCGTCCGTCGGTCAGCCAGAAGGTGTCCCACAGGTCGCGGGCGGGGTGGTAGCTGGGGATGTTCAAGGCGTCGAAGTTGTACTGTTCGGTTTCGACTTCCGCGCCCTGCACGACGGCATAACCCATGGCGCGGTAGATGTCGGACAGGTCGTCGATGATGCGGGTGATCAAGTGGAATCCGCCGACGGGCAGTTTCAGTCCGGGCAGGGTCACGTCGAGCGCTTCGCTTTGAAGTTTGCGCTCGAGTTCCGCGTTCTTGATCTCGAGTTCTTTGCCGTCGAAGATGGTTTCGAGTTCGGATTTGACCAGGTTGAGCGCCGCGCCCTTGATCTTGCGTTCCTCGGGCGTCAGGTTGCCGAGGGTTTTGAGTTCGGCGGTCAGCAAACCTTTCTTGCCGAGGTACTTGACGCGCACGTCCTGGACTGCCGCGAGCGTGTCGGCGCGCTCGAGTTCCGTTTTCGCTTGGTTGACCATGAATTCCTCCCGTGTGCTCGAGCTTGAAAGAACGTTCGGTGCGGTCCGAAACCAAAGAAAAACTTCGGCCTAAGCCGAAGCTCGAGCGCACAACCCCTGTGGGTTGGGCGCTAACTCGTAAAGGGCGAACGTGTACCGTTCATGCGAGAAAGGTTACTCGAGCCCGCTGGGTGCGTCAAGCGCGCGTTGGCCTAGGCCGTCTGGCCCGAGGTGTTCTCGGGGTAAAAAGTAGAGAACACCGTCCAGCACAGTGTTCTCGGGCATCAAGAATTTGCGTCCAGGACGGTGTTCCCACCATCACGCTTTTACTCGAGGCGCTTCTTGATGCCCGCCTCGTGGTGCTGGTTGTGGTAGATGGTGAACAAGACCATCTCGCGCACGGTGATCGGCCCCATCAGCGGGTGCGGCATGGCGTAGCGGTCGAGATCGTCGTCCTTGAGCCCTTCCAGGGCGCTGGAAAGTTGCACCAGTGCGCCGCTGAAGCCCCTGGAAAGTTCGCGTTGATATTTTTCGCGATCCTTGACGGGTTCCAGGGTCGGTGCGAAACGACCGACGGGCGGCACGCCCGCACCGAGGGCTTTCAGGTACGCGTCGCGCACTTCAACAAAGGTTCTCGAGGTCGTGCCCTCGGCTGTGGCGGGCAAGCGCGAGGCGTTCTGGAGGGCTCGAGCCAGCGGTGTGACGGATTGGATCAGGTGTTGGACGTGGTGCGCGGGCGACCAGCTTTCGTCGCTGCCATCGAAGAACCGGCGCATCGGGATGCTGGAAAAAAAAGCGTTCAGTTGCAGCGATTGTCGCTGGAGGGCAGCGCGCAATTCGTCGTGTTTGTAGGCATCCATCCGTGCAGTCTACTCGCGCAATCTGAGTGATCGGGCATGCGACGCATCCGCGCATGAACGCGCGAACCGCGCCGGACGAGATTTTTCGGGCTCGAGACCGACGATTTCGGGTGACTCGCGTGCCAAAATGCCCGAATGGCGATCCGGGCGGTATTTTTCGACGTGGGCGAGACGCTGGTGAACGAGGAAGCGTCCTGGGGCGCGTGGGCGGATTTCCTGGGCGTGACGCGCTTGACGTTCTTCGCGTGCCTGGGCGCGGTGATCGAGCGCGGCGAGCATCACCGGCGCGTGTTCGATCTGGTCGCGCCGGGGTTGGATTTCGAGAAGGCGCGAAAAGAAAAGCTCGAGCGGGGCTTCGCGGATCGTTTCGGCTCTCAAGATTTTTACCCCGATGCGATCCCGTGCCTGCGCGCGCTCAAAGCTCGCGGCTTGCAGATCGGGCTTTCCGGCAATCAACCCGCCCAGACCGAGGAGGTTTTGCGAGAACTCGATCTGGGCGCGGATTTCATCGCGTCTTCGGCCTCGTGGGGCGTCGAGAAGCCCGACGCACGGTTTTTCGAGAAAATGCTCGAGATCACGAATCTTGAACCCGCGCAGGTCGTTTACGTCGGTGATCGGTTGGACAACGACGTGCTGCCCGTGGTTCGGGTCGGCATGAAGGCCGTGTTCGTGCGGCGCGGGCCGTGGGGCTTCCTGCACGCGCAAAAACCCGAAATTTCCCTGGCGCACGCGCAGATCGAGTCGCTGGTGGAATTGCCCGGTGTGCTCGAGGGGTTGGGTTAACGAACACCGTCCAGCACGTATTGCCAAAAAGACCGTCCTGGACGGTCTTTTTGGCTTTTGAAGGCTCGAGACGATCGACGCACGCGCCCGATCACGGCTCGAGGCTCGAGAATACCGTCCTGAACGTCGTCTGTCAGTCACCAAAAGCCCCGAGAATGAACGCCAAAAATATCAAACATGAGCGTCTCGGGCGCTCTTTCTTCATCCGGCTTTGAGGTTGCGCGCTTACTTTGAAAAAGCGAACGATCTGCACCTGAGCCGTCGCTTCACCAAACCCAACCAGCATCACAAAAACACTGTGCTGGAGTTAGGAAATCCGTGATATTTCGCATGGTACGGTTCACAGCGTGAGACAAGCGCCCCCAGTCGGAGAGAATCCCGACAAGGCACAACGCGTCCAGGAGATGTTCGACTCCATCGCGGGCCGATACGACCTGTTGAACCGCGTCCTGAGCGCCGGTGTGGACCGCGGCTGGCGCGTGGCCGCCGCCAGGGAAGTCCTGGGAAATAACCCGAAGGACATCCTGGATGTCGCCACCGGAACCGGCGATTTCGCCATCGCCATCAAACGGCTTTCACCGCAGTCAAACGTTGTGGGCAGCGATTTTGTCCCCAAGATGCTCGAGATCGCCAGAGAAAAAGCCAAGAAGCTCAACCTGGAGATGCCGTTCGAGGAAGGCGACGCCCTGCGCCTGCCCTACCCGGACGCGAGCTTCGATTCGCTCTCGTGCGCCTTCGGCTTTCGCAACTTCGCGGATTTCAAAAAGGGACTTCAGGAATTCCACCGCGTGCTGCGACCGGGCGGTCGCGCCGTGATTCTCGAGTTCCCACCGCCGCCGGAAACGCTCCTGGGCAGCATGTACGGCCTGTACTTCCGCAGCGTCCTGCCGTTCATTGGCGGGGTCATCTCTGGACGGCCAGAAGCCTACCGATACCTGCCCGAAAGCGTGATCGCCTTCCCGAAACCCGAGACCCTGGCGGAACTGATGACATCCGTCGGTTTCCAAACCCGATACCGGGTGCTCACGGGCGGACTGGCCGCCATCCACGTCGGCGTGAAAACTGGAGCCCAAGCATGAACACGAACCTCGAGGTCAACATCGGTGTCGAAGACGCGTTCTTCTTCCCGAACGAACGCCGCGTCACGGCACGCTGGGCGCTCGCCATCGATTACCTCAAGGATCGCGTCCAGAACGATGTCGAAGGCGACGTTTTCGAGAACGACGCCGTGCGACTGGTGATTTCGAGCGAAGGCTTCTACTGCGAATTCCTGGACTCCCCCACCGCCTTCTACGGCGCGACCCGAGCCGTGCAGATCGAACGCGTCAGCGACGAGGACGCCATCAAGGCGCTCTGGGAAGCCATCACGATCTACCGCGCCAGCCAGGGCCGCGTGATGGTGATCTACGGCAAGGATTACAACGACGACGACGAGGACATCTTCGTCGGGCACTACGACGAGCAAGAACCGATCGAGCGCGGCGATCCCAAGCCCGAGATGCCGATGTTCTTCAGGGCCGACGTGGACGCGGACGCGCCCAACGCCCTGATCGAATCCGGTCGCGGCGCTGCCGTCATGATCCGCACGCGCGACGGCCAGAACTTCCTCCTGCGCGTTCCCCACACGACCCGCGTTTCCGCCGTGCTTCAGGGCGTGCGCGAGTAAGAACACCGTTCAGCGCGCGATTTAGAGAACATCGCGCTGGACGGTGTCGTCGATCCGCGAGCGGATGGCACGGCAGCGACCCGGCTCGAGGATGATCTCGAGAGCCAGTCTCGCTTTCGTGCAGATCGGGTTTCTCGAATCGGCGACAGAAGACCTTCCCGATCGCGCAACTCGAGTCGAATCCCGTTTTTTATCGTCCCGGACGGTCTTCCCGCCTTGCGAAACCCAAAGCCGTCCAGCATCCTCAACGCCCCGATTCGCGCTCGACTTCCTCGAGATCATCCGGGTCGGACAGGGAAAGCGATGTGAAGCGCTCGAGCAGCTCGAGCAAACGCACGCGATCCTGAAGGCTCCCCAGGTCGTGCAGCACGCGCTCGAGTCTGGCCTGACGTTCGCTGGCCACGCGTGACACGACATCGAAACCTTTCGGGGTCAGCCGCACGCGAATCTGGCGCGCATCGTTGACATCGCGGTGGCGGTCGGCCAGCCCGCGTTCAGCCAGCCGATCCACGGCTTTGGTCGCGGCGGGATACGAAATTTTCAAGCCTGAGGCGAGCGCGCCGACGGGCAAGCCCGGATCGCCGTCCGGCACGCCAGCCAGCAGTTTCAGAGCGCGCAGTTGCGCGGTCGTGACCTCGTCGTCACCCAGCAAACCTTCCAGGGGACGCCGGACGTACACGACCTCGAAGGTCGCGACCAGCCGAGAAAGCGCCAGGTCGAGGGTGGAGATCTCGAGATCGGCCCGCTCGAGATCAGCCTGGTCTGGCACGGCAACGTTCGGGTTGAGCTTGACGGTCATGCGCGGCTCGAGAGTTGCTCTTTCCAGGCGCTCAGAAATCCGCTCACCACGCCCGCCGCGCGCAACACGGCGGAAGGCAGGAATTCCGCGTAGGTCAATTCGGCGGCCTCGCCCGCGTGATCGGAAATCACGCGGATCAGCACCATCGGCACGCCGTGATCGTCGGCGACCTGGAGCGCCGCAGCGCCCTCCATCTCGACCGCATCGGCCTGGAAGGTCTCCCGAATCCACGTTGAACGCGCCGCGTCGGCCAGAAACGCATCGCCGGACGCGACCCGCCCCAACCTGGCGTGGTACTCGAGTGCGATGGCCGACTCGAGCGCCAGACTCGCGCCCGCCGCATCCAACGCGATGAACCTGCGCCCATCGTTGAGCGTGCCGGGCTGCCCGCCGTTGACGGGCGTGATGTCCACGTCCCACTGCACCGCATCCGAGGCCACCACCACCGAAAGCTGCCTCAGATCCGGCGCGAGCCCGCCCGCCACCCCGACGAACACGATGCCGTCGGGTCGCTCCTCACAGATCACGCGTTGCGTCGCGGCGGCAGCGGCGACCTTACCGACGCCCGTCTCGTAGACCCTCAATCCCGTGGCGCGGATCGGTTCGGCCTCAGAGCCCATCGCGGTCAGCAGCACGATCTTGACGGCCTCGCTCACTGCGTGGACGCCTCCGCCGGGATCAGCACGGTCTCCTGAACGATCAACTTGGCTTCGAGCACCTTCTTGGCCCAGTCCCTCGCGCCTTCGATCGAGTGATCGCGGTAATTGCCGCACTCGATCTCCGTGGAACCCGGAATCGGTCCGTCGAAATCGCGCACGCGCTCCAGCGTCTGTTCAAGCGCCCCGATCACGGCTTGCGGCTCCGGCGCACCCGCAACCGTCAGGTAAAACCCCGTCCTGCAGCCCATCGGTGAGAGATCCACGATGCCCGGCAGGAAATCCCTGAGGTTGCCCGCCATCAGGTGCTCCAGCGTGTGCAGCGCGCCCGTGGGCAGGAACTCCTTGTTCGGCTGCGAGAACCGCAAATCGAACTTGGTGATCGGGTCGCCGTGCGGCGTGGTGTAGCGCCCCGCGACGCGCACGTAGGGCGCGCGCACGCGCGTGTGATCCAGGTTAAAAGATTCGACTTTCGCCATGCGCCCAGTATAGGCCGCAGCTTTCAAAATAGAGAGAACTCCGTTCCAAAGCGCATTTCGTACGTTTCAGGGACGCTCTTCCACGGCGTGCGGTACGTCCGCTCGGGCTCGAGAAGCCTCGGCTCGGGAAAGCTCGGGCAAGACGCTCGAGGTTTCCCGAGAAGGCCGTGCTGGACGGTCTTTTTACTAAACCTCTGGTGAACGTCAGTCTCGAGAACGTGTTGACGCGAGGCCAACCATCGAGGTTGCCCATACAGGACACGATGTTGCAGGGGTAACCCTCGTGGTGACCCTTCCCACGAACCACATTCGATCACGTTCGCAGGAGGTCTACTGTTGCGGCACCTTCGGGCCGGGCACAGAAGGTTTGAACGGCACGACCAGATCCCAGTCGGAACCCGTGGCCTCGCGCACGTCGTAACCGTTGCTGCCGAACTCGCCCTGGATCACGTGCCAGCCGGGGTTCAGATCGAGTTTGTAGCGGTAGTACGCCTTCGCGCCCGTCTTCGAGTCCTGAGATTCGTTCAGGCTCGAGGTTTTCGAGGTCAGCACGAGCTGGTTCTTGTAGAAGCCGCGCACGTCCGGCGCGGTTCCCGCCTTCGAGAGCGCACCCTCGACGCTCGGTTCGCCTTCGTCCAGACGCGCGTTCTTGTTCGTGTCCTGGTACGCGAAAACCCGTGCGGTCGCACCCAACGCGTTCGCGGAGTGCAACCGCCCGTCACCGTGCGGCAAAGACATGTCGCTCAGTGGGTTCAACGGTGCGTCCGTCAGCTTGGCGGGCAGGGTCAGCCGGAACTTTCCTCCGGGCGCGGCAGCGTCCGCCACGCGATCCGTACCGATCAGCACGGCCACCCGCACCGCGCCCTCGAGCGGCAGGTCGATGCCGCCCTCGATCACCAACGGTGCGACTTCGAGACTGGTCGGAATCGGCGCGGCTGGGATTGGGGTTGGAGGTGTCGCGCTCGGAACCGTGGGAGCTGTCGCGCTCGAGGTCGTCTGCGGTTTCGGACTGAGCAGCACGAAACCGAGCGCGGCCATGGCGATCACCGCGAGCACCACGATCAGGTTCCTGTTCACGCCACCATTCTAGCCCGAGGTCGAGGACGAACCGTTTCAACCCGGTGACAGAAGCAGTCGAGGTTCTTTCGGTCTCAGGTCAGGCGAGAACCGCATCCTGCGCGATGTTGCACGCCCGAATCACGGCGAAAGATTCTTCGTCGTTCCTCCTCAGAATGACAGAGGATCGTGGCTCGAGAACGCAGGATTCCCGCGAGCGTGGATTCTGATGTCGTATCGACTTCACTTCGCTCGAGACTCGAGCTCGGAGCCAAACCGAGAATCGAGAACACCGTCCAGCACGCAATTCCAAAATCGCGTGCTGGACGGTGTTTACAACAAATTCGCCTCGAGCCAGGTGGCCACGCCGCCCAATTCGGGAATCGGGATGGTTTCGTCACCGACGCCCGCCTGGTGCGCCTCGAACTCACCGACGGCCACGCCGTACCCGGCCCATTCCAGCATCGTCAGGTCGTTCAGGCCGTCCCCGAAGGCGATGGTGTCCTCGCGGGCGATGCCCAGTTCGGTGGCGATCTTTGAGAGCGCCTCGCCCTTGTGCGCGTCGGTGGCGGTGACTTCCAGGTACTTGCCCTCCCACGGGTAGTACGACAGGCTCGGGTGGTGCTCCAGGAAGCGAGAATGCAGCGATTCCAGCGCCCCTTCGACCTTCGGGTTGGCCACGAACATCACTTTGAAGGCCGGGTGCGTCCGGTACAAGTCAAAGTCGGTGACGTTGTGGCCTTCCTTGCGCGCCCAATCCCAGCCTTCGTGCTGCGGTTCCGGCACGAAAAAATGCGTGCCGGTCGCGATGAAAAACGCGGGTTTCTCCCCGGCCAGCCGCACCAGATCGGTCACGATCTCGCCGTGGAGTTTGGTTTCGTGCAGCACGCGCCCGTCCCGGTGCGCGACCCGCGCGCCCTGGGCCGTGCCGTAGGGCACGCGAAGCTCGAGCTGATCCACGAACTTGCGGGCGCTGGTTTCCTCGCGCCCGGTGATGACGGTGACGACGTGCCCGGCCTGACTGGCGCGTCGAATGGCGTCCTGGATCGCGTCCGGGATGACCGCTTCTCTGGTCACGACCGTTCCATCCAGGTCGAAGGCGAGCAGTTTCTTGGAAGATTTCATGGATCGAGCGTATCACCGTTGATTCGGCGCGCCTGTCTCGGGACTGACTTTCGCGGGGAACTCCGTCGGGAACACCGTTCTCGAGTTCGCGTACCGGATGGTGTTGATGGGGCAGGGCGCGATATTGCGCGAGATAGCTCGGGGTGGATTACTGAATGAACATCGCGTCGCCCAGGCTGTAAAAACGGTAATCGCGCTCGAGCGCGACCCGGTACGCGGCGCGCATGGTGTCGTACCCGGCCAGCGCCGCGACCAGCATCAAGAGCGTGCTTTTGGGCAGGTGAAAGTTCGTGATCAAGGCATCCACGACCCTGAACTGGTACGGCGGTCGGATGAACAACGCGCTCTCTCCGAGCCCCGGCTCGAGCCACGCGCCGCCCCCCGAACTCGAAAGCTCCGGCAGGTCTTTCCAGGCGGTCTCGAGGGTGCGCACGCTGGTCGTACCGACCGCGATCACGCGTCGTCCCTCGAACTTGGCGCGCGTCACGGCCTCACTCGTCTCTCGCGGGATCACGAAGGGCTCAGCGTGCATGACGTGATCCTCGATGCTGGTCGAGACGGGTTTGAACGTGCCCGCCCCGACGTGCAAGGTCACGGGCCAGACGCCCACGCCCACGCCGTGAATCCGTTCCAGCAAACGCTGCGTGAAATGCAAGCCCGCCGTGGGCGCGGCCACGCTGCCCGGATCGTTGCCGAAGACCGTCTGGTAGCGCTCGCCGACGGTATCGTTGGTGATGTACGGCGGGAGCGGTAACGATCCAATCTCTGGCAGGTGCGGCTTGATGTCCTCCGAGAACCGCAGCATCCGCGCGCCGTCGGAAAGCACCGACTCGACCGTGGCCGTCACACCTCCAAACTCGAGCGTTCCGCCGAGCGCCACGCGCCGCGCGGGTTTCAGAAAGGCGCTCCAGAGGTTGCGCGCATGTTCGCGCAACAGCAGGACTTCCAGCGTGCCACCCGTGGGTTTTTTCGCCTCGAGCCGCGCCGGAATCACGCGCGTGCGGTTCAGCACCAGCACATCGCCGCGATCCAGGTAGTCCACCACGTCCCGAAAAACCCGATGCTCGAACTCGAGCGAGCCCTTCCTGACGACCAGCAATTTGCTCGAGTCGCGCGGTTCCACACCCGATTGCGCGATGCGATCCTCCGGCAGAACGTAATCGTAATCCTCGAGCGCAAAGCCGTTCATGGACACCTCGAAAAGCACTCAGGGGTCAGAAGGAACCCCTATCAGCCCCCTCTTTTTCCTTTCACCTATGACCCTTAACCCCTGACCGACACCGTCCGGGACGCAAACTCGAGAACGCGTACCAGACGGTGTTCTCGTTATTCTTCGCTCTGCGCGATGGCCTCGACGGGCTCGGGAATCGGCGGCTGGTACGGCGTGCGCTCGCGCAGGGGCATGAAGGCGTTCTCGATGTCGGCCAGGTGCGTGAACTTGTCCACGCCATCGATCAATTTCTGAGCGGTGGTTTCCTTGAAGCCGATCACTTCGACGCGCTTGCCGCGCTCCATCATGACTTCCAGGATGTCCAGGAAATCACCATCGCCGCTGCCCAGCACGATCACGTCCAGGTGCTCCGCCAGGCGCACGATGTCCGCGCAGATGCCCATGTCCCAGTTGCCTTCCCAGATCGTCTTGCCGGTTTCGGTGGTGTGGTGCACCTGGAGGGTCATGCGGCGCACCTTGTAGCCCAGCGTTGAGAGTTTGTAAATAAAAGGCCAGGCGCTGGTGTCGCCCTCGCGCTCGACCACGTAACTGACGGCACGCAGCATCTCGCGGTCAGCGGTCGCAAACTTCAGTAAACTCTCGAAGTTGACGGTGCGCTCGTAGTAATCGCGGGCCGAGTGGTACAGGTTTTGCGTGTCCACGAACACGCCGATGGTCGGACGAACCCTGAGTTTTGACATTGTGCCTCCTAAAATTTTTGGTGCAGCTCGAAATGGGAACTCGAGTTTACCCCTTGAGTCTAACAGGCGCGCCCCGCCGCGCGCTCAGAGACGAGGCTCGAGGTCAGCCTTCAAAAAACTGAACCCAGAAACGTAAGCACCGCACCTGGTGGTGCGGTGTCACTCCCGGATCGGGCGCTTAGAACAGGTACTGTCGCGCGCCGCGCAGGGCGACGAAACCCAGCGCCAACGCACCGAAAAACCAGCCCAGGAGCGCCACGGGCAGCCTCGAACCGCTGTTCGGGCTGCCGGTATCGAAGTTCACTCCGACCTCGCCGGAAGGCAGCGGAAGGGTAAACAGTTGATCTTTATCGGCAGCGAAAGCGTAATTTCGTCCGTTGGCCCGGAAGCGCACCGTGATGCGGTAAGGACCCTGACTTGGCGTGAACTTCCCCTCGAGCTTGCCACCGATCGTGCCCAGGTCAATCTGGTCGGTGACCGAATTCTGCCGCTCATCGAAGATCACAGCCAACGGCGCGCCCTGCACGCTTTTGGCTCCTTCACCTTCGACGCTGGCCGTCACCGTGGCTTCCTTACCGGCGCTCAGACCTTGCGGGAATTGAAGCTTCACCGTGAGCGGCGCCGCTGACGCCCAACCGAGTGCGGTCACGGCCAGGCAGAGGATCAGAAAGGTTCGTTTCATACGTGCGGCATTCTAACAGGCTGGGATCACGAGAATGCCCTGGTCTGAACGGGTTTGGGCGTTCATCCCGGCTCGAGTTCAGCAACGATCGGTAACTCGAGAACCTGCAACCTAACCTGATTGACCCGAGATCACGTTCCAAGACGCTCGAGCAGCGCGCAGTACGCGACTCGCGCACGTTCAAAGCTGGCGATCCGGAAGAATTCGTCTGGCGCGTGAAAGCGTTCGTCGTTCAGCCCGAACCCCCAACCCAGCGTGTCCACGCCCAGCAGGTTCTTGAAGAGCGCCAGCACCGGGATCGTGCCGCCCGTGCGAATCGGCCAGGGCTGCTTGCCGTACAGGTTTTGCAGCACTTCGCTGGCGATTTGGTTGGCCGGGTGATCGGCTGGCATCCGGTACGGGTCAGCGCCGGATTCGCTCAGTTGAACGGTCACTTGAACGCCTTCCGGCGCGCGCTTTTCGACGTGCGCTTTGAGCAGTTCCAGGATTCTGGCGGGTTTCTGGTTG
Source organism: uncultured Deinococcales bacterium (assembly GCA_964244895.1). GTDB lineage: Bacteria > Deinococcota > Deinococci > Deinococcales > JAAFIG01 > CAXTKV01. Next base: position 16,230 of record CAXTKV010000080.1, read on the forward strand.
GCGACCAGGCGGCAGGTGATTTTCGCGTGCGCCTCGTTCGGGATCACGGTTTTCACGCCCGCGCCCTGGAAGCCACCCCACAGACCGTTGACCTCGAGCGTCGGGCGGGCCGCTTGACGCTCCGGGACGCTGTAGCCGGGTTCGCCGGGAAAGGCATCCAGTCCGAGTTCTCGTTTCAGATCAGCTTCGTCGAAGGGAATCGCGGCCATGGCTTCGCGTTCGGCGGGCGTCATGTCCTGCACGTCGTCGTAGAAGCCCTGTACGGTCACGCGCCCGTCACGGTGCATCGAGGCGATCAGTTCGGCCATGGCGTGCAGGGGGTTCTGAACCACGCCGCCGTACAGCCCGGAGTGCAGGTCGCTGTTCGCGCCGTGCAAGCTGATTTGCAGGGCGCACAGGCCCTTGGTGGAGAGCAGCAATCCGGGTTGATCCACGCTGACCTGGCCGCTGTCGGCGTTCAGCACCAGATCGCAGGCGAAACGTTGGGCGTTCTCCGCCAGCCACGCTGGAATCTGCGGGCTGCCGATTTCCTCTTGGCCCTCGAGCAGAAATTTCAGGTTGACCGGCAGACTTCCGGTCGCGCGCAGCAAGGCTTCGATGGCCTGGATCGGCGCGAGCATGTTGCCCTTGTCGTCGCTCGAGCCCCGCGCGTACAGGCGCCCATCGCGGATGGTCGGCTCGAACGGCGGGCTGGTCCAGAGGCTGAGCGGATCGACCGGTTGCACGTCGAAATGCCCGTAGATCAAGTACGTCGGTTTGTCGGGCGCGTGCAGCCAGTCGGCGTACACGACCGGGTGGCCGCCCGTCTCGAGGATGACCGTGTGTTCCAGCCCGGCGGTCTCGAGCCTGGCCTCGACCCATTCGGCGGCGCGCCGCACGTCCTGGGCGTGTTCCGGCAGCGCGGAGATGCTGGGGATGCGCAGGAAGTCTTTGAGTTCTTCGAGGTAGCGATCCTGATGTTGCGCCAGGTATTCCGTCCAGGTGGCCATGCGTCATTGTAAACGGAGTGGGCGATTTTCTGATCTCGAGCACGGGTTTTTATCGGGGCGAAAGACGCAGGGAAACGCGAAAAATGGCGAGATTTCCCTTCGTCTCGTTGGCGCAGACGCTCTCGGGCGCGGGTTCTTCTCGAGAATCCGCAGCGCTGTCCCGGAGGGCTCGCAATTCGCACGTCCTGAACGGTGTGCGGTTAAACTGAACCCATGCGCGGGATCGTCCTGGGTTCTGGCGGATCGCAACCCACTCCGAAAGCGGCTTGCACGTGTCGCGTCTGCACTCGAGCCAGGCTCGAGGGCGGCAAAAACGCGCGCTCCGGCCCGAGCCTGTTCTTGCCGGATCACGGCGTGCTGATCGACACGCCAGAGGAATCGAACGCGCAACTGAACGCGGCGGGCGTGCTGGAATTGAAGGCGCTCTTGTTCAGCCACTTTCACCCCGATCACACCGCCGGGGTGCGCGTGGTCGAGTACATCGCGCGCTGGGGCGCTCCGGGCGTACCAAGTTTCATGCCGGAAGACCTCGAAGAGAGTCTGTCGCAGGTCAGCCTGTTTCGGTTTCAGCGCGACATGAAGCACCTGGAAGTCCGGCGCGTGCGGGATCGCGAGCCTTTTACGCTGGGCGAGTTGCGCGTCACGGCCCTGCGGCACCGTTCGGACATGCCGATGTACTCGTATTTGTTTGAAGATTCCGGCGGGCGCGGCCTGTACACCTCGGATCATTTCATCACGCTCGACCTGGACGGGTTACGAGATCTGGATTGGGCACTGGTGCAGGTCGGGCTGATGCCGGAAGGCGCGCAGGAGCACTCCCTGCCGCCGGATCACCCGGCTCGCAAGGTGCTGGTGCCGATTGCTCGCGTCTGCGAGATGGCGGCGCAGCGCGGCTGGAAACGCTTGGTGTTCACGCACCTGTACGAGGCGATCCGTTTGCACCCGGAAGAATACGACGATCTGGCGCGCAAACTGTCCGAGCAGCACGGGCTGGACGTGGCGTTCGCCTTCGACGGCATGGTGCTCAAAGGTTCGGGCCCGGTCAACCTCGCGGGCTCGAGCCTGGAAAAAACCGTGCTCGAGCAACCCGTTTCGCTCGAGTCGCAGACCACCGAGGCGCTGCTCGAGCGCCTGCGCCAAAAGCGCGAGGCCATCGAACGCGAATACCGCGATGACCGTCCCCGGATGCGCCAGGAAATGCGGGAATTGATGCACGCGCCCGAACAGAAAGAACTGGAGCGCAGAAGTTCGAAGCGCGACTGAGCACCGTCCGGCACACGTTTCTAGGAATGCGTGCTGGACGGTGTTCTCGGCGCTGGTCGTCCTGGTCGCGCGGCTCAGAACGACCAGTGGTGTTTCTCGAGCCCCAATCCTTCGGCATTCTGAGGAGACGCGAAGAATCTTCGGGCGTTCCTCAGGCTTACGTCGTGTGAGACGGTCTTCTCGACCATTCCGTTCGGGATGACCAGTCGTTCAGGATGACCACAGAAAAACGACAGCGTTCTCGAGCGTTCCACGGGCCAAGCCCGACGGTTAAAAGCCCGTCCCATTTCTCAGCGACTTGGACTAGACTCTGTATCGTGGATCACATCACCGGAGACGTGCTGGCGTGGTTGCGCGCGGAAATCATCGGCACAGACGCACGAATCGAGACGCCCTTCGGCCAGAGGCGCATCACCTACGCCGATTACGTGGCCTCCGGAAAGTCGCTCGGGTACGTCGAGCGAACCCTACTGGAGCGCGTCATGCCGTCCTATGCGAACACGCACACCGAGGACAGCTTCACGGGCGCGCGCACCACCCACTACGCGCACGAGGCCGCCGAGTACATCAAAACCTGCCTGGGCGCGGACGAACGCTACAAGATCATCTTCACCGGCACGGGTTCGACCGCCGCCATCAAACGCCTCCAGGAAATCCTGGGCCTGAGCGTCCCCAGCCCACTCCGAGCCCGCGTGCTCGAGGTCACGCGCCCAGAGGAGCGCCCCGTCGTGTTCGTCGGGCCGTACGAGCACCACTCCAACGAGGTCAGCTGGCGCGAGACGATCGCGGAAGTCGTCGAGATTCCGCTCTGCCCGAAAGGCTTGATTGACCTGGACGCGCTCCACGCGGGCCTGACCGATCCAAAATACGCCAACCGCCCGAAGATCGGTTCGTTCTCGGCGGCCAGCAACGTCACGGGCATCATCAGCGACACGCGCTCAATCGCGCGCCTGCTGCACGCCCAGGGCGCGTTCGCCTGCTTCGATTTCGCGGCCAGCGCACCCTACGTCAAGATTGACCTGCGACCCGGCAAGTTAGATGGCTACGACGCCGTGTTCATCAGCCCGCACAAGTTCGTGGGCGGCCCCGGCACGCCCGGTGTTTTGGTCTTCAATCAGGCGATGTACGCCCTCGAGACGCCCAGCACGGCGGGTGGCGGAACCGTCACCTACGTCAGTTCCAGTGAGCACCATTTCGTGGCCGACATCGAAGCCCGAGAGGACGCGGGCACACCCGCGATCCTGCAAAAAATGCGCGCGGCGCTGGCCTTCTGGGTCAAGGCACAGGTCGGCACGGAACTGATCGAGGCGCGAGAGCGCGAGTTCAGCACCCGCGCCCTCGCGCGGCTGGGCGAGCACCCGAAGCTCGAGATTCTGGGAAATTTGAGCGCGAAGCGCCTCGCCATCGTGTCGTTCCTGGTGCGTTCGCAATCGGGCGGGCGTTACCTGCACCCGCGCTTCGTGGTGCGCTTGCTGAACGACCTGTTCGGTGTTCAGTCGCGCGGAGGTTGCGCCTGCGCCGGGCCTTACGGTCACGAATTGCTTCACATCGACGCGGAACGATCCAGGCAAACCTGGGCGAGCATTCAGGCCGGAATCGAGAGCATCAAGCCGGGCTGGACGCGACTGAACTTCAATTACTTCATCACTGACCAAGAATTTGAATTCCTGCTGGCCGCAATTGAATTCGTGGCCGATCACGGCGCGAAGTTCGTGCCGCTCTACGATCTGGACTGGCGCACGGGCGCGTGGAAGCACGCCAGCGACAAACCGCACCCATCGCTGTTCGAGCCGCTCGAGCCTCACCATCTCGAGCCTTCGAGCACCGACCCGACACCGTTCCAGGCGTACCTGGAAGAAGCCCACCGGATCGCGTCCGGTCTGCCCGAACCGTTCGAGCGCCCGATCCCGCCGGATGTTTCCAGGCAGGTTTCCGACGAACTGGTGTTCTTCACGAGGTGATACCGTCCCGGACGGCGTTCTCGGGCGTGCAGGAAATGCGTTCCGGACGGCATCCAGACCGTCCGTCGAAATCTCACGGCGCGCTGGTTGGGTCATGCCGTACACTCCATGACACCCCATGACCGATCCAATCAGTGTTTCCTCGAGACAGACCCGAACGTTCGCCTGGTTGGTCGCGCTGATCGCGCTCTGCGCCTGCCCCGCCCCGGTCAACATGGCTCCGGGTACGCCGCGCGGCCTGAAGGTCGCGCCGGGCGACGCGCAGGTCGGATTGACCTGGACGGCCAACACGGACAGCGACCTGAAGGGTTACATCGTCTACTACGGCGTCGCCAGCGGCGCGTTGACCAACACGATCAACGTGCCCGCACCGACCGTCGCGGCGACGGTCACGGGGTTGACGAATGGCACGCTGTACCTGTTCGCGGTGGCCGCGCAGGACAACGCGGGCAATACGTCCAGGAAGACGACGGCGCTTCAGGGAAAGCCGGTCGCGCCACCGCCACCCGCGCCACCATTAGCGCCGCCGACGCCGTAACCGTTGGGAACGCGCACGCTCGAGATCGCACTCGGCATGATCTCGAGGGATTCGCTTCAGAGAACACCGTCCAGCACGCATGTTCGTAAACGCGTGCTGGAGCGCGAACAGCCCGGCAGGTGCT
>CAXTKV010000081.1:0-20896 GCA_964244895.1 uncultured Deinococcales bacterium
GTCAAGCGCAGAACATCGAAACCTACTGGCAATCCTGGTGGACCGTCGGCAACCCGAGCTGGTTGATCAGCACGTCCGAGTACAGCGGCACGTACAACGTCGCGTACTGGGATGCGGCCTGGCAATCGATCATGTTCCAGACGATAGACCGGATCATCAACAACGGTTTCGACGGTTTGTTCCTGGATCAATCCGACCCGTACTGGAACAACAGCTTCCCGAAAGGCAGCACGCCGATCTCGACCTTCTCGCAACGCAGCAAGGATCTGGTCTGCAACATCGCCAATTACGCCAGGGGCAAGAAGGCCGGCTTCAAGATCTTCGTCAACGGTGGCGCGAACCAGTACGACTCGTTCGGCTCCGGGTACGCGGACTGCCTGGATGCGACGGCGGGGGAGCACCTGTGGTTCTTGGGAACGGGCAGACCGGACACCTCGGGCTACCCGCCTTACACGATCCCGGTCTTGCAACGCCTGGCTGGGGCTGGAAAGAAGATCTTCACCTTCGATTACACCAGCAATCAGGGTGAAATCAATTCGGTGGTGAGCAATTCGAGGTCGAAAGGTTTCATTCCGACGATCACCGATGGTGGCATCAGCACCACACCGAAAGTCTTTTAAGCTTTTCAACCATAGGCCCGAGGGCGACCCGCCCTCGGGCCTTTCGATGGCGTTCGGAGGCTGGTGATTCGGCGCGAAGAGTTCCGGAACCGGCGGTACTCGAGCATATTCCTCGAGAAGCCGTGGCTCGAAAAAAGCGACCGCAGAGGGCGACGCACGGGCAATCATGCGGTATCGCACACATTGCGCCCCGAACGGTCCTACGATAGAGCCGAGGTGAGGCGCATGAATGCTTCCAGACTGGCCAGAGCCGCGTGCTTGCTCGCCATCTTCGCGTCTGGTGCGAGTCTGGCGCAGCAGGGAAAGCAAAAAATTCCGACCCGCACCCCGTGGTTGGGCGATTCGGGCGTGGCCAGTTATCCCGTCACCGCGCCGGTTCAAAGTGCGCTCGAGGAGTTGCTCTCGCGGTTGCGCGCGCACCTGCGCGACGCGGGAACGGCACAGGATCTGCACTGCGAAACGCCTCGCGTCTGGGCGTACCCCGGCAAGATCGAGGCCGCAGCCGTCTGGATTGGACGCCAGGTCAGGCGGATGGGTTTCGCGTTCTCGAGCGAAGGACAGCTCAGCAATTCCTACGCCTTCACCGCCACCACCAGCGACCCCAAGCACGCGTTTGACGTGATGGTCGGCGGTCTGATCGAGGGATCTCAGGCCGTGATCGCGTTCGCGCAGCGCTGCCACCCGAACGAATCCTGAACCCGAAATCTGGCTCGGTTGCTCGCCTCGAGAATGCGATCTCGAGCCCAGAGCCATCGTTCCAGGGCGTAAAGCGTGAACCACAAGATCAAAGAACGCCGTTCAGAACGGCGTTCTCTGGTAAGCTGATACCGTGATTCGGCGGTAAGATGCAAGCCAAACGCGAGCGAACCCGCATGGATCACCGCTGGGTCGGGATCACCTGCGGTTTGTCTCGTGGCCCCGAGAGGAGCGTTTCTTGTCCGATATCTGCGCGCGAGTTTTCATCATCCGAATGCTGCGCGGGTTCGAGTTGAGCCGATGACGGGTGCGCTCGCGCCGTTCAGGAGCCTGCGCAACCCGTCTTTCGCGCGGTTGTACATCTCGCAGGCCACCAGCTTGCTGGGCGATGCCCTGACCTGGGTCGGGCTGGCGCTGCTGTCCTTCGAGCTGGCCGGATCGAACTCGAGCCTGATCCTCGGCGCGGCCCTGACCCTGCGCGTGACGGCCTTCGTGATTCTCTCGCCGCTGGCCGGGGCGCTGGCGGATCGGTTGGATCGCAAGCTGATCCTGGTGACCAGCGATCTCGGGCGGATGGTCGTGATCGGACTGATGCCGTTCGTGACGCAGGTCTGGCAGGTGTACGCGCTGATGTTCGCGCTGAACGCCCTGACTGCTTTTTTCACGCCGACGTACCAGGCCACGATTGTGCTCGTGACCGGAAAGGACGATTACGCTCAGGCGATCTCGCTTTCGGGCGCGACCTACGAGTTGCTGGGCGTGCTCGGCCCCGGCATCGCGGGTGGCGTGGCCGCCGTCATCGGGGCGCGTTCGATTTTCTTTCTGGACGCGCTGACGTTTTTGATCTCTGCCGCGCTGATCCTGACGCTGCCGCGATCCTTGAACGCCCAAGGAGCTTCAACTGAAATCTCGAGCGCCACCACCTGGCGCGACGTGCGCGACGGCACGACCCGACTCTGGGCTGTCGCCGCCATGCGCTACGCGCTGCTGCTCGAGCTGGTCGCCTCGGTCGCGGGAGCGCTGGTGCTGGTCGACACGGTCGGGCTGGTGCGGGGCAGCCTGGGTCTGGGCAACCTCGAGTACGGTCTGGTGATGGCGGCCTTCGGGGTCGGTGCGACGCTGGCGGCGCTGGCCCTCGGAGCGCTCGAGAAACGAGTGCCGCGCACCATGTTTTTGCTGGTGGGCGCGTTCGTCACGACGCTGGCCGTGCTGCCCGCCAACCTGGTCGGGGTCGCACCGTTGTTGGTGTTGTGGCTGGTGGCGGGTGCGGGACAGAACTGGGTCAACCTGCCGACGCAAGCGCTGATTGCGGATCGCACGCCGACCGAGGTGCAGGGTCGCGTCTACGGCGCGCACTTCGCCTGGAGCCACCTGTGGTGGGCGCTGGCGTACCCGTTGGCGGGCTGGCTCGGGTCGAGCCTATCGAATCGGGATTTCCTGGTGGGCGGTCTGATCGGGGTGGGCTCGCTGATCGCGGTGCAGACGCTTCTGGCGCCCGGAAGCCCGCCGATCCCGATTGATAAAGCGGCACAGCCCGAGTCCGAGCCTCAAGATGATCAGATGCGATAGGAACCAAGAACCCAGGCGGTACGAGAACGCCGTCCAGGACGCTATTCTTGCGATCTCGAGGAATCGCGCGCTGGACGGTCTCCTCGAGGCTGAATGCTCAGATTTCAGGTCATTGCGGGATCAATCCGAACGTCACCAGCAGCAGGTACAGGTTCAAGGAAATGATGATCGCGGCGATGCCCCAACCGGCGATGGTGGTCAGCGCAGCGTTGGTGAATTCGCCCATGATGGAACGGTTGGCGGTGAACATCAACAGCGGCACCAGCGCGAACGGAATCCCGAACGACAGTACCACCTGCGATAAGACCAGCGTGGCCGTCGGGTCGAGCCCGGCCAGGATCACGGCGAAGGCTGGAACCATCGTGATCGTGCGGCGCAACCAGACGGGAATCCGGAAACCGATGAAACCCTGCATGATCACCTGACCGCTCATCGTGCCGACCGCGCTCGAGGAAAGGCCGCTCGAGAGGAGCGCGATGCCGAACGCGAAGGCCGCAGCACTGCCCAAGAGTGGCGTCAGCGTCTTGTAGGCCTCGGTGATTTCCGTGATCGGTTTCCCAGCGGCGTGAAAGGTCGCGGCAGCGGCAATGAGCATGCTCATGTTGATCAGCATGGCGATGCCCATCGCCAGGAACACGTCCACCTTGTTGAATTTCAGCAAGCGCCGCGTTTCACCGGCGTTGCTGGTCGGGATGCGCCCCTGCGTCAGGGCGCTGTGCAAATAAATCACGTGCGGCATGACGGTCGCGCCGATGATGCCGACCGCCAGGTACAGGCTGGCGGCTCCATTCAATCTCGGGATGAAGCCGCCCAGCACGGCAATGCTCGGTCGGGACAACCCGACTTGCACCACGTAAGCCCCGGCGATCACGGCCACGAACGCGGCGATGACCATCTCGATGGGGCGGAAGCCCCTGGCTTGCAGGCCCAAGAGCGCAAACGTCACGATGCCGGTCAGCACCGCGCCCAGCCACAACGGGATGCCGAACAGCAGCGTGAAGGCCAGGCTCGCGCCGAGGAATTCGGCCAGGTCGGTCGCCATGGCGACCAGTTCGGCCTGCGCCCAGTAAAGCCACACGACCCATCTGGGGAAGCGTTCGCGGATGATTTCCGGCAGGTTCTTGCCGGTCACGATCCCGAGCTTGGCGGACAGCGTCTGCACCAGCATGGCCATCAGGCTGGCCAGCAGGATCACCCACAACAATAAATATCCGTATTTGGCGCCGCCCGCGATGTTGGTCGCGAAGTTGCCGGGATCCATGTACGCGACGCTGGCCACGAAGGCCGCGCCCAGAAACGGCGTGACGCGCCGCCAGCCGCGCCGGGTGCTGCGGTTGGCCAGAACATCCTGCGCCTGACGGTTCAATTCCTGATCGAGCGTGCCGGGCTGGACGGTGTGCGTCTCAGTCGTCACGGCCTGACCTCGAGTCTCGAATCGTTCACGAACAGCTTGCGCGCCGCCTCGAGCGAGATCGTGTGCAGGGCGCCTCCGGCGACTTCCAGGGTGATTGTTCCGCCCGCACTGGACACGTCGGTCACGCGCACGCGCGCGCCGGGCGTCAAGCCCAGCAGCACGAAGTGCCGCAGCAGTTCGGCGTCGCGATCGACGATCCGTCCCACGCGGGTTTCCTCTCCGGCGTTCACGTCCGCCAGGGCGCGTGTGGCGTAGGGCGGCAGGGTGCCTTCCAGCGTCGGGATCGGTTCGCCGTGCGGGTCGTGGGTGGGGTTGCCCAGGATTTCGCTGATTTTGGCTTCGAAATCCTCGCTGATGTGGTGCTCGAGACGTTCGGCTTCGGCGTGAACGTCCGCCAGGCCGTAGCCGAGCGCCTGGTGCAGGTACAGTTCCAGCAGTCGGTGGTGGCGCACCAGCTCGAGCGCGATGCTCGAGCCCGCGACGGTCAGGCTCGCGCCCTGGTACGGCGCGTGTTCGACCAGTCCCATTTCGCTGAGTTTTTTGAGCATTCCGGTGACGCTGGCTGGCGTCACCTGGAGGTGATCGGCCACGGCTTGCGTCGTGACCCTGCCGCTCTGCGAGAGCGCGTAGATGGTTTTGAGGTAGTCCTCTGCTTGGCTGGATAGGAGTTCTCGCATGGTTTCTTTCTTCTTGGTGCTACTAGAATAGAGTTTAGGCGCTCCTAAAAATTATTTCAAGTCCTCTATCAGAGTCAACGTTGGGAACATGCGGATTGGATTTCGGTCAGCCTGCGAGAGGGAGGACAGAAGTGAAAGCTCAAAGGTGAAAGCTCAAAGCGCTTCGGGTTGGCTTGGGCGGAGCCAAATTCTCGAGAAGACCGTCCTGCACGGCATTTCTCGAGCCTCAAAAAGTGCGTCCTGGCTGGTGTTCTCGTTTCGAGGCGAAGAGAAGTTGGGCATCCGGGATCGGGCTGACGAGACTCGACGCTCGAGAGTTCCTCGGGGAAGACCGTGTGGGACGGTCGTCCCCGAGGACAAAGATGTGCGTCCCGGACGATCTTGCCCTGACCTCTGAGGGCTGACTTCTGCCGTACCTGGGAACCTCGCGCGCTGACCCCGCATCACAACCCCAGAACCAGCAAGGGAGGAACGCATGAAGCCATACAGACCCGCGAACTACAGCTACGAGGACGCCGCACACCTGATGCGCCGCGCCGGATTCGGCGGCACACCGGAAGAAATAGAGAAACTGCGCGCGCTCGGGCCGGAACTGGCCGTCGAGAAACTGCTGAGCTTCAACCCCAACGACGGCACGGAACCCAACCCGAACGACGTGGACGCCGCCTTCGACGAACTGATCAAGGCCGGAGTGGAGCCGAACAAAGCCCTGCCGCGCATCAGCCCGAGCGTGCAGTTGTGGTGGTTGCACAAGATGCTGACCACCACCCAACCCCTCAAGGAAAAACTGACGCTCTTCTGGCACGGGCACTTCGCCAGCGGCTCGGACAAGGTCAAGAGCGGCTTCATGCTCAAAAACCAGAACGAACTTTTCCGGCGCATGGGCGCGGGCGATTTTGAACCCTTCTTGCTCGAGGTTTCCAGAGACCCGGCCATGCTGCGCTACCTGGACAACGACCAGAACACCAAAGCCCACGCCAACGAGAACTACGCTCGGGAACTGATGGAACTCTTCACCATGGGTGTCGGCAATTACACCGAAAAAGACATCCAGGAATCCGCCCGCGCGCTGTCGGGTTGGTTCATTCAAGGTGGGCAGCGCGGTGCGGGCAAAAGCCCACAGATGGCGCGCAAACCCGAATCACAGTTCAACCCGCGCAACCACGACGACGGCACCAAAACCTTCCTCGGGCAGGCCGGCGACTGGAAGCTTCCAGACATCGTGCGGATCGTCAGCGCGCAGAGCGCGACCTCGAGATTCATGACTCAAAAACTCTGGAAGTTCTTCGTCAACGAAGAGATTCCCGCAGATGTTCACACCGAACTGGCGGCGCTCTGGGCGCAATCGAAGGGCAACACGACCGCGCTGCTGCGCGAGATCTTCAACAGCCAAGAGTTCTACGCCCAGCGCAACCGGTACGCCCTGGTCAAATCTCCGGTCGAGTACGTTGTCGGCACCTTGCGCGCGTCCCGCGCAAGGTTAACGCCCGCCCACCAGCGCGGCGTGGTCAACATCATGAGCCAGCAATACCAGACCCTGCTCGACCCTCCGAACGTCAAAGGCTGGGACGGCGGCAAGGAATGGATCGACGATTCCTCGATCCTGAACCGACTGACCTTCGTCGGAGCCGTTGTCAGCGGCAATTTGCCCGCAGCGCGCGCCAAAAATGGGGCGCAACAGGCCGCACAGAATCCCAAAGCTGACCTGAGCCTGCCGTCCTCTCCGAACGCCGCCGACCTGATCGAACTGCTGGGGCGCACGTATCTGGGTCAAAGCCCCAACGGTGCGCTCCGCAAGATCCTCGAGACGTACGCGGGCGGCAAGCTGACGCCGGAAATCGCTAAGGGTATGGCGTACCTGGTGCTGGCCAGCCCGCAGTACCACCTCGCCTGAAATGGTCACGGGTCACAGGAGGGCTGTCAGAAGTGAACCCGTTCCTCGAGCGACACCCCAGAAACACCGTCCCACACGCGAGAAACGACCCACGCAAGAACATCGTCCCAGACGGTCTTCTCGAGAATCGCTCGCCCAATCCGTACCCGAGCGATTTCGCCGTTTCTCCCGACTTCTGACCCGTGCCTCATGACCCGTGACCCAAAGGAGCCAACCATGAAAAGACGCGACTTTCTGAAATCATCCTTCTTCACGCTCGCGATGGGCGCGGGCGGGCCGGGTTTCCTGACGCGCACCGCGCAGGCCGCCATCGGCAAGGGCAAGATTCTGGTGGTGGTGCAACTCTCCGGCGGCAACGATGCCCTGAACACGCTCGTGCCGTACTCGCAGGGCGCGTATTACGCGGCCCGTCCGACCTTGGCGGTGCCCAAAAAGGACGTGCTGACCGTGTCCGGTGATGTCGGCATGAATCCCAGCTTGAAGCCCTTCATGGGACTCTGGGACGCCGGAGAACTCGCCTTGGTGCAGGGCGTGGGTTACCCCAACCCGAACCGCAGTCACTTCGAGAGCATGGCGATCTGGCACAGCGCCGACGTGAGCGCCAGCACCTCGAGCGACGTGGACGGCTGGATCGCCAAGATTGCACAAAAATACGGCGATCCGTTTTGCGCCACGAATTTCGGCGGTAACACGCCCGGTGCGTTGCGCGGTGGCGACGTGATCCTGCCCTCGATCAGCAACCTGGATCGCTACCAGTTGAAGCTCCCGGACGGCCTGGACAAGGCGTACCGGGGCCTGCTGTCCGACCGGATGGATGGCCGCGCGGACGAACTCCGCAAGAACACCGTGCAGATGCTCGAGAACACCGCCAAAGTGCAGAGCGGCCTTTCCAGGTACAAGCCCGGCTCGAAGTACCCGGAAAACAACTTCGCGGGCAGCCTCAACGAGATCGCCAGGATGGTCGCCGCCGATGTCGGGCCGCGCGTGTTCTACACCAGCCTGGGCGGTTTCGACACGCACGCCGGACAGCCCGAGGATCACCCGGCCTTGCTCGAGACGCTCTCTGCTGCGCTGGTCGCGTTTCGCGCCGACATCGAAGCCCAGGGCCGCGCCGACGACGTGATCGTGATCGGCTTCTCGGAATTCGGGCGTCGGCTGGCGGAAAACGCCAGCGCGGGCACCGATCACGGCAAGGCCGGGCTGATGTTCGCGCTCGGCAAGGGCATCAAGGGCGGGTTGTACGGCCAGTACCCGGACCTGGAAAAACTCAACGACGGCGATCCGGTCATGACCACCGACTTCCGTCAGGTCTACGCGGAATCCCTCGATCGATGGTTGAATGTGCCCAGCCGCGAGATTCTCGGCTCGAGCTTCAAACCGCTCAATTTCGTGCGCTAGACGCCGAGCCTGAGGGACTCCATCGCGCACGCGTTTTTGGGTGCACAAAGAACACCGTCCAGAACGGTGTTCTTTTGTCTCATGTGCATTGGTCACGCGGATTCTCAATGGCCGAGGCCATGATTGACCTGTACGACCTCAAGCTCGAGAACGCGCAAGCTGAAAGCGCGGGCGACAGGCGCGACGTTCAACCCTGAACGTCGAAGGTGTGCAGGGGAGAAGACCATGAACCAGTCCCGTTACACGACCGCCCCCGTCTCTTTCTGGTCCAGAATGCGGCTCTCGCTCGTTGCGCTGGCCCTCGGCCTGGGCGTCGCCGCCTGCGCGCCAGCCGCGCAATCACCCGGCGGTTCCGTCTACTGGCCGCCATCGAACGCACTCCGGGACGGCATGTTCTGGGCCGTCGCCTTCGAGAACGGCCAGAAGTTCAGCGGGCGGATCGAGGGCAAGGACAGCGAAGGCGACTGGACGGGCTCCGGCTCGGGCGGCCTGACGCTGTTCACGTTCGCGCTCAACAACGGCGGGTTCGCCTTTCAGGTGCTCGAAAAAACTGGCGGGCCGTCGTGGTTCTGCGTGCTGCGCGACGCCAGCAGCTACCAGGACGACGTTTACCTCGGCGCGGGAGCTTACACCGCCACGAAGAACGCCCCCTTGCAGGATCTCAAACAATCCTGCGGTGTCGCGTTTGGACGCTGACGCGCCACGATGCGTCAGCGTTCTCGAGAAATGCGTTCAACCCACCATCATTTGGAGGCCATTCTAATCATGAAGTCGATGCCATTCATCGCGTCCCGGTGGGAAGTTGTGCAGCGCGCACGCCAAAAAACGTGATCGCAAGCGATAATCGAAGCTGATACCAGGACGCGACCGGGCTGGCAGTTTCAACCCTTCAGGGCAAGCGATAACCTGCCCTCGGGTTTCAGTCAGACCCGAATTCTCGTCCACGGTCAGCACCCAGGGGAGGAACGCATGAACCCACGACCTCGCATTCCAGGCAGCCTCGCTCGAGCAGCTTGCGCCGCCATCGCGCTCATCGCTGTCGGCCTCGCGCCAACCCAGGCGCAATCGCTCTCACCGGACACGATTGACCGGATCATGAAATCCTCGGCGCTGATCTACATCCTGGATGCCAACGATCAAGTGCAGGGCAACGGTTCCGGCACGCTGATCAGCGCCTCAGGTTACGTGCTGACCAACTTCCACGTCGTCGGAGACCTCAAGACGCGCAAGTACTACGCGGGATTGGCCGTCGGTTTCGTCGAATTTCAGGACGCCGAACCCGAAGCCAAATACCGCGCGGATGTCGTCGTGGCCGACCCCAACCTTGACCTAGCGATCATCAAACTGACGCGCGACATCAAGAAAAAACCCTTGCCCGCCAACACCTATTTCGGCGAACCCGTCCAGATCGGTGATTCCGGCAGGTTGCGGATCGGCGAACCCGTGTACCTCTTCGGGTTTCCCGGCGTTGGCGGCTACACCATCACCTTCTCGACCGGGATCGTCGGCGGTTTCGTGGCGCAGGACGGGCAATCCAGCGGACGCGACTGGATCAAGCACAGCGCCAACTCCGGCCCCGGCAACTCCGGTGGCGGCCTCTTCAACGCCCAGGGCCAACTGGTCGGTGTTCACACGCGCGGCGTGGCCGACAGCGATTCCGCCGCCCGCCAGCCGCTGGCGCGACCCGTGGCGCTCGGGCTCGGACTGATGGTCTCGAACGTGCCAGATTTGAAGATCGGCGCGGTTCAGGATCGCGTCACCCCGCCCAGCCCGACCCCGCCCAGCCCAACCCCACCCAGCCCAACCCCGCCCAGCCCGACGCCGGGTCAGACCCAAACCGTGCAGCTCTCGTGGCCTCCGCAGCGCGTGATCAACCGTGGGCAAGCCTGGACGGTCTCGATCAGCGGCGCTCAGACCTTCAAGGGCGTCATCACCGACAAGGATTCCGACGGCGACTGGACGGGCACGGGGGGCAGCAATCAGGTGCTCTACACCTTCGCGCAGGACAACGGCGGATTTATCTTTCAAGTGTTCGACAGCGCCAGTGGCTCATCATACTTCTGCCTTCTGCCCGACCAGAAAAGCATCAAAGGTGGCGTTTTCGCCGGCGAAGCCTACTTCAAGAAAGACAAGAACACCGACACCCAAGCCATCAACAAAACCTGCACGGTGACGCTCGCGGCGCAGGGAACCAACATGCAGCCTCCAGCCCCGACGGGCAACACCTGGCCTCCGCCGATCGCGGTCGGACAGACCTGGGCGGTCAGCATCCCCGGCACGGGAACCTGGCGGGTATCACTGACCAACACCGATAAGGACGGCGACCCCACGGGCTTGGCCACGTCCACCAGCGGAAGCAAAAACCTGACCTCGTTCTTGTATTACGACAAGAAAGACGATCGGGTCTACCTGGACATGACGGACGGCACGGCGCTGACCTACTGCGCCTTCGAGCAAAAGAACGTCACGAACACCCAGATGATCGGCGCGGCCTACTACCGTGCGAACAAGGACGCCAAAACGGAAACCCTGAAGTCAAACTGCACGATCACGCTCGGGGCAGCGACCACGGTGAATACCGCGCCGACCGGCAACACCGTGCAACTCGCCTGGCCGCCCCAGAGCGTGATCAACACCGGTCAAACCTGGGCTTTCAGCCTCCAGGGCGCACCGAAGTTCAACGGCTCGATCAGCGGCAAGGACAGCGACGGCGACTGGACGGGTGCGGGCGCGGGCGGTCAGACGCTCTTCACGTTCACGCTCGAGAACGGATCGTTCGTGTTTCAGGTGCTCGAGCGAAGCGGCGGCGCGTCGTGGTTTTGCGTGATCCCGAGCCAGAGTATTCAGGCTGGAAGTTACGTCGGGCAGGCGCTCTACCAGCAGAACAAGGACGCCCAAACGCAGAATCTCAACCAGTCCTGCTCGATCACGCTGGCGCGCTGATTCCTCAGGTCGAGCCTGCGCGATTCCTGTATCGCAAAGGGGGCTCGAGAACACCGTCCAGGACGTGAGTTCGCGATTGCGTCCTGGACGGTGTTTCGTATCACGGGCATCAGAACTGAAGCTGAATCTCGAGGCGCCCACCACTCGAGGCTCAACGCGAGCTCGCCTGCGCGGACAGCATCGGTGACCTCGAGTTCCCACCGCGCCCAGCATCGGGATCGCGACTGATCTCGAGCCTGCGACTCAAAGCACTTCGATGACCGTCTTGAGCGCGAGCGGCAACTCGCTCGAGCGCGAAGCGAACAGCGTCCAGGAAGGTACGTTCACATCGAATCGCGGCGAGTACCAACCCATCGGCTCCGGATTTTTCTCGGCCCGGTGCGCGGTCACGATCAATTTAGAATCGAAACGCACGCGCAACTGACCGCCGGGAAAGCTGGCGCGCCAGCGACCGTGGCCCTCGTCGGTGGCCTCGCAGTCCGGGTGCAGGTGCAAACGAATCCCGATCAGGTGCGCGCCGGAACCTTCAAGGTGATCGGTGATGGTCAAGCGTTTGCCCCGAAGCTCGAGTTCGCGCCGATGGATGGGTTTGCCCGGCAACCGGGCGTAGCCGTCGTGGGCGGCCATCAGTGCGCCGCCATCGGATCGGGGTTCCCAACGATCCAGGCTGACGTTGGCCTGCGCGCCCCAGGCGAACGCGCCCTGCTGCACGGATTGATCCACGGAATCCAGTTCCAGCGTGTTGTGCGCCCGCGTGGATCTGAAGTACGAACGCCAGCGCGGCTGGTTGTGGCACGCGAAGGTTCCGGGGTCAATCAACACCGGCTGCCCGCCAACCGACATCGTGAACGAGAGCGCGTCCGCGTGCCCGCGCCCGGCGGTCGGTGGGTGGCCGAGCGGCCCGACGTCCGCCAGCACCAGCACCTCGCTCGGCGCGCCGCGCATGAAGGCCAGCGAGTACACGCCCGCGTCCTGAAAGCCGAAGCTTTCCGGGATGCGTCCGGTGCTCGGGTTCGGTTCACCGGGGGTTCGAGGCCCGAGCAGCAGCGCGCCGACCAGCGATCCGCGCGGCGCTTCCGCCACCGGCACGTCCAGGAAGCGCCGTCCGACGTTGACGATCCAGTCCGATCTGGGTTCCGTGCGCGCCTGGAGCTGTACCGCCATGCCCTCGTCGCCGTCGCCGTAACGCGGCAGGTTGCCGGACGCGTCGCGCAACCACGCTAACGCTTTCACTTTGAATCCCAACCTGTCCAGGTACGCCCTCGAAAAATCGTCGCCGCACTGCTCGCCCAGAATCGCGGGCAACAAGAGCGCCTCGGTCGAGAAGACATCGATGGCGAAGCTCATCTCGCGGCTGATGCCGCTCTCGAAGATTTGCAAATCCATCTCGCGTTCCAGCACGGCTTTCGATTCGCGCTGCCAGTCCGCAGATTCCGCAAAAAAGGGCCAGGTCATCGCGGCGATGTAACGCCCCGAGGCTTCGGCGATCAGGCGGTGGTCGGCGTTCGAGCCCTGCGACTCGAAATCCGCCAGGAAGCGCTGATGGTGGTACAGGCTTTCCAGAAAGGCCGCAGACACGAACACCCGCGCCCGATCCGGGTGACCGCGCAACAAATGAAAGACCCAGGCCCACGAGATCAGGCGCAACCCGACCTCGAGCCCGCTCGTCCAGTTGACGCCCCTGGCGGCGGGATTGTGCTGCACCCAGTGCTCGATGGCGCGCAAGGCTGCCTGCGCGTACTGATCCTTGCCGCTCAGAAACCAGGCCAGCGCCAGCAGGGTCGTGTGCTGATGCCGATTTTTCTCCCAGGTGTACTTGACGTTGCCGATGCGTTTCGCGTCGCGCTCGTCGATGTCTGGCCCGAAGGCTCGCGCGTCCGCCGTGCGTCCGCTGCGGTCGTCGCGCTGCCAGTCGACGAACCCCGACGCTGCGGCGTCCGAATCTGCAAACGCGAAAAAGCCCCAGCGACCCGCCAGGATCGCGTCGGCTTCCTCGAGTACGGCCTCGATTTCGGCGGCCTCAACCGCGACGTACAGGCTTTCGCGTTCGAGCGGCAACCCAAAAAAGGCTTGCTTGGCGACCCGATGCACGTCGGGCAACGTGGGCAAGCTGGCCGGTTTCGGCCCGCCGCGCTTCCAGCGCGCCTTGAGGCGTTGCGCCTGGGCGCGCTTACGGATTTCTTCGGGCGTCATGGCGCGCAGACGGGCCATTTGCCAGCGCAATTTCTCGAGCGTCAAGTCCGTCTCCCGGTCGCGTGTCGTACTTACCAGATCAATCTGTCATTTTTTCGCGTCTCAGACGCCGTAAAACCGGCATGTGCCAGATTCGAGGCTACGAATGTACCGCGAGAACACCGTTCACGGCGCGATACTGTTTAGATACACCGTCTGGGACGGTGTTTTCTCCAGCCTCAGGCCTTGACCTGCGTGGCCCGCCCCTCGTCCTCGCCCGCATAGAGTTCCAGGAAGCGCCGAGCCGCCCGGTCGAGTTCGTGATCGCGCTCCGCCAGAGCGCGGTCGTTGCGCGCCATGACCGCGTAGGACGCCTCGGTTGCCAGGATGCTCTGAATGGCCGCCGCAATTTTCTCCGGTGCTTTCGGCGGCACGTGCGCGGCGTGAACCCCGTCCTGCACCATCGAACAGACCGGTTCAATGTTGGACACCACGCTCGGGATGCCCCACGCGAGGGCCTCGATCAACGAGATCGGCTGGCCTTCCATGTAGTACGTCGGCAACAAGAAAATCGCGGCCTCGCGGAAAAGCCTGTCTTTTTGATCGCCCGCCACGCGACCGTGAAACACCACCTGAGATTCCAGAGCCTCTTCGTTGACGAGGCGTTTCGCCTCACTCATGGCTGGCCCCTCGCCCGCCACGTCGAGCGGCAGGATGACTCCCTGACGCTTCAGGATGCCCAGCGCGCGGATCGAATCCAGCAAGCCTTTTTCGACCACGATCCTCGAGAGGTACAGCAAGCGCGGCTTCTCGTAGCGCGCCGCAATGGTTTCGTCTGGTTCGTACTGCGGCAGGTCGATCGCGTTCGAGATCAGGTGCAGTTTGCCCCGCATTTGCGGAAAGAGCTTCAGCAGGCCCTGCCTCATGCCCTCGTTGATGACCACGCCCGCGTCCGCGCCCGAGAGTGTCCGCAGCGCCGCCCGAGACAAACCATCCGGCAGGTTCTCCGGCAGCCCGCCGTGGTATTCGACCACCACCCGAGAACCCTTCAGTTTCGCCATCAGGTACACGAACGCATCGCGCACCATGGCTTTTTGCGTGAACGAGGTGTTGATGTGCAAAACCGTGTTGGCGTTGGGCAATTTCAGAATCTCCGGCAGGCTCGAAAGGAGCCCTTTGACGCCGTGCGCGGTTTCGGTGGCATCGTTCGTATCGCCGCGCCCCGTGCCGACCCACATGCGCTGCACGGCCCAGCCCAGGCGCGTGTAAGCGCGTTCCATGTTGTCGCAGAAGGCCAGCACCCCACCGCCCGCCGAACGCGGCGGCCCCGTCAGGATCACCGTGCGTTTCACAGCCTCGCCTCGAGATTCAAATTCTGGTGTCTGGCGCGTCTTTCCATGCGAGAAAGTGTATACGCGCGTCCTCAAGATCAGATGTAATTCATGAAAGCTGCGTAAGACACCCTCTGGAACAGGTTTCTCGAGATGCGGGCTCGACATGGTCGGAGGCTCGAGCGCGCTGAACCTGCGAGGGCTTTCAGCGCCCTAAGCGAGCACCGTCCCACACACGAGTTCGGGGAGGCCTCCTGGACGGTGTTCTCAGCGATGGAGCTACAGCCCAGGCATTCGCAAATCCCTGGCCGTGCCGAGATGCGCCCAGAGCAATTCCTCCGGCTGCCGCTTCAGGCCGGAATGCACCCATTGAAGCTCGAGCGTCCCCGCCCAGAACCTCGCCCGCTCGAGATGCGCCTCCAGCGCCGGGTACGCTTCTATGACGCGCTTCGCGCCGGTCTCACCGTAGCTGCTCAGCACGCACGCCAGATCCACGGCGGGATCACCGACGCCCGCGATGCCGAAGTCGATTTTGGCGCTCAGATCGAGGCTGTGTGGATCGTAGAGGACGTGATAAACGCTGATATCACCGTCGATCAGCGTCGGCGCGTGCTCGAACGAGAGCCGGTTCTCGAGGACGGGTTTGAACAGCGCCCGCACCCAGTCGCGCTGAACGCGCAACAGTTTTGGAACCAGCTCCTCTTCCAGCTCGTCGTAGAACCGCAACCAGTCCTCGCGCGTGCGGCTCGCCGCGCTCGGCGCGATGCCGTGATCGGTGATCGGCGTCCCGTGCAACTGAGCCATGAATTCGCCCAGTTGATGCATCAGCCTGCTCTGGGTTGCAGGCTCGAAGCGCTGCCACGCCTGGAAACTCAACGCCTCGCCGCGCAGCAATTGGTACGCGCAGAAATCCGGCTCGAGGTGAGAATAGCGCGGGATCGCCAAGCTGATGCGCGGCTGCAACAGTTCCAGCACGCGCGCCTCGTTCGCCAGCGACGCGATGCCCCACTCGCCTCGGGCGAAGCGAAACACCCAACCGTCCGCGATCACCACCGCGAACTGCATTCCTTCATCGATCAATTCAGGCGCGTCCAGCGCGACCTTCGGGAAGCTCGAGCGGATGCGCTCGAAATACGCGTTCAAATTCATGATTCACCTCTCGAGAGATACGGAAACGGAACATAGCGATGCGCTTCGCCAACATCGGTCTCGAGGCTGGTTAGCGGATCATGTCAGGACGCTCCACGGGAATGAACCGAGCCTATACCGCGCGGTTCGCAACGCTCAAGACTCGAGAGTGTGAAATGAAAAGAACACCGTCCTGGACGGTGTTCTCGAGCTTGCGTGTGGAACGGTGTTTGCACATAAGATGTTGGTTGAGGAAATCACTATGAGCAAGCAGGACGTAATCGCGTACTACGCTCAATTTGGAGCCCGCGAATGGGATCGATTGATGTGGCCGGAAGGCCAGCTCGAGTTTGCCATTACGCAAGATGCGTTCGACCGATATCTGCCCGAGAATGCACGGATTCTCGATATTGGCGGTGGCGTTGGACGTTGGACGGTCTGGCTGGCTAGCAACGGCCATAAGGTTACGCTGGCCGATCTGTCCCCCAACTTGCTCGAGATTGCTCGACAAAAAATTGATGAATATGGCGTTAAAAACAACATTGAAAAGGTCGTTCACGCCGATGCCTGCGATCTGAGCCTCTGGGCAAACGATAGCTTCGATGCTGTTCTTTGTCTTGGGCCGTTGTACCACCTGACCGAACCAGATTTGAGGGCAATGACCGCTCGAGAACTTTACCGGGTTTTGAAACCTGGTGGCCTGGTGTTTGCTGCATTCATGCCCGTGTACGGGTTTTTACGACGTGTATTGACGCGGAAAGATGAACGACATTATCTCGGCGACGAAGATTTTATGAACCGTTTGATTAACAAGGGGGTTTTCGTGAACGATATTCCAGGACGTTTCAGCAGCGGGTACGGAATCAAACCAGATCGAGTCGCACCGTTTATGCGGCAGTACGGATTTGCACAAGTAGAACTGCTGTCAGATTCAGGTTTTGCAGGGTCGCACGCACAGCAGATCGCAGAACTTGCAACCGAGAACCCGGAAGCGCATCGTCGTCTGATGCAAGTCGTGATTGAGAGTGCGAGTGATCCAAGCAACCTCGGCTCGAGCGTCCACATGCTCTACATCGGTCGAAAGGCAGAATTGGATAAGCCGTAAGTTGCGCGGTTGCTCGAGGTTAAATCACTCGAGCAACCGCTCATTGAGAAATCCTGTCCACACGGAACATCGTCCAGCGCACATTCCAGAAAAGCTGTCCCGGACGGTGTTCTTAACCGCGAACCAGGTGCTTTTCCGACTGTTCCACGAACCACGCGTATGTCTGGCGCAACCCATCCTCGAGCGATATTTTTGGAGCCCAACCCAACTCGCGTAACCTCGAGATATCCAGGAGCTTTCGCGGCGTGCCGTCGGGTTTGGTGGCGTCGAATTCGAGTTTGCCGGTGAAACCCACCACGTCCGCGATCGTGTGCGCCAGTTCCAGGATCGTCACGTCCTCGCCCACGCCGACGTTGATCGGGGCGGGATCGTCGTAGCGCGCCATCAAGAAAATGCTGGCGGCAGCCAGGTCTGAAACGTGCAGGAATTCGCGGCGCGGCGATCCCGAACCCCAGACGATCACGCTCGGCTGGCCCTGTTCTTTGGCCTCGTGCATTTTGCGCATCAATGCGGGCAAAACGTGGCTGTTCTTCAGATCGAAATTGTCGCCCGGTCCATAGAGATTGGTCGGCATGGCGGAAATGAAGCTCGAACCGTGCTGGCGTCGGTTGGCCTGCACCTGGTAGATGCCCGCGATCTTGGCGATGGCGTAGGCGTCGTTGGTCGGTTCCAGGATGCCGGTCAGCAGGGAATCCTCGCGGATGGGTTGATCCGCAAATTTCGGGTAGATGCAACTGGAACCCAGGAACAGCAAGCGCTTCACGCCGTGGCGCTGCGCGGCATCGATGACGTTGACCTGAATGCGCAGGTTGTCCGTGATGAAATCCGCCGGGTAGGTGTTGTTGGCCAGGATGCCGCCGACCTTGGCGGCGGCCAGAAACACGAATTCCGGCTTTTCTTGCGCAAAGAACGCCTCGACCGCGTTCGCGTCCCGCAAGTCCAGCTCGCTCGAGGAGCGCCCGATCAGGCTGGCATACCCGCTTGCCTGCAACGCCCTGTAGATCGCGCCGCCGACCAGCCCGCGATGCCCAGCGACGTACACGCGCGAATCCTTCGCCATCTGTGGAATCTCGAGCTCGCTCACGGTTGAACCCTGACTTCTGACCCCTGACGGCCCTTAGACATTCGCCACGCCCGGCAAGCCGATGGCGTGCCCGGCCTCGCGCAGGGTGACCTCGCGCTTGGCCATCTCGAGGTCGTGGTCGACCATCATCTTGACCAGTTCATCGAAGCTGACGCGCGGTTTCCAGCCCAGGGTCTGATTGGCCTTGCTGGGATCGCCCAACAGGTAATCGACCTCGGCGGGGCGCAGGTAGCGCGGGTCGAACTCGACGAATTCTTTCCAGTCTAGATTGAGCTGAGAAAACGTCTTCTCGCAGAACTCGCGCACGCTGTAGGCCTCGCCGGTCGCGACCACGAAATCGTCGGGTGCGTCGGCCTGGAGCATCAGCCACATGGCTTCGACGTAATCGCCCGCGAAGCCCCAGTCGCGTTTGGCGTCGAGGTTGCCCAGGAAAAGTTTTTTCTGCAAGCCCAGCTTGATGCGGGTCGCGCCGCGCGTGATCTTGCGCGTCACGAAGGTCTCGCCGCGCCGGGGGCTCTCGTGGTTGAAGAGAATTCCGTTGCTGGTAAACATGCCGTAGCTCTCGCGGTGGTTGATGGTCTGCCAGTAGGAATAGACCTTGGCGACCGCGTAGGGTGAGCGCGGGTGGAACGGCGTGTTTTCCGCCTGCGGCGGTGGGGCCGCGCCGAACATCTCGCTCGATGAAGCCTGGTAGAAGCGCACGTCGTGGCCGGTGCGCTCGCGGTAATCGCGGATGGCTTCGAGCAATCGCAGCGTGCCCAGCCCGGTCACGTCGGCGGTGAATTCGGGTTCGTCGTAGGAGACGCGCACGTGGCTCTGCGCGCCCAGGTTGTAGACCTCGCTGGGTTGGACTTTCTCGAGCAACCTGCGCATGCCGCTGCCGTCCGCCAGGTCGCCGTAGTGCAGGAACAAGCGCGTTTCCGGGTCGTGCGGGTCGTTGTAGAGGTGGTCGATGCGTTCGGTGTTAAAAGAGCTCGAACGGCGCACGATGCCGTGAACCTCGTAGCCTTTTTTCAGCAGGAGTTCCGCCAGGTACGAACCGTCCTGACCCGTGATGCCGGTGATCAATGCTTTCTTCACGCTTACCTCGCAGGATTCCCGAGCGCGATGGCTCGAGGTGGGTACTCGAGATGGTCTCGAGGAAACGGCTCATGATAGGCCAGAAGGTGAGGGGATCGGGGTCGCTCGAGGCATTCAGATTGGGGACACCGTCCAGCACAGTGTCCACCGAGCCTTATGAAATCTGTCTAGGACGGTCTTTTGCTCGTCTCGAGCGGTGTGCCGAACTGCCTCAAGCCCAGCAGTTGCAGCGCGACCAGACCGATGAAACGCGGGTTGGTGGTCAGGTAGCGTTTCCACAACCGTTTCGGGTCGGACATGGCGCGGTGAACCCACTCGAGCCCGGCGCGTTGCATCCAGGCGGGTGCGCGCTGCACCTTCCCGGCGTGCATGTCGAAGGCCGCGCCGACGCAGAGCATCACGGCGGGTACGCGACCCTTGTGCGCGTGCGCCCAGCGTTCCTGCTTGGGGCAACCCAGTCCCACGAACACCAGCTTCGCGCCGGACTGCGCGATGTCTTCGGTGATCTGTTCGTCCTCGGCATCGTCCAGTGTGCGAAACGGCGGCGAGTACGCGTACGCGACGTTCAAGCCCGCAAAACGCTCCTTCATCTTGGCGCAAAAAGCTTCCAGAGTCTCCGGCGTGCTGCCGTAAAACCCGACCGGAATGCCCATTTTGGCCGCGCGGCTCAGGATTTCCAGCGTGGAATCCGGCCCGGTGACGCGCTTCGCGCCCTTGACACCCATCAATTTCAGCACCCACACCAGCGGCGCGCCGTCGGTGTTGACCAGATCGAATTCGGACAGGACGTTCCGGAATTCTTCTGAATCGAAAGACTCCATGATCATGTGGACGTTGCAGTAGGCCACCGCCCGCGATTCCCCGGCCCTGGCGCGGTCGATGATCCACTCGATCGAAGTTTCCGGCGTGACGGCGTTGACCTTGCCGCCCAGAATGTTGGCTTGTGTGAAAGCTGTTTGCGTCATCGTTCTCCGTGTGCTTGAACGCTCGAGCACAGCCAAAAGGTTAGCCGAACTGGATGAAGACCGATTAAAGGTTTTCCGGGATGGCAGCCGCACAGTCCGGTCGCGTCGTGCGCGTGGGCGAGATTGGACGGCTCGCGTGGGTGCTCGAGCCGCCGAATCGCGCGCGAAGACCGTCCAGCGCACGTATCCGAGAATGCGTGCTGGACGGTCTTCCCGAGAAATCAGACCCGGTTGAGAGCTTCGATCCGCTCCGAGAAGAGCGTCAAATACGCCTCGCTCATGCCCCGAGCGGTGAACTCGCGGGCCTGTAACGCCTGCCCAGCCCGCCCGAGCCGTTCGCGCAGCCCGGAATCCGAGACCAGTTGATCGAGCGCGTCTGACAGGGCGCTTGCGTCGCCCACGGGCACCAGGAACCCGGTCTGGCCGTCCTTGACCTGATCCTCGAGCGATCCGGTGCGCGTGGCGATCACGGGCAACCCGGCGCGCATGTACTCCAGGATGGCCACGCTGAAGGTCTCGTTGATCGACGACAGAATGCCGATCTGGACGCGATCCAGGATCGCACCGACATCGCTTCGGGCGCCCAGAAAGTGAACGTTGCTCGAAATGCCCAGATCGCGCGTGTACGCCTCGAGTTCCGCGCGCAATTCGCCCTGTCCCGCCACCAGCAAATGAAATTCCGGACGGTTTTTCACGACGTTGCGGGTCGCTTCCAGGAGCATCTGGTGGTTTTTTTCCGGGTGCAACCTGGCCGCGATGAACCCGGTCACGGCGCTTGCGGGCAGTTCCGGGAGCGGCTTCTCGAGTTCCAGCGCGGGTT
>CAXTKV010000082.1:0-20847 GCA_964244895.1 uncultured Deinococcales bacterium
ATAACGCTCGAGCCGTTCAGTCGTTTTGAATGTGCGACTCCTGACTGCGCATACCCCGAAACTCACCTCGGAGCTCTTTTGTTTGATGCGGGATCAGTGCTGGCTGCGGCTGTACAGTAGCGCCGCAAATCCGACGATCAGGCAAGCCAGAGCGACCACGTCAGCCGCGAAAACGCGACCAATCCGGGCATTGTAGCCACCGATCGCCCAG
The DNA here is from genome assembly GCA_964244895.1 of uncultured Deinococcales bacterium. GTDB lineage: Bacteria > Deinococcota > Deinococci > Deinococcales > JAAFIG01 > CAXTKV01. Next base: position 212 of record CAXTKV010000082.1, read on the forward strand.
GTCAGCCACAGAAACGACACCACGCTGACCGAACCCGCGATGAACGCGAGCAGCTGAAGTTGCGGCTGAAAAGCGGCCAACACCAGAAACGCGCCGACCAGACCGAACAGCACGGCGCGGTGGCGCATCAGGATCGCCAGGTTCGGCTCGTCGAAGGACAGGCCGTAAAGCGCCGTCAACCTGCTGCTGCCCAGCGCGCCGGTCAGCGGCAGCAGGTGAATCACACCGACCACGATGAGCGTGGCGGAAACGAGATAGTGCACGACCGGATCTTAACGCCGTGACCGCGTCACGAACGACGGCTCCGGCACTCAGCGTCCGAGTGGTCGCGTCCGATAAAAACGGAAACACCGTCCAGGACGCGAATCCGAATACGTGTGCTGGTCGGTGTGCCCGAATATTCAGCTCTCTAGCCGGACGAGTGCAGGATGCTCGAGCGGACGCCCACGAACGCGATCATTCAGTGCCCCCTGGCGATGTTGATGAAATCGCACAGCGCGCCGTAAGCCGTGGTGTGCGCGTCCAGCCCGTGCCCGACGATGGTCACGCCCGGAACCATGTTCGTCTCGAAATGCAAGGCCAGCGACATCGCGTCCAATCCGTTCAGCGGGTCGCCCTTCTCGAGCCTGGTGGGTTTGACGCTGGCTTTGAACCCGTCACCGTCGCGCTGGATGCTCGAGACGAGTCGAATCGGCGTGCCCGCCTGATGCGCTTCACGCACCGCGCTCGGCTCGAGATGCCCGATGCCCTCGATCTCGAAATCTCGCATGGTCAGGTTGGCGCCCATCAGCACGTTCGCGATGGCCACGACCTTGACGGCGGCGTCCGAACCGTTCACGTCCAGGCTGGGATCGGTCTCGGCCACGCCCCGATCCTGCGCCAGCCTGACGCCCTCCTGGAAAGACCCGCCGCGCTCCAGGACTTCCAGGATCACGCTGGTCGTGCCGTTGACCAGGCCGCGAAAACCGTGCGGTCGCGCCAGCGGCAGCGCATCGCGGAACAACGAATACACGGGCACGCAATCGGCGGTCGCGCTCTCGAAACGAAACTTCAGGTTCCTGGAATCGGCCAGCGTTTTGAGTTCATGGTAGGCGTGCACCAGCGGGCCTTTGTTGGCCGTGATCGCGTGCGCGCCGATCTCCAGGGCCGCGCGCAGAAAATCCGTGGCGGGCTGACCGGTCTGCGGGTTCAGACTCGAGAGTTCGAACAGCGCGTTCGCGCCGCACGCCTCGAGCCACGGTTTGACCCGAGCCGCATCGAACGCCTCGCCGCCCTGGACGCGCCCCTCGAGCAACGCGTGAATGTCCAGGCCGCCCGGATCGGACACGAAGCCCAACCGCCTTGAGGCCACGCCCGTCAGGCGATATTCGATGCCGTACTGCTCGAGCATCGCGCCCCGTTGCTCCAGGAGGTGCTGCGCCAGCCCGCGCCCGACGTTGCCGAAACCGATCATGCAGAGGTTCCAATTCACGTCTGAACCATAACTCGAGCTTCGGGACTCGAGGCCGATCTCCACGGAGGCCGTCCGGCGCACGAACCGAACATTGCGTTCAGGACGGTGTTCTTTGAGATCAAATCGGTCGGGTTTGGCGTTGTACGGATGCGAACCGGAGCCGGAAAACGTAGACTCCTGCCATGAAGGTCAAGTTGCTGTTCTTCGCGGCGCACAAGCGCACGGCGGGTATTTCGGACGCGGAACTCGAGCTGCCAGACGGCTCCAGTGCGCGCGACGCGGCGAAGCTGGTCGAGGCCAGGTACGGGCTCGAGCTGAAAGGTTCGATGGTCGCCGTCAACGACGAGTACGCCGAACCGGAACGCGCGCTTCAGCCCGGTGACACCCTGGCGTTCATTCCGCCCGTGGCGGGCGGGGCAGAGGAGACCGAAAATTTCTTTCTGGTCACGCCGGATGCGCTCGATCTGGTCGGCCTGCACGCCAGACTGGTCAAACCCGAATGGGGCGGCCAGGCGATGTTCACCGGTAGCACCCGCAGCCCCAACAAGGGACTGGTGATCACGCACCTGGAATACGAGGCGTACCCCCAAATGTGCCTCTCGGAGATGGCCCGCATCGCCACGGAAGCCCGCCAGCGCTGGGACTTGGGGCGCGTCGTGATCGCGCACCGCACCGGCACCGTGCTGCCCGCGCAACCCAGCATCTTCATCGGCGCCTCGAGCGCGCACCGGGCCGCCTGCCAGGACGCCGTGCCGTGGCTGCTCGATCAATCCAAAGCCCGCCTGCCCGTCTGGAAGCTCGAGGTCGCGGAATCCGGCGAGCGCTGGGTGGAGGGTTCCACGACCGCGCCGACACTGTAGGGAAATGGTTGCTCGGGAAGGATAGTCGAGAAGGTTTCGAGCCGATGGCAGGTCTGTGACCGGCCCTACTGGGTAGAGCAACCTTCATGGTTGCCCTCGCGTGGCAACGGCTCCTCGAGATCGAGTTCTGATCTCGAGGAGTACTCGAGAACACCGTCCAGCACGCGTTTCAAGAAGTGCGCGCTGGACGGTGCTGCTATTCAGGCGTGCTCAAGTTCGGCCTTGTGTGCGGCCACGATCTTGTCGGTCATGTGGGCGGGAACCTCACTGTAATGCTCGAATTTTAAGCTGTAGACGCCGCGACCGGAGGTGATGGATCGCAGGTCGGCGCTGTAATTCTGGATTTCGACCAGCGGCACCAGCGCGCTGATGATCGTGACCGCGCCCTCGGGTTCCATGCCCTGAACGCGGGCGCGGCGGGTCTGAAGATCGCCCAGGATGTCGCCCGTGAAGCGCTCCGGGATGTAGACGCGCAGCAACGAAATCGGTTCCAGCAGGCACGGTCGGGCTTTTTCCATGGCGGCCCGGAAGCCGATCCCGGCGGCGGTCTTGAAGGCGATGTCGGAGGAATCCACGTCGTGATACGAGCCGTCATATACGGCGACCTTGATGTTCTGCACCGGGTAGCCCGCCAGCACGCCGTGGTGGCGGGCTTCTTCGACGCCCTTTTCGATGCTGGGGATGTACTTGGTGGGGATCACGCCGCCCACCACCTCGGACGCGAACGCGTAATCCTCGTTGGACGGTTCGATCCGCAACCAGCAATCGCCGTACTGACCGTGCCCGCCGGATTGCTTCTTGTGCTTGCCCTGCGCTTGCGCGGTGCCGCGAACGGTTTCGCGGTACGCGATTTTCGGCGTCTGGGATTCGACCTTGACGCCCATCAGCCCGAGTTTTTCCACGGCGATCTCGAGGTGGACGTGACCCATGCCCGCCAATAGCGTCTCGGAGGTTTCCGTGTTGCGCTCGAGGTGGAGCGTCGGGTCTTCGTCCAGCAATTTGCCGATGGCGTTGCCGAGTTTGTCCTCGTCGGCGCGGGTGGCGGCGTGAATGGCGATCCGCATGATCGGCTCTGGCAATTCCAGCGTGCCGAAATCGATCCGCTGGCCGGGGTCGCACAGGCTGTCCCCGGTGTGCAAGTCGGGCACTTTGGTGATCGCGCCGATCATGCCCGCCTCGAGCGCGGGGACTTCGACCAGATCCTTGCCGCTCAGGGTGTACACGTGCGCGGGTCGGAAGTCGTTGCCGGCGTGTGCGTTGTGGACGGTGTCCCCGGCCTTCAGGACGCCGCTCCAGACGCGCACGTAAGCGACCTTGCCGACGAATGGGTCAATCGCCACGCGCCAGACGCGGGCGGACATCGGGGCGCTGGAATGGGGTTCTCGGGTCTGACCGTCCGCGCCGACCAGCGCGGGGCGTTCCTCCGGGGCGCGCAGGCCGTCCGCCATCAGGTTCATCAGCGCCTCGAGTCCCACGAGCGTCAGGGCGGACGTGGGCACGACCGGGTACAGCAGCCCACCGTGAACCGCCTCGAGAAACGCTGCCCCGAGTTCGTCATCGCCGATGGCTTCGTCCGCCAGGTATTTTTCCATCAGCCCATCGTTCGTCTCGACGATGGCCTCGACCAGCCGGGATCGGTACTCCTCGGCCAGCGCAGAAACCTCGTCCGGGATCTCGGCCCAGGTCATCTTGCCGTTTTCGTAGAGCTGCGCCTTCCTGCTGAGCAGATCCACCACGCCCCGGAAGTTCGATTCGGAACCGACCGGAATGAACGCGGCCACGACGCTTCCGGGCAGGCTCGAGCGGATGTCCGAAAGCGTGCCGTAAAAGTCCGCCCGATCCCGATCCATCTTGTTGATCGCGATCACGCGCGGCATGCCGAAGTCATCCGCCGTCGTCCAGACGCGCTCCGTGCCGACCGCCACGCCGGACACCGCCGAGACGACGATCACGGCTGAATCGCTGGCGCGCATCGCGCCGCGAATCTCGCCGACGAAATCCGCGTAGCCCGGCGCGTCCAGCAGATTGATGGTCGTGGCGCCTCCTCGCGCGCCGGGAACGACCGGCGTGACCCAATTCACCGGCAGCACCGATGCGGCGATCGAGATCTTGCGGCGCTTTTCGGATTCCGTGTGGTCGCTGGCGGTCGTCCCATCCTCGATGCGACCCAGCCTATCCTTGCTGCCCGCGCGGTGCAGCAAAGCTTCGACCAGGCTGGTTTTTCCGGCTCCCGAGTGCGAGACGACCGCAACGTTTCTGACGCGCATCTTCAACCACCTCCGAAGAAGCTTCGCGGACTCGAAATGGCTCGAGCCCCGATCCTCGCGTCTCGCTTGAATCGTTCGAGGTAAAGTTCGACGAGAGCCACCTCGAAGCTGAAGCGAGGTCTTCAGGTCTACTGGGGCTGGCGAGGGACTGGCGGGCGGTCTGGGTTGAAAGAGTGGACTCGAGTTTACACCCGCCGCAATGGGCTCCGTCAATGCTGCAAGGTGCGCGGGAAGACCGTCCAGAACGGTGTTTTCTGATATTCAAAGAATGCGTCTGGGACGGTCTTCCCTACAGAAATGAACCGTTGGAGCGTCCGAACGCTGCGGCGGAATCGGCCATGCGAGGACGCACGTTGCCGAACCGCTCGAGGTGACATGATGCGGACGTGAACGTTCGCGTCCTGGTGGGCGGCCTGCTGGTGATCCTCGACCTGGCGGTGGTCTTTTTGCTCGGCGCACAGGTCGCGTCGAAATCACCCGTGAACTCGAGCATCCTGCTGCCCACCTTGGGCTTGAACGCCTTTGGAATCATCATTCTGCGGGTGGCGGGGCGCGATGACTGAAATCAGAGCAAAACTTCTGACGAACATTCACACGCTCCTGCCGATGACGGGGACTCGAGCATCACCCGATCCCGTCCTGCACGATGCCGCGATCCTGGTGCGCGACCGAGAAATCGTCTGGGTCGGGTCATCCCAGGAACTCCCCGAGGATGCCCGGGGCGCGGAAATCATCAATCTGGGCGGTCACGTCGTGCTGCCGGGGCTGGTCAACGCGCACCATCACCTCTACCAGAGCCTGACGCGCTGCATCGCGCAGGACGCCGGGTTGTTCGAGTGGTTGAAAACCCTTTACCCGATCTGGTTGGGCATGAACAGCGACGCGATCCACACCAGCGCGCTGGTCGGGCTGGCGGAACTGATGCTGTCGGGCTGCACCACCGCCAGTGATCACCTCTACATCTACCCGAACGATTGCCGGATCGACGACGAGATCAGGGCCGCCACGGAAATTGGGATTCGTTTTCACGCCACGCGCGGCTCGATGAGCCTGGGCGAATCACAGGGCGGATTGCCGCCCGATGCCGCCACCGAGGACGAGGATCGCATTCTCGAGGACTCGAACCGCGCCATCGAAACCTTCCACGATGCCAGCCGCTACGCCATGACCCGCGTGGCGCTCGCGCCGTGCTCGCCGTTTTCGGTCACGCCGGACTTGATGATCCAGAGCGCGCGATTGGCCCGCCAGCACGGCGTGATGCTGCACACGCACCTGGCGGAAACCTGGGACGAGGATCAGTTCTGCCTGGAACGTTTCGGCAAGCGCCCGCTGGAATACGCCGAATCGCTCGAGTGGATCGGATCGGATGTCTGGTTCGCGCACGGCGTTCACTTCAGCCATTCCGACGCGCACCGTCTGGGTGCGTGCGGTTGCGGTGTGGCCCACTGCCCGAGTTCCAACATGCGCCTGGCGAGCGGCATCGCGCCCGTGCGGATCATGCTCGAGTCCGGCGTCAAGCTCGGGCTGGGCGTGGACGGCAGCGCCAGCAACGACGGTGGGCACCTGCTGAACGAAGCCCGCCAGGCGATGCTGCTTTCCAGACTGGGCGCGCCGGGTGCGCACATCGGCGCTCGGGACGCGCTCTGGATCGCCACGCGCGGCGGTGCAGACGTGCTGGGCCGCGACGACATCGGGCAGCTTGCGCCCGGATTCGCCGCCGATCTGATCGCGATTGACCTGAACCGCGTGGAGTTTGCGGGCGCGCTGCACGACCCGCTGGCCGCCGTGGTCTTCTGCGCGCCGCGCGGCGTGGATTTCAGCATGGTCAACGGTCGCGTCGTGATCGAGGGTGCGCGCTTGATCACGCTCGAGATGCAGCCCGTCATCGAGCGCCACAACCGCATCTCAAGGTTGCTGATTGAGGGTGCGTGATCGTGGGGGCGCGGTTTATCGCGCCCAACCGGAACACCGTTCAGCACGCGAATATCAAGATGTGTGCTGGACGGTGTTCTCTCGAGAACCCGAATCGCTAAGGGTGACAAAAGCCTTCGATCTCGAGGGTCGAACGTGCTCTTCAGTGCGGTCAGAATCGCCCTGGACGGTAGATTCAACCCATGTTCCGCGCGTACTCGAGTTCGGCCTACACCATGAGCCTGCCCGAAGGTCACCGTTTTCCGATGTACAAGTACGCCGGAACCCGAGAGAAGCTCATCCGGGACGGGATTCTCGAGGCAACCGCCATTCTTGACCCGCCGCGCCCGACCTGGGAACAAATCGAGCGCGTTCACACCCACGAATACCTGCGCAAGTTGCGCTTCGGGGAACTCGAGCCCAAAGAATTGCGCCTGCTGGGCTTCCCGTGGAGCCTGAACCTGGTCGAACGCGCCATGCGCGCGACGGGCGGCACGATGGCCGCCGCCAGTGACGCGTTGCGCGCAGGGCTGGGCATCAACCTGGCGGGCGGCACGCACCACGCGTACCCGGCGCACGGCGAGGGCTTCTGCGCGCTCAACGATGTCGCCATCGCCGCGACGGAGTTGCTGATCGAAGCCCGAATCTCGAGGATTTTCGTGCTGGATCTGGACGTGCACCAGGGCAACGGAACCGCCGCGATCTTTTCGGGTGACGCGCGGGTCTTCACGCTGTCCGTCCACGGCGAGCGGAATTACCCGTTCCACAAGGAACGATCGAGTTTGGATATCGGCTTGAATGACGGCGTGACCGACGCCGAATACCTGGAATTGCTGGAGGCGCGGGTATTGCCGACGCTGCGCGCCTTCCGACCGGAGATCGTGTTCTACCTGGCGGGCGTGGACGTGCTGGCGCGGGACCGCTTCGGGCGTTTCGCGTTGACGCTCCCCGGTGCTCTCGAACGCGACCGACGCGTGTTCACAACCTGCCGCGATCTGGAAATCCCGGTCGTTTCATTGATGAGCGGCGGCTACAACAAGGATCACGCCGCGACCATCGCGGCCCACGCCAACACCGTCGCCGTGGCGCTCGAGACGTTTCGCTGACCTGGGCGCTGCGCTCGAGCGGGTTCGCATTCCGAGCGGTCGTTTTCGGGCTTTTGGATGGTTCTTGAGCGCGGACGAGACTCGAGTTCCACGGCCATTCGTTTCATGCCGCGACTCGAGTACACCGTCCGGCGCGCACCCTAAAATGTGCGTCCTGGACGGTGTTGTCTCAGGAATCGTTCGAGCGACCGTCGCTGCTCAGCCAATCGCGGGGACGCAAGTAATCCTGCAAGCCCGCCTCCAACGAATCTTGTTCAGGCGCGAAATTGTAGACCCAGCGCGCGATCGGTGGCAGCGACATCAGGATGGATTCCGTGCGCCCGCCCGTCTCCAGGCCGAAGGCCGTTCCCCGGTCGTGCACCAGGTTGAATTCCACGTAACGCCCGCGCCGCACCTCCTGGAAGGTCTTCTCGCGCTCGCCGTAAGGCTCAGATTTGCGCCGTTCGACGATGGGGATGTAGGCTTCCAGGAACGCGTCCCCGACGGATCGCAGGAACGCGAAATTCCGTTCTTGGTGCGCGTTCGAATCCGCGCGCAGATCGTCGAAGAAAATCCCGCCGACGCCACGGGTTTCCTCGCGGTGGGGCAGGAAAAAGTAGCGGTCGCAGTGCGCCTTGTATTTCGGGTAGAGGTCTTCACCGAAGGGATCGCAGGCTTCTTTGAGGCTGCGGTGGAAGTGCTGCACGTCATCCAGGCGCGGGTAGAACGGCGTCAGATCTGCGCCACCACCGAACCAGGAATCCACGACTGCGCCGTTCTTATGGCATTCGAAGTACCGGAAATTGCAGTGCGTGGTCGGCACGAACGGGTTGCGCGGGTGCAGAACGACGCTGACGCCCGTGGCGAAGAAGGTCGGCGTACCCGAAAGATTCATTCTGAGCGCCAGTTTTTCCGGCATCACGCCCGTCACGGCGGAGAAATTCACGCCGCCCTTCTCGAAGACCGCGCCGTCCTGCATCACGCGCGCCTGACCACCGCCGCCCGAAGCGTGTACCCAGTCGTCGCGCACGAAACTGCCGCGCCCGTCGATGGCTTCGATGGTGCTCGAGATGCGCTCTTGCAAACTCTCGATGTAGCGCTGAACCTCGTCTCTCACGGTGTTTCCTTTAACCCAGCACCGGGCTGGCTTGCGGTACGGTCTGCGCCACGCGTCTGGCGGTGCGGGTCGCCTCTCGGATGCAATCGTTGACGCCGACGCCCCGGTACGCGTTGCCGATCAGGTGCAGGCCGGGCAGCTTCTGGAGCTTCGCTTCGATTCGCACCAACCGAGAGGGGTGATCCAGGTCGTACTGCGGAATCCCATCGTCCCAGCGCGCGTGCTGGCGCGAGACGGGTCTGGCGGTGATGCCCAGGCTGGTCTGGAGGTCGCGTTCGACCAGCGCGAAGGCGTCCTCGTCACTGAAGTGCGCGAATTCCGGGTCGAGGCTTCCGCCCGCGATCACGCGCAGGAACACCAACCCGTCCGAAGTCTGCGGTGGGAACAGCGTGGACGTGTACAGGCAACCCAGCGAGCGCACGCCCGTCCCTCGGGTGCTCAGGAAGCCGAACCCTTCCAGGTTGGCCTGCACGTCCTGCTGACGGTACGCCAGACCGAAAACGCGCACGCTGGCGTATGGGATACCGCGCAGTTCCTCGGAAAGCGTCGGCTCGAGCCCCTCAATCAGCTTCGCGCTGGTAAAAGCTGGCGTGCCCAGGATCACGGCGTCGGCCTCGAGCGCGCCCGCGCTGGTTTGGACGTGATACCGACCCCCGAAGCGCTCCAGGCCCTTCGCGGTCACGCCCGTGCGCACGCTCGGCCCGAGCACCTCGCGCAAGCGATCCGGCAGGCGCTGAATGCCGCCCGCTTTGAAGCTGGTCAGCCTGGCCGGTGCGGGTTTGACGCCCGATTTGCGCACCTGACGCTGCGCGCCGATCAGCGCGCGCAACAGGCTGCCTTTGGTCTGCTCCATGGCTCGCATTCGCGGAAAGAGCGCGTCCAGGCTGGTGGTTCTGGCATCGCCAGCCGTGATGCCCGTGACCATCGGCAAAATCAAGCGCTCCGCGACCGCCCGCCCGAAGCGCCGCGCGGCGAAATCGTAGACGCTCTCCGGGCGCGGTTCGCGCAGCGCCGGAACGAACCACTCGCGCAGCGCCCGCAGTTTCTCGAGCGGCGAGAGAAGCGGCGTGATAAGCGCGGCGGGCGGCGTGCCGGGCAGTTTGACCAGCGCGCCGCGCCACACGAAACGGTCTTTGGCGGCGTCTGCGGCGGCCAGCAGTTCAGTCTCGAGCCCCAAATCCTTGACCAGTTCCAGCGTGTCCGGCGCGTTCGCCAAAAAGCCGTTCGGTCCCCAATCGAAGCTCAACCCGTCCGCGCTGGACGTGCGCGCCTTGCCGCCCACAGTGTCCTCGCGTTCGAGCAGGGTCACGTCCAGACCGGATTGTTTCAATCGGTGCGCGGCGGTCAGACCGGAGATTCCGCCACCCACGATCACGATCCGCGCACTCACGGTCGGGCTCCGAGTTCTTCAGAGAAAACGCCGTCCAGGACGCGAATGTGAATCTGCGTCCTGGACGGTGTTCCTGATGTGCGCGCCCCGAGATCGCGGTGCCAGAGGGCGAACACGAGATTCGCCCCTTCAGAAACCCGCGTCTTGAACGCGCGAACCCCGCGTCCGCCCTTCGCTCTCGATGAAAAATTTGCGTTCACCGCGCCGAACCCGCCATTCTCGGGGTTCCTCGCAAGGAATTCGTCTCCTGAAACGGCGTCTGGGTCGCCCAGCTTTCGTCGCAGAGCTGCTCGAGCGCCTCGATCCAGGCGGGGTGATCGTTCATGCAGGGCACGTAGCTGAACTGCTCGCCGCCCGCGTGCATGAAGGTCTCGCGGCCCTCGACGTTGATCTCCTCCAGGGTCTCCAGGCAATCCGACACGAACGCGGGGCACAGCACCGCGAGCTTCTTGACGCCCTCGTTCGGGAAGGCTTCCAGGCGCTTGTCGGTGAAGGGCGTCAACCAGCCGCCGCCGAGCCGCGATTGAAAAGAGATGCTCCACTTGTCGTCAGGCAACCCGAGCCGCGCCGCGATTTCCTGGGTGGTTCTGACGAGTTGGTGGCGGTAGCACCAGACGTGCGCCGGGCTGGCCACGTCGCAGCAATCCGGGCTCGTCAGGCAGTGCGCGCCCGTGCAGTCCGATTTGCGGATGTGGCGCTTCGGGATGCCGTGGTAGCTGAACAGCACGTGATCCTCGTCGCCTGAAAGCTTCTCTCGGGTGACCGTCTCGAGGGCGCTCAGGTAGGCGGGGTGATCGTAGAACGGCGGCAGGATGCGCAAATCAATCTTGTCGGAAAGCTTGAGCTTTTCCAGGACATCTCGGGTTTCGCGCACGACCGTTTCCGTGGTCGCCATCGCGTAGTGCGGATAGAGCGGCACGAGCAACAATTCAGACAGGTTCGGGTTGTCCTGCAACAATTCCTCGATGCCGAGCTCGATGCTCGGGTTCTGGTAGCGCATCGCCAGACCGACCGGCAGGCTGACCCGAGCCTGCAACGCGTCCCGCACCCGCGTTGAAATGACCACCAACGGCGAGCCATTGTCCCACCAGATTTTTTCGTAGGCCGCCGCCGATTTCTTCGGGCGGACGTTCAGGATCACGCCGCGCACCAGCAGAGCCCGCGCCCAATACGGGAAGTCCAGCACGTGTTCGTCCATCAGGAACTCGTCCAGGTAGCGGCGCACGTCTGGAACGTTCGTGCTATCGGGCGATCCCAGGTTGACCAGCAGGATCGCGCGGCTGGAAGCTGGTTTTTCTTGCGTCGCGTTCATGGGGTTCCTCCTTGCGGCTCGAGAATCGGGGTCGTGGGGCGACCCCTCCGACATCAGCCAGGGGCGGGCTGATACCACCTCCCCTACGCGCGGGGGAGGACGAAAAGCAAAGCGATGCAAAATTCGGAGAACACCGTCCGGGACAGCGTCCTTTGAGGTGCAGCATTCGCGTCCAGGACGGTCTTCATGGGTTCCGTCTCGCGTGACGGTCGAACTCGCGCACGACCCGCACCAGGTGCGCCAGGTGATCGGGGTTCGTCTGGCGCATGATGCCGTGACCCAGGTTGAAGACGTGCGGCCCGCCCAACCCGGCGCGCAGCACGCGCTCGGCCTCGAGCCTGATCGTCTCGGGCGAGGCCAGCAGCGCGGCGGGATCGAGGTTGCCCTGGATCGCCCTGCCGGGAAGTTGCGCCCGCACGCGATCCAATCCCGTGCGCCAGTCCACGCTGACGGCCTCGCACGGCAGTTCTCGAATAGCGGGGTACAGGTGAGATGATCCGACCGCCAAGTAAATGCGCGGTACGCCCAAGCCCGCCAGTGCGTCCATCACGCGCGCGTTGTACGGCAGCCCGAACTCGCGGTAGGTGCGTTCGTCGTGCAATCCGGCCCAGGAATCGAACAGCTGAATCACCTGCGCACCAGCCGCGACCTGCGCGCACAAGTACAGGATGGAGACCTCCGTCAGCTTTTCCAGCAGCGCGTGTGCGGCCTGCGGTTGCTGGCGCAACCAGGCGCGAAATTCCTCGAAATCCTTGCTGCCCGAACCCTGCACCAGGTACGCGGCCAGCGTCAACGGTGCGCCGCCGAACCCGATCAACGGCGTGCCTGTGGACTCGAGTTCGCGGCGCGCGAGGCGAATCGCAGCCTCGAGAAAGGGCGCGATCTCGGCGGCATCGGGGATGCGCAGCGCGTCGATCTGCGCCCTGGATCTTATGGGCGTTTCGATCACCGGGCCGGGGCTGAACTCGATGGAGACGCCCATCGGCGGCAGCGGCGTCATGATGTCGCTGAAGATGATGGCGGCGTCCAGATTGAACCGCCGGATCGGTTGCAAGGTCACTTCCGCCGTCAATTCGGGCGTGCGCACCATCTCCCAGAAGCTCGAGCGGGCTTTGACGGCCCTGTATTCGGGCAGGTATCGCCCGGCCTGGCGCATGATCCAGATCGGTGCGCGCGGCGTGTCCTCGCCGCGCAGGGCGCGCAGGAACAATGGCGTGTCGGTGCGCGAGGGCTCGAGGATCGATGGTTGGGCGGCGGTCACGGGCGCACCCCGATAAAGTCTCGAGTCTCTAGAGCACCGTCCTGGACGCTTATCTCTTGAACCTTAGAGAACACTGTTCTGAACGGTGTTCTCAACGCAACCACCCGTTTTCGATGGCCTCGAGCGCGTGATAACTGATGATCAGATCCGCTCCGGCGCGCTTGAAACCCGTCAGCACCTCTCGCACCGCCCGAGCCTCGTCCAGCGCACCGACGTTCGCGCCCGCCTTGAGCATCGCGTACTCGCCGGAGACGTTGTAGGTCACGGTCGGCAACGCGGTGACATCGCGCACCCGAGAGATCACGTCCATGTAGGCCAGGGCGGGCTTGACCATCACCATGTCCGCGCCCTCGGATTCATCCAGCCTAACCTCGCGCAGGGCGTCCCGCGAATTCCGAAAGTCCATCTGGTAGCTCGAGCGATCCCCGAAGGCGGGTGCGCTGCCCGCCGCTTCGCGGAACGGTCCGTAGAAGGCGCTGGCGTACTTGACGGCGTAAGACAGAATCCCGACATCGCTCATGCCATCCCTGTCCAGTACACCTCGGATGTGACCGACCCGACCGTCCATCATGTCGGACGGCGCCACGAAATCCACGCCCGCTTCCGCGTGCGTCGAGGCCATCCGCCCGAGTTGCGCCAGGGACGCGTCGTTGTCGATCACCGCGCCGCGCGGCGTTTCCTTGAGCAAACCGCAGTGCCCGTGATCGGTGTGGGTGCACAGGCACACGTCCGAATAGAGCACCACGTCGTTGCCGAAGGCGGCGCGGGCAGCGCGGATGGCGCGCGGCACGACGCTCTCCGGGTCGGTGGCGCTCGAGGCTTGGGCGTCCTTGTGATCGGTCGGCAGCACGCCGAAGATCACGGCGGAGCCCACGCCCAGTTTCAGGGCGCGCTCGAGCTGGCGCACGAACAGATCCACGCTCCAGCGCGAGATGCCGGGGAGCGCCTCGATCGGCTGCTCGATGCCCTGACCGGGCACCACGAAGAACGGCGCGATGAAGTCGGTGGGGCGCACCCAGGTTTCCGCCAGGCTATCGCGCAGCGCGGGCGTGGAACGCGAGCGGCGCGGACGCTCTGCGCGCTCGCGTGCGGGTTCTGTGGTTGTTTTCGGTTGAGGGCGTTCGCTCAGGTCATGCACGAGAAACTCCTTTGGCGAAGCTCGAGCCGGGTTGAATCGTCAGGAGGGGAAATTCGACCGGGATCGCGCGGAAGCTCATGCGCCGACCGCCTCGGGATGATTGGCCTGAATGCGTTCGAAGGCCAGGCCAGCCACCGATTCCGGGCTCGAGCCGGAGACCCGATAGGTTTTCATACCGTACCAGGCGAGCAGTTCCAGACTTGAGCCGCGCCGCGTCGCCATCGCGCCCAACGCGAGCTGGCAGCCGCCGTCGAGCCTGGCCATCAAGCCGCGTTCCGCCGCGACCGTGGCTCGGGCCGTGGGGTCATCCAGATTCCTCAGCAATCCGATCATCGCCGCATCGTCGCCCCTGCACTCGAGCGCCAACGCGCCCTGACCCGGCGCGGGCACGATCACGTCCGGCTCGAGAACGCGCACGATCAGATCACCGAGATTCAGTTCCAGGCGATTCAACCCGGCCCTCGCGAGCAGAATCGCATCGTAGTCTTTGCGCCGCAGCTTTTCCACGCGCGTCGGGACGTTGCCGCGCAATTCATGCCGCACCAGATCGGGGCGCAGTTGCTCGAGTTGCGCCTGACGCCGCACCGCGCTCGTGCCGACGCGGGCATCGAGGCGCACGGGCACGATCCTTGCGCTGGTGTCCACGGCGTCCGGGTGCACCAGCAGCACCTCGCGCGCGTCCTCGCGTCGGGGAATGGCCGCGATCACCAGTCCGGGCGCGCTGGCGCTCGGCAAATCCTTCAACGAATGCACCGCGATATCGGCGCGACCGTCCAGCACGGCCTCCTGAACGGCCCTGGTGAAAAAGCCCTGCCCGATCATCTCGCGGAATGCGCCCATCTCGCGGTCGCCCTGCGTTTCAATCACCACCAGTTCGGCGCGGACGCCGCGATCGAGCAAGCGGGCCTGCACCCAGCGCGCCTGCCAGAGCGCGAGCGCGCTGCCCCGCGTGGCGATGCGCGCGCGCTCAGGCACGGGTCATCAACTCCGCCTCGAGCTTGACGGGTTCGAGTTTGATGGAATCGAGTTTGACAGGCTCAAGTGTGATGGGCTCGAGTTCAACCGACCCGAGCGCGAACTCGAGTTCCTCGATCTCGTCGGTCAGTCCGGCTTCGCGCAGGAACACGCGTGCGGCCTCCGCGCCGCGCTGTCGCGCCAGACCGCGCAAACCCTTGACGGGCAGGTGCGCGAAACGGTGCGCCAGCCGATTTACGTCTTCCGGCGAAAGCAAGTCCCCGACGGTGCGCTCGACAGTCCGGCGGTAGACCTCGCGCAGTTGGACGATTGCGGGCCCGAGCGAACGCTCCGCCCATTCGCTCGCGGCGCGCTCGAGTTCATCGCCCAGGATGGCTTCGGCGCGGATCAGGTTGTCGCTCAAGCGCTCGCGGCGGCGCTCGCCCAGTTCGCGCAACCGTTCCAGATCGATCAACTCCACGCCCGCCATCGCGGCCACGGTGGGATCGACGTTGCGCGGCAAGCCCAGGTCGGTGATGGCGCGCAGTTCGGGTTGGCGCGCCAGGAAACCCGCGCCGATCACGTGCAGCGCGGGAATCGCGCAGACCAGGCCATCGATCGGGGGTGCATCGCGCAGGAAATCCTGAAGACTGATGGCGGTCGCACCGATCGTTTCGGCGAGCGACCGCGCCCGCTCGAGGTTCCGGTTGACGATCAGCATTTCGGTGTCGGGTCGGGCGCTCAGGCTGCGGGCGACCAACGCGCCCATCTCGCCCGCGCCCAGCACGGCCACGCGCGCGCGCTGGGGCAGCAGACGCTCGAATTCCGGTCTGGCCAGGCTGAACAAACTCGAGTTGGCCGGGGCGAGCGCCACCTCGCGGCGCACGCGTTTGGCGGCCCGCAGCGCGGCGTTGAAGGCGAAGCTGGTGACGGAACCGACCGTGCCGGACGCGCTGGCGTCCTCGAAGGCGCGCCGCACCTGGTTCATGATCTGATCCTCGCCGGGGTTCAAGGAATCCAAAGA
Source organism: uncultured Deinococcales bacterium (assembly GCA_964244895.1). Taxonomy (GTDB): domain Bacteria; phylum Deinococcota; class Deinococci; order Deinococcales; family JAAFIG01; genus CAXTKV01. The sequence goes on from CAXTKV010000082.1 coordinate 15,984, forward strand.
GGCCGCCACGCGGAACAAATGCTCGAGCGCGGCGTCATCCGCGAAGGCGTAGCCGCGCGCCATTCCGGGCGGAATCAGGCGCGCGCGCACCGTCTCGAGGTCGGTGCCTTCCGGCAGCGCGATCACCAGTTCAGAGCGGTTGCAGGTCTGGATCAGCACGGCTTCGGGCACCAGGGCGGGCGCGAGGCTGCTCAGGGGTCGTTGCGCGAGCCACGCCGTCCAGTCCTCGAGGCTTTCGAGGCTGCCGCGACGTTGGGATACACCGATCAGGGCGAGGCGTTCCATCGTCGGCAAGTGTCGTTGAAATTCGCGGTTGAAGTGTCACGAAAGTGTCCAGCAGGACGGTACTTCTGTCCCCTTGCGAGCTTTTCTGCGAAACCCACTCGAGAGCACACCGTCCAGCACGCATTCTCGAGAATGCGTGCTGGACGGTCTTCTCGAGATCTCGCCGGGGAAACCTCGCAATGCCCCTTGTGTTCCCCCAAACTTTGGCGGTAAGGTCGCGCCCGTGAAAACCATCCCCAAAGACGCTCAATCCCGGCAGTTGTTCGAACGCGCCAGAGGCGTGATTCCCGGCGGCGTCAACTCGCCCGTGCGGGCCTTCAAGGCCGTCGGTGGCTCGCCGCGTTTCATTGAGCGGGCGCTCGGGGCGCGAATCTGGGACGCGGACGGCAACGAACTCTTGGATTACATCGGCTCGTGGGGGCCGATGATCCACGGCCACAACCACCCCGCCGTGGTCGAAGGCATCACCCAAGCCCTAAAGGACGGCACCAGCTTCGGTGCGCCGACGAGGCGCGAGATCGAACTGGCCGAACTGGTCTTGCGCGCCTACCCTTCTTGCGAGCGGGTGCGATTCGTGTCCTCAGGTACGGAAGCCACCATGAGCGCCCTGCGGTTGGCGAGGGGCCTGACGAACCGCGATCTGATCGTCAAATTCCGGGGCAACTACCACGGTCACGCCGACGGCCTGCTGGTGCAGGCGGGTTCGGGCCTGCTGACGGCGGGCGGCGCTACGGCCCTGAGCGCGCCCTCCAGCGCCGGGGTTCCGCAGGCCTACGCCGACCTGACGCTGGTGGCCGAATACAACCAACCGGAAAGCCTGGAGGAACTTTTTGCCGAACGCGGTTCGGAAATCGCCGCCGTGATCTTCGAGCCGGTCGTCGGCAACGTCGGCGTGCTGGAACCAAGGCCGGAATTCCTGAAGGTGCTGCGCGAGATCACGCGCCAGCACGGGGCGCTCCTGATCGCCGACGAGGTCATGACGGGCTTCCGGCTCGCTCCGGGCGGCGCGGTCGAACGCTACGCGATTGAGCCCGACATCATCGCCTGGGGCAAGATCGTCGGTGGCGGCCTGCCCGTCGGTGCGTACGGCGCCAAGGCATCCGCAATGGAGTTCGTCGCGCCGAACGGCCCCGTCTACCAGGCGGGCACGCTCTCCGGCAATCCGCTGGCGATGGCGGCGGGCATCGCTTCGTTGGCATTGCTCGAGCGACACCCGCCCTACGCGGGGCTCGAGGCGTATGGAACCCGGCTCCAGGCGGGACTCGAGGCGGCGGCGCGCGAGGCGGGCGTGCCCGCGACCGTCAACCGCGTGGGTTCCATGATCACGGTCTTCTTTCAACCCGGCCCGGTCAGCACCTACGCTCAGGCCGTGGCGTCGGACACGGACGCCTTCAAGACCTTTTTCCACGCCATGCTGAACGCTGGCGTCTACTGGCCGCCCAGCCAATTTGAAGCCGCGTTTTTCTCGAGCGCGCACGGCGAAGTTGAACTCGAGTTGACCCTCCGAGCCGCCCAACGCGCCATGCTCGAGGTGGCGCAGATGAAAACACCGTCCAGCACGTGAACCCTCGAGATGCAACCCTCGCGCGCTGGACGGTCTTCGCAAATCCGAACAGCCGAACACCAGCCTTCAAAAACCGGGCGTCATCGCGCTCAAAACGCCCTCCTGCGCGTGTTAGCGTGATGGCATGAGTCAACCCACCATCCCGCAGGTAGCCACCACGGGCGCTGTCCGCATCGAGGCGGTCACGGACCGCGCGAAGCTCAAACGTTTCATCGAGTACCCGTACCAGAAATACCGCAATCACCCCGTCTGGGTTCCACCGCTGCTGATTCAGGAGTGGGAGACTTTCAACCGCGACAAGAACCCGGCCTTCGACGACGCCGACGTGGACCTGTTCCTGGCGCTCTCTGGCGATACGGTCGTGGGTCGCATCGCGGCGCTCGAGAACCGGCGTTTCAACCAGGCAATCGATGAGCGTTCGGCGCTTTTTGGGTACTTCGAGGCCGAAAATCCCGAGATCGCTCGGGCGCTCCTCGAAACCGTCGAGGGCTGGGGCCGCCAGCGCGGCATTCACCTGGTGCGCGGCCCGTTCCCGGTTTCGCTAAACGATCTCGAGGGCTTGCTGATCGAGAATTTCGACGATCCGCCGACGATTTTGATGGCCTACAACCCGCCCGAGTACAAGGGGTTCATCGAATCAGCGGGCTACACCAAATCGATGGACACCTTCGCCTGGCGGATGTACTCCAAAGATGGCCTGCCGGAACGCGTCAGTCGCATCGCCGAGCGCGTCAAACGGAACCTCAACGTCGTCGTGCGCGAACTCGATTGGAAGAAACTCGATCAGGAAGTGCCGTTGATCCTGAACATCTACAACCGCGCCTGGGCGGACAACTGGGGCTTCATTCCGGTCACGCCGCGCGAAGCCATGCAGATCAAAGATTCCTTGAAAACCGTCGCGGATCGCAAGACGACCCTGATCGCGGAAGTCAACTCTCAGGCCGCCGGGTTCACGATCATGCTGCCGGACATCAATCAGCTTTTGCGCGGCACCGGTGGGCGGCTCTTTCCGCTGGGCTTGCCGAAACTCTTGCTCGGCAAGCCCAAACGCTCGCGGTTGTACGCCCTGGGTATCCTGCCCGAGTTTCGCGGCAAGGGTCTGGACGCCCTCTTGTACGCCGAATCGTTCCATCGCGGCATCGCGCGGTACAACGCGGGCGAGTTCGGCATCACGCTGGAATCCAACGAGGCGATCAACACGGGCATGCGGGCGCTCGGGGCCGAGCCGTACAAGCGCTACCGCATCTTCGAGAAGAAGCTCGAGGGCTGAAGCTCAGTCCGGGGATGCACGAGCACACCGTCCGGCGCACGAATACGGATATGCGCGCTGGACGGCGTTCCTGGAAAATACCCGATGCTCGAGAATGCGTGTACTAAACGCAGAATCTCGAAGAATCGATATTGCACGAGCACACCGTCCGGCACGCGAGCTTGAGCTCGCGTGCCGGACGGTGCCAATTCAGTTCAGAGCTTCGCTGGCTCGGGAATCTCCCGGCTGGTCAGCGCATCGTTGACGCGCGCGGGCAACGCGAGCGTCACGAGAAACCCGGCCACCAACGCCACGCCCAGCGCCAGCAGCGGCGCGTAAGGCCCGCCGATCAGCGCCTGCAGCACCAGCACCAGCACCAACCCGCCCGCGTTGCCCGCCAGCATTAAGAAGCCGACTGCCGCGCCCTGCCGCCCCACGCCGACGTGCCGATCCGACCAGTCGAGCACCACCGGCAGCGTCGAAAGAATAAAAAAGCCCGCCAGCCCCAGCGTCGCGCCCAACCAGATCGAATCGTGGCGCACCGCCAACGCCACCAGCGCCGCCCCGGCCACGATCAGTGCGACCAGCAGCATCTCGCGCCGCCGATCCCTGGCCGCGATCACGGGCGGCAGAATGGCCGAACCGACGATCCCGCCGAAGGTCATCACGCCCAACAGGTTGCCGCTTTCAACGCTGCCCACGCCGAAGAACTTCAAAATCGCTTCGAGCCAGGTGCTGAGCGCGATGAAAAAGCCGAAGCCGATGAACAACAAGCCCGCGAGCTTCCACATCAAAGGATCGCGCCGCAGCCAGCCGAGGCTCAGATCCTCCGAGGTCTCGAGCGCGTCCGCTCTGGCGGGCACGCGCAGGCTCAGGATCACCCACGCGGCGGCGATCGCGGCGGGGATGGCCTGAATCGCGAAGACCAACCTCAACCCGCCCGCGTTGAACAGGGCTGGCCCGCTGAAGGTGGCGAGCAGAATGCCGATGAAGATGCTGGCGCTGCCAATCGAGATCGCGGTCGCTTGCTCTTCTCTCGGGAAGTGCATCGCGGCCAGCTTGGTGAGCGCGTTCAGCACCAAGGGTTGCCCGATGGCGACGATCGCCTGCGCCGCGAACTGCAAGCCGAAATTGGTCGGGTCGATCAGCCGCAGCAACCCTCCCAGCGCCGTCGCGACCGCACCCGCCCCGAGCGCCCAGGGGAAGCGCCGATCCAGCCAGCGACCCGTCGGCAGGGCCAGCACGATGTACACGAATTGAAAAATGGCGGAAAGCCAACCGATGTTCTCGACGCTGGTGTGAAGCACCGTGGCGCTCTCGTTGGTGATCGGCGCGAAGGTGATCCACAAAAGTTGCGTGCTCGCCACCAAGAGCGCGTACCCGGCCAGCACCACCCAGCGTTGACTCGAGGCTGAAGGGTTCCTCACGGCTCGAGTCCCCGCTCCTTGCGGGCCTTCTTGACCGCGCCGTCGAAGCTGCCCGTCAAAATCGGCTCGATCAGCCCGCCGACCCGAGCCAGAAGCGCCGTCTGCGCGTCGGCGGTGATGCTGCGCCTGCGCCCAGCGATGCCCGAGACGATCGCGCTCGCCATTTTCTGCGCGCTGATCGGTTTGATCGCGCCCGCGATGTGCTTGGTTTCCAGCGGTTTGAACTGGTTTTCAAACGCCAGTTGCGGCGTGTCCGTGTCCGGCGGGTACGCGATGCTGACGGCGATGTTGTACGGCTGCAACTCCTGACGCAGCGCCTCCATCAAACCGCGCACCGCG